>NZ_JAYRDJ010000009.1:0-128599 GCF_041909475.1 Niveibacterium sp. | reverse complement strand
GTTGGGCGAGCGCGATCGCGCACCGGTCGTTGCCGAGATCCGCGACTTCGTGCGGGCGCGCTTTGCTGCAGCGCCGGAGGCGCCGGATCTGCGCGATGCGCATCAGCGCGGTCACACCTTCGACGAGTACCAGCGCCTGCGCGCTGCGCCCGGCCTGATGTCAGGCGCGGTGTTCGCGTCGATGCGACTTGCGATGCGTACCCTGGGGCGGCTGTCCGCCGGCATGCGACTGGGCCTGCGCACGGGTTTCGATTCCGGCTCGACGCTCGACTATGTGTATCGCAACAAGCCGAGCGGCTGGCTCGGTCTGGGCTGGCTGACCGATCGCAACTATCTCAACGCGATCGGCTGGCGCGGTATCCGCCAGCGCAAACTGCATCTGGAGGCGGCGATCGCGCGCGCTGCCGAAGCGCTGCACGCAGCGGGCCAGCCGTTGCATCTGCTCGATGTGGCGGCTGGCCACGGGCGCTACATCCTCGACAGCATTGCGCGCCTGCCGATTGCGCCGGCGTCGATCCGGCTGCGTGACTACAGCCCGATCAACCTGAGTGATGGCAAAGCGCTGATCGCGGAACGCGGCGTCAGTCGCATCGCGCGCTTCGAACAGGCCGATGCCTTCGACCCGGCAAGCTACGCGTCGCTCTACCCTGCGCCGACTGTGGCCGTGGTGTCCGGTCTCTATGAGCTGTTCCCCGACAACACGCCAGTGCGGCGCTCACTGGGCGCGCTGCGTGCAGCCGTTGCACCCGGCGGCTACCTGATTTACACCGGCCAGCCCTGGCACCCGCAGCTGGAACTGATCGCGCGCACGCTCAGCAGCCACCGCGACGGCGAGCCCTGGGTCATGCGCCGGCGCACGCAGGCCGAGCTGGATCAACTGGTGGCCGAGGCGGGCTTCGAGAAGATCGCCCAGTCGATCGACCGCTGGGGCATCTTCACGGTATCGATCGCCCGCCGCCGTGCGGTCACGCATGCCGCAGCCGCCTGAAGCGCGCCCCTGGCGCGAAGCGGCCGGCTGGCTTGCGCTGCTGGGGCCGCTGTTCTTCATCAGCTATGGCTGGGCCAACGCCGTCGCGGCCGAACGCAGCGGGGTCGGCAGCATCGTGTTCGCGTGGGAGCACGCGATCCCGTTCGTGCCATGGACGATCCTGCCCTACTGGTCGATCGACCTGTTCTACGCGGCATCACTGTTTGTCTGCAGCACACGGGCGGAGCTGCGCACCCATGTGTCGAGGCTGTTCGCGGTGCAATGCATATCGGTGGCCTGCTTCCTGATCTGGCCGCTACGTTTCGGTTTCGAGCGGCCGCAGGCCGATGGGCTCTGGGGCGCGCTGTTCGCGGCGCTGGGCAGTTTCGACAAACCCTTCAACCAGGCGCCGTCGCTCCACATCTCGCTGCTGGTGCTGCTCTGGTCGCTCTATGCGCGCCATCTGCACGGCCTGCCGCGAAGGCTGTTCGACCTCTGGTTCGCGCTGATCGGCGTGTCGGTGCTGACGACCTTCCAGCACCACTTCATCGACTTGCCGAGCGGGGCGCTGCTCGCCTGCCTGCTCGTCTGGGCGCTGCCGTTCGACGAGCCTTCACCGCTGCGTCGAGGCGCGTATCGCGCCAATCGCGCGGCGCTGCGTCTCGGTGTGGGCTATCTCGCCGGTGCGGTGTGTTGCGCGGGCGCTGCGGTGCTCACTGGCGGCGCCGCGCTGTGGCTGTGGTGGCCCGCGACGAGCCTGTTGCTGGTTGCGTTGGCTTATCTCTGGCTCGGTCCGCGTGCGCTCGGCAAGCGCAGTGACGGGCGGCACGCCTGGCCGGTGCGTCTGCTGCTGGCGCCCTGCCTGGTGGCGACATGGCTCAACTCCCGCGCGTGGACACATCGCCTGACGCCCGCAGTGGAAGTGGCCCCCGGCGTTTTGCTTGGCCGCATGCCCAGTCGCAAGGACGCGGCGGCGCTGGCGCTCAGCGGCGTGATCGATCTCGCCCCGGAAATGCACAACCCGCTGCCGCCGATGCGGGTTCGACATGTTCCTGCACTGGATCTGCTGGCACCGGCGGTGACGACACTCGCGGACGCCGCGCGGCTGATCGAGGCGGAACGCGAGCGGGGGCGTCTGCTGGTGTGCTGTGCGCTGGGTTTCTCGCGCAGTGCGTTGGCGGTGGCGGCATGGCTGGTGTCGCAAGGCCACTCGCCCGCTGCGGCCATCGCTTGCGTGCGTGCGGCACGGCCGCATGTCGTGTTTGGCGATGCGCATGTCGCCGCACTGGGTCGCTATGCCGAGGGCGTGCAATGAACGGCGACGCACGTTGGGCTTCAAGGGTGGCCGCCGGGTTGGCGGCAGGTGGGCGTTGGCCCTGCGCATGGGCCATCCTCGCTTGCCTGCTTGGGGTCGTTCGGGCCGGGCATGGCGAACCGCCAGCCTTGCTCGTGCTGAGCCTGCTGCTGGCGCTGGCGGCGCTCTACGTTGCGCTGCGGCTGGAGCTCGACCGGCTGCTGTTCGCCGCTCTTGCTGTCGAGATGGCGGCGACGGCGCCCGACGAGGCGCTGACGGAACTCGACGCCGGGCTTGGCCTGGCGCTTGATCGCGCCGACCCGCCGCGCATGCGCGCCTTGTCCGATCGCATTCGCGGTCTGCGTCGCTGGGTCACGACAGCCGCTGTGCTGGCGCTTCTGCAGTCTTGCGTGCTGTGGGTGGCGGTGCTGCGATGACAAACCTTACCCATCTGCCCCAGGGGGCCTGGACGCTGTTCGGCAGCGTCGCCGCAGTGCTGTCGGTCGCAACGCTGCTGGGTTTTGCGTTGAAGTGGCGCTTCGCGCCGCAGCAGCCCCACGCCGTCATCGACAACCTGAACGCGAGGCTGCGTGCCTGGTGGGTGATGATCGGCGTGCTCGTGATTGCGTTCGCCGCCGGGCGCGAAGCCGTGCTGTTGCTGTTTCTCGGGCTCTCGTGCGTGGCCTTGCGGGAATTCGTGCAGGTGATGCGCTGCGGGCGCAGCGACCGTTACGCGGTGGCGGCCGCGTGCTTCTTCGTGTTGCCGCTGCAGTACGGCCTGTTGTGGGTGAACTGGTACGGGCTGTTCGCCATCTTCATCCCCGTCTATGCCTTCGCGCTGCTGCCGATTCTCGCGGCGCTGCCGCAGGATGCCGACCGCTTCCTGGCGCGCACCGCCAGCCTGCAATGGGGTCTGATGGTCTGCGTCTATGCGGTGTCGCATGTGCCGGCGCTGCTGAACCTCTCGATTCCCGGCTACGAGGGGCGCAACGTGCTGTTGATGGCCTACCTGATCATCGTCGTGCAGGGCAGCGATGTGCTGCAGTACATCTGGGGCAAGCTGTTCGGCCGGCGCAAGCTGGCACCCGTGCTGTCGCCGTCGAAGACCGTGGAGGGCCTTGTTGGCGGCGTGGTCAGCGCGAGCCTGCTCGGCGTGCTGCTGCACCCGCTGACGCCCTTCACCGCGTTGCAGTCGGGCCTGATCGCCTTGCTCGTGACCTTGATGGGGTTCGGCAGCGGACTGGTGCTGAGCGCTGTCAAGCGCGACCACGGCGTGAAGGACTGGGGGGCGGTGATCGAAGGCCATGGCGGCATGCTGGACCGCCTCGATTCCATGGTCTTCTCCGCGCCGCTGTTCTTCCACATCGTGCGTTTCTGGTGGAGTTGAGGCGCCGGAATTCCGTCAGGAAAGTCGACGTTGCTTTGCGGCGACACACGGAAACGAACAAGGGGCCTTGCGGCCCCTTGTGCATTCACACCGGAGTGCGAAGGCTTACTTCATGCGGCGACGGGCCATCGCACCGACCATGCCGAGGCCGGCCAGCAGCATCGCGTAGGTCTGGGGTTCCGGCACAGCCGGCACGCCGTAGCTGTAACCCGACGCGGAGGTCAGACCAACACCGCTGCCGAGCGAGAAGTTCAGCGTGGCGGTGTCCTTGAAGTTGGCAATGCCGCCGTTCGTGGCGCTGGCAGCCAGCGTCGCGACCAGGGCGTAGGTCTTGCCGAAGGTAAAGCTGAAGTCGCTTTCGTACGCGTTGTTGACCGTCAGCTTGCCCTTGCCGTAGGTGTGGCTATCGGACACGAGCAGCTGCGAGGTGCCTGCAGCGACGTCGAACAGCGAGATGTTGTACTCATACGTCGCCGAGCCCTTAGCGCCGCCTTTCAGGCTGCCTTCCAGGGTCGACAGGAACAGGCCGTCAGCGGTACCCGAGCCACCGGTGAAGGTGACGTAGTCGGTGAAGCTGGCGATGCCCGTGGCGTTGCTGGCCGAACCGATTGCTGCGCCCGGCGCGAACGACGTTGCAGCGTAAGCCTTCAACGCGCCGCCGACCGCTTCGCCGGTGGCATCGAAACCGAAGCCGCCGCCGCTACCGCTGATCGAGGATTCGGCGCCGGTTGCATCGGTAGCGGACCCAACACCGCTGCCGCTCTTGCTACCGAGCGTGTAGTTGTAGTTGCCCGAGGCAGAGCTGGAGCCGGTTGCTGCCGGCAGGGCCCAGGCGCTCGACGCGGTCACGGTGGCGACCAGCGCTACAACCAGGGGGGACATTTTTTTGGTAAGCATCTAACTCTCCTGAAAAACACACGTGTGCGACCACGGGGTACGAGGTCGCTGGCGGAGTATGCAATTTGCACACCAGCTCGCTATGAATCTTGCATGAAAGGCGTGAAATGCTGCATAGCACGTTGATTTGGAAGGGCTTCCGTAGCTCGCAAGCGCGTTTTGGCCGAAGGTGAAATGTCGCGTCGCAGCAAAATGCCAACGCCATGTCAGGTTTTTCGACAGGGAGCCATCGGCATCTCGACAGCGCCTGCTTCGTACGCAACACCCGGCGCATGCAAGCGGCTTGTCGCCCAGTGGCGACAGGGCTAGGCTGAACCCATCGCCGCCTGACGACGGCAGGCGCCTTTGCAAGGGAGCTTGCGATGATCCTCAGGACCGTTCTGATGTTGTTCGGCGTCCTGTCGCTGGCGGCGTGCGCCAATGGCCTCGGCGACGCTGAACTCGCCCGCCTGCGCGCCGAAGTCGTCGCGACCGAGACGGCGTTTGCGCAGACGATGGCGCGGCGTGACCACGCCGCCTTTGCCACCTTCATCGCCGATGACGCAGTCTTCTTCGGTGGCAGCACCACCCTGCGCGGGCGCACCGCGGCGGCGGAGGCGTGGCGGCGTTGGTACAGCACGCCGCAAGCGCCCTTCTCATGGGCACCCGAAACAGTGGAGGTGCTCGAGTCGGGTTCGCTGGCACTCAGCAGCGGGCCGGTATTCGACCCTCAAGGCAAGCGCATCGGTAGTTTCTCGTCGATCTGGCGGCGCGAAGCGCCGGGCGTGTGGCGCATCGTGTTCGACAAGGGGGAGAGCAGCTGCGATGCCGCCGCGCCCTGATGTTTCAGCACTGCTACAAAACGATACGAAGCCGATACGCAGCGGCCCTGCACTCGGCTAATCTGCGCGCTCAGTCTGGCGCGGCCTGATCCGGCTCGCCTGTCGTTCTGCTCCCACGAGGACATTGCATGAAAGCACTCCGCCTGGCGCCGCTTGCTGCGCTCCTTCTTGCGGCTGGCCTTGCCACCGCAGCCCCGCTCAACGCCGGCCTCGACTCCGCCGGTTTCGACCCCGCCACCCGCGCGCAGGACGATCTGTTCCGCGCTGCCAACGGCCGCTGGGTCGATACCACCGAAATCCCGGCAGACAAGGCCGACTTCGGCACCTTCATCCAGCTGCGCGACAAGTCCGACAAGCAAGTACGCGCAATCGTCGAGGAACTTGCGGCGAAGAAGCAGAAGGCCGGCAGCGTCGAACAGAAGATCTCGGCTTTCTACGGTTCGTACATCGACACCGCGGCGATCGACAAGGCCGGCATGAAGCCGGTCAAGGCCATGCTGGCAACGATCGATGCGATCAAGACGCGCCAGGACCTCGCGGTCTGGATGGGCACGGTGCAGGGCGCGATGGATACGCCGGTTAACCTCTGGGTGACGGCAGATTTCAAGGAGCCGACGGTCAACCGCGTGATGACCTGGCAAGGTGGTCTTGGCATGCCGGATCGCGACTACTACCTGAAGGACGACGATCGCCTCGCGAAGGCGCGCGCCGCCTACGAGGGCTACCTCACGACGCTGGCGCGCCTCGCTGGCGACAAGCATCCGGAAGCCACCGCCAAACAGGTACTGGCGTTCGAGCACCGTATCGCTGAGGCGCATTGGGACAAGGTCGACAACCGCAATCCGGTGAAGATCTACAACCCGATGACGCCGGCTGAGCTGAAGAAGAGCGCGCCGGATCTCGATTGGGACGCCTTGCTGAAGTCCGCCAAGCTCGAAGGCATCGATCGCCTGTCGGTGTCGCAGCCCAGCACCATGATCGCGGTTGCGAAGCTGCTCGCCGAAACGCCGCTGCCGGAACTCAAGACTTACCTCAAGCTGCGTGCGCTCGATGAATCCGCCGACGTACTGCCGAAGGCCTTCCGCGACGCGCGCTTCGCCTTCCGCGGCGCGGCGCTCACCGGTGCGAAGGAAGACAAGCCGCGCTGGCAGAAGGGCATTGCGGAAGTGAACGGCGCGCTCGGAGAAGCGGTTGGCCAGGTCTACGTCGCCCGCCACTTCCCGCCGGCCTACAAGGCGCGCATGCAGGAACTGGTGGCCAACCTGATGAAGGCCTACAGCGATTCGATCGACGGCCTCGCGTGGATGTCGCCGGCCACCAAGGCGCAGGCGAAGGACAAGCTGTCGAAGTACATGACCAAGATCGGCTACCCCGACAAATGGCGTGACTACAGCAAGCTGGTCGTGAAGGAAGGCGATGCGCTCGGCAACCGCCAGCGCTCCACCCGCTTCGAGTGGGAACGCCTCGCTGCGAAGGCCGGCAAGCCGGTTGACCGCGGCGAATGGGAAATGACGCCGCAGACGGTGAATGCCTACTACAACCCCTCGCTCAACGAGATCGTGTTCCCGGCCGCGATCCTGCAGCCCCCGTTCTTCGACATGGGCGCGGATGACGCAGTGAATTACGGTGCGATCGGCGCGGTGATTGGTCACGAGATCAGCCACGGTTTCGACGACCAGGGCAGCCAGTTCGATGGCGACGGCAAACTGCAGAACTGGTGGACCGACGACGACCGCAAGGCCTTCGATGCACTCGGCGCCAAGCTCGTCGCGCAGTACGAGAAGTACGAACCGCTGCCGGGCAAGCCTCTCAACGGCAAGCTTACGCTGGGCGAGAACATCGCCGACCTGTCGGGTCTGCAGATCGCCTACAAGGCCTACACGCTGTCGCTCGGCGGCAAGGAGGCGGCGGTCATCGACGGTTACACCGGTGCGCAGCGCTTCTTCCTCGGCTGGTCGCAGGCTTGGCGCAACAAGGTTCGCGAAGAGCGCGCGCTGCAGTTGCTGACGATTGATCCGCACTCGCCGCCGCAGTTCCGTGCCAACGGTGCCGCTGTGAACCACGACGGTTTCCATTCCGCTTTCGGTACCAAGCCGGGTGATGGCATGTACAAGGCCGACGCGGACCGTATCCGCATCTGGTAACGCGTCAGCGTGCATCACAAGGCCGCCCGAGGGCGGCCTTTTTCATGGGCTGGGCGCTTCGCCGATTGCCGTCAGCAAGCTGCGGTAGCGGGTGCGTTCGGTTTCCGGCAGCAGCGCGGAATACGCCTCGCGCAGGCGCCGTCTTGCTTCGGCGAGCTGTGGCTGGGCCGCATCGATCGCGTGCAGTGCCCGCAAGGCATCGGGGTGGCGGCTGCAGCCCACCTGCGCCGGTACCAGCGCGGGCGCCTCGGTGAGTGGGAAGTAGCGCAACTCGTCGATGCCGGGATCGCTGAGCCGCAGCTGTTCCACCTCAAGCGAATAGCCGAGCGCAAGTTCGAATCGGCCACGCTGCATCAGCCGCAGCAGGCCAGCTACAACGCCTTGCTCGGAAAACTCGAGCACTGCATCCGGGCGCTGCTTGTGTGCCGTTGCGATGACACCGTCGATCGTGGTGCCGAAGCTGCGTTTGGGCACCACGCCCAGGTGCAGCTTGCCGAGCGCCAGCGTGCCACCGAGCGACACGGCGCCGTTCTGTTCCACCGGCAGCGCGCCCGACTGCGCAACGCTGCGCGGCACGATCAGCACCACCGGCAGTTGCAGTTGCGTCGGCTGCTGTGCGAACTGCATGAAGGCATCGCGTTCCGGCGTGCGCAGCATCGACAGGGTGCACACAGGCTGCGCCGCTTTCATCAAGGCCGTCTGGCGTTCGGCGCCGCTGACCTCGATCTCGTGGCGGAAGCCCGGAAGCTGCCCGATCAAGGCCTGCAGGAACTGGTCGCGCAAGCCTTCGCCGCGGTGTGGGCCGCTGACGATGTGGTAGGGCGGAAAGTCGAGGATCTGCCAGCGGATCACGGGCAGCGGGTTGGCAGCGGCGAGCGCCGGCGCCAGATGAAGCCCGAACATCAGAAGAATCCGGCAAAGACGATGTGTCATTCGCTACGCTCTCCCGCCGTGTGTCGCAGTGCGGCCTGCAGTCCGGAAAGCTTACGCCGGGCCGTGCTCGCTCGTACAGCGTTGCCGCGCGCGCCGACGCAGTGCGCCACGCCATGTGCAGTTCGGGGCCGCGCTCGCCACGTCGGCGGGATGGCCGGCAGGGCGGGTGGTAAGGTGTCGACTCACAGCCACCGGATTCACCATGACGCCCGACGCCGCCGCGCACCCGTATTCCCGCCTGACGCCCGACACCCTGCTCGATGCGGTGGAGTCCGTCGGCCTGCGTGCCGATGGCCGGCTGCTTGCGCTCAACAGCTACGAGAACCGTGTCTGGCAGGTGTGGATCGAGGACGCGGCGCCGCTGGTGGCGAAGTTCTATCGGCCAGGGCGCTGGAGCGATGAACAGATCCTCGAAGAGCATGCCTTCGCGATCGAGCTGGCCGAGTCGGAAATCCCGGTCGTCGCACCGCTCGCGTTTGATGGCCGCACCTTGCATGCGCATGGCGGCTTCCGCTTCGCGCTGTTTCCGCGCCGCGGCGGCCGTGCGCCGGAATTCGATAACCCGAAGGTGCTGGAGTGGATCGGGCGCTTTCTCGGTCGCATCCATGCGCGCGGCGCCACGCGTGACTTCGCGCATCGCCCGGCGCTCAGTGTCGCCAGCTTCGGTGAAGGCCCGCGCGACAGGATCGCCACACACGATTGCGTGCCGCAGGGCCTGCACGAGAGCTGGACGACGACGGTCGAGCACGCACTGGCCGGCGTGCGCCGCTGCTATGAGCGGGCAGGCGAGGTCGCGACGATTCGCCTGCATGGTGACTGCCACGCCGGCAACATCCTGTGGACCGACGAGGGGCCGCATTTCGTCGACTTCGACGACGCACGCAGCGGGCCGGCGATCCAGGATCTGTGGATGCTGCTGTCCGGCGAGCGTGCCGACCAGCAGCGCCAGCTGTGCGACGTGCTCGCTGGTTACGAGGATTTCGCCGAATTCGATCCGCGTGAGCTCAATCTTATCGAAGCGCTTCGCACGCTGCGCCTGCTGCACTACGCGGCGTGGATCGCGAGCCGTTGGGACGACCCGGCGTTTCCGGCCGCCTTTCCGTGGTTCGCCACGCAGCGCTGGTGGCAGGACCAGATCCTCGGCCTGCGCGAGCAGATCGCGTTGATGGACGAAGCGCCGCTGGTGGTCTGAGGCGGCTCAGGCCTCGCTGCGTCGCATCGAATAGGCGCGTTCCACACGCGCCACCCGCACTTCGAAGCCGGCGTACCACTCGGCCCGCCCCATGCGTTGCGCGATCTGGTGTTCGGCGTTGGCCTTCCAGTCGGCGATCGCCTGCTCGCTTTCCCAGTACGATACCGTGATGCCGATGCCGATGCCGATGCCGATGCCGATGCCGATGCCGTCGGCGTCGCGCGTGCTCTCCGCGCCGAGAAAGCCGGGCTGCTGCGCTGCGAGCTCGACCATGCGTGCCGCCGTGTCGGCGTAGCCGGCGTCGGTGGCGCTGCGCTGATTGGTGAAAATCACAGCCCAGTAGGGCGGTTGCGGGGTCTTTGCAAAACGCGCTTCGTTCATGCGGGCGATGCCTCCTGGCGGGGCGCCTTATTACCCATGCGGCTATCAAGGCCTTGTTTTATTACTAATTTATCGTCGCTTATGCCTGACCGGTCGCGCCGATGCAGCAGCGCGCTCGTACAATGCGCGCCTTCCGATTATTTTGCCCAGTTGCGACCATGGCGGCCTACATCACCGAAAAAGTGCTCAGTGTGCATCACTGGAACGACACGCTGTTTTCCTTCACCACCACGCGCGATCGCGCGCTGCGTTACGAGAACGGCCAGTTCGTGATGATGGGGCTGGAAGTCGAAGGCCGGCCGCTAACCCGCGCCTATTCGATCGCCAGCGCGAACTACGAGGAAAGCCTCGAATTCTTCAGCATCAAGGTGCCGAACGGCCCGCTGACCTCGCGCCTGCAGCAGATCCAGCCTGGCGATGACATCCTCGTGTCGCGCAAGCCGACCGGCACGCTGGTGCTGCACGATCTGCTGCCCGGCAAGCATCTGTATCTGTTCTCCACCGGCACCGGTCTCGCACCCTTCATGAGCGTGATCCGTGATCTAGATGTGTACGAGAAGTTCGAGAAGATCGTGCTGATTCACGGCGTGCGCACGGTGTCGGAGCTGGCGTACCAGCACTACATCGAACACGAGTTGCCGCACCACGAATTCCTCGGCGAGCTGGTCCGCGAGAAGCTGATCTACTACCCGACGGTGACGCGTGAGCCCTTCCGTAATCAGGGGCGTCTGACCGATCTGATCGAGTCCGGCAAACTGTTCGAAGACATCGGCCTGCCGCCGCTCGACCCCGCCGTGGACCGCGTGATGATCTGCGGCAGCTCGGCGATGCTGAAGGACTCCCGTGAGCTGCTGGACCGCCGCGGCTTCAAGATGTCCAAGCGCATCGGTGAACCGGGCGACTACGTGATCGAGCACGCCTTCGTCGAAAAGTAAGCGCTGTCGGTAGCCATACGCTGTAAGCCCGGCCTGGTGCCGGGCTTTTTGTTGTTGTGCCGCGCAAACTCGATACGAAAACCTTGCTGCACGACAAGGCGTGATTTCTTATCCCGTTCGGTAATGGCGGACTAGGGGTTGGGGGCATTCTGTCGCTGCGCCCTCGGCCGATCCGAACCACGCAAACCGAGCGAGGGCATCATGACCGCCTTGCACAACGCAGCCGAACGCGGCAGGACTGATGATGTTCAGCGGCTGCTCGCAGCCGGCACCGACGTCAACGCACTCGACGATTTCCGGCAGAGCGCCTTGGTGCTCGCGGCGCAGTCCGGCAGTGTGGAACTGGTCGATCTGCTCTTGAACGCCGGCGCCGATGTGCATGCGGCCGACCGATTCGGCCGGCGCGCCTTGCACGGCGCCTCCTGTCACGGGCACGCGCAGATTGCCGAGCGCCTGCTCGCGGCCGGCGCGCTGGTGGATGCGACCGATGCCGAGCGCAGCACCGCACTGTTCTGGGCCGCGGGTGATGGCCATGCAGGACTGGTCAAGCTGTTGCTTGCCGCGGGCGCCAACGTCAATGCGCGCAATGTGTATCTGTCCAGCCCGCTCAACTGGGCCGCGCGCAACGGCTGCCTGGAGATCGTCTCAATACTGCTGGCTGACGGGGCTGCGGTCGACGCCGCATGCGTGAATGGCTGGACGCCACTGCATGAGGCAGCGATGTATGGCCGCGATGCTGTGGTGAGCTGCCTGCTGGAGGCCGGCGCCGATCGCGTGCTGGTCGATAGCAAGGGATTCACCGCTCAGGATCGCGCGTTCCTGCAAGGGCTCTACGCGACCGCGGATCTGTTGCAAGGTGCCGGCATCGCCCGTGCCGCCTGAGCGATTTCCTCAGCGACGCGGCGTGGCGGCATCGAGCCGCCGCAAGCCCTCGGCCAGCAATTTGGCGGCGCGGCGCCCGGCACTGTCCGGGCGGAACGCCACATGCAAGGTCTTGCGTTCGAGCAGGTGCGGGTTGATCACCAGTTCGCCACGGTAGGGTTGCAGCATCGGGTCGTTGGCCATCAGCCAGGCAAAGACCATGCGGTCGACCACAGCAACATCGACGCGGCGATGCGCGAGCTTCAGCAGGTTGATGCGATCCGACACCGAGCGCTCGAATGGCTGCTCACCGCTCGCGATGCGCGCGTCCAGCGCCTCGGTATTCACATAGTCCTGCACCACGCCAACGCGCAGCGGCGCGAGCGTATCGGCGCCGCGCCACACGATTGGCCGGTCGTAGGGTTCGGCAAACCCCAGCTCACTGGTACCGAGCGGCTCAGACAGCAACCATTGCCGATGCAAGTTCGCCGATTCGTATTCGGGGAAGTAGCCGACCAGCTTCGGATCGGTTCGCGCCGCCATCACTGCGCGCGACCACGGCAGATATTCGATCTCCAGCTGCACATCGACTTCCGCGCAGGCCGCCCGCAGCCGAGCGGTCATCGTGCCGCCGTCGGGCAGCGCTTCGCCGGTGTAGGGCGGCCATTCGAGCGAAGCGATGCGCACGGTTGTGCGCTCGGCTGCCAGGGCGGGCGCGCCGAGCAGCAAGCAGGCGCACAAGGCGCCAAGCAAGTTGCGGAAGCGTGACAGAGGTGTCGACATATCGCGCAATCTAGCGCAAGGCCGCGCGTCGAGTGCTGATCCGGCGCAGCAGCCCCTCACGGCGGCGAGCCGATGCGTGCCGGCAGCTCGCGCCGCAACCAGTCCACGAACAGGCGCGTGCGCGCAGGCAGCAGCCGCGCCTGCGGATACACCACGCTGACCGGCAATGGCGGCAGGCAGTACTCCGGCAGCACGCATTTCAGTTTCCCGGCCGCCAACAAGTCCTTCACCTGGTAGGACAGGAACATGCCGATGCCGAGGCCGTCGACACAGGCATCGATCAGCGGTGCCGCCTGGCTGGCGGCGAGCGGGCCGCTGACCACCACCTCGTGCCGCACGCCGTCTTCAAGGTACTGCCACTCGGCGCGCGGCGTGACCACCGTGAAGCGCAGGCAGGCGTGGCGCGCCAGCTCGCGCGGGTGGCGCGGCGTACCGGCGCGCGCCAGGTAGTCGGCGCTCGCGCACCACATGCGGCGCACTTCGCCGACCGGATGCGCGATCAGGCCCGAGTCGGGCAGGTGTGCGATGCGGATGCCCACGTCCACGCCTTCTTCGACCATGTCCACGATGCGGTCGAACAGCAGCGCCTCGACGCGCACCTCCGGGTGTTGGCGCGTGAAGGCGCTGGCCAGTGGCACCACATGCATGCGGCCGAACAGTGCTGGCGCGGTGAAGCGCAGCGGCCCGCGAGCGACTTCGCCTGGCTGGCCGAGCAGCGCTTCGGCATCGTTGATTTCGGCCAGGATGCGCTGGCAGCGCGCATGGAATTCGCGCCCCTCGGGGGTGAGCGCCATGCGCCGGGTGGTGCGGTTGAGCAGGCGCACGCCGACGCGCTGCTCCAGCCCGGCGAGCAGGCGCACCATCGACGGCGTCGAAAGCTGCATCGCGTCGGCCGCAGCGGTGAGGCTGCCGGCTTCCACGATGCGTACGAAGGCTTCCATTTCGCGCAACTTGTCCATCGGTGGATTATTCATCCGAATCGCGGAACAATCCATTCCGCAATTCCGCATTTATCCGGCGGACGAATCGATCGATCATGCGCGCCTTCCCCGCTGTCATGTCGCGCAACACGTCATCGTCCTGACATGTTGCGTCGCGCATGCTGCGCACCTCGACTTCCGGAGGCTCGTGATGATCACGCTCTACACCTATGCCCAATCCGGCAACTGTCACAAGGTCCGCCTCTTTCTCGGCCTGCTCGGTCTCGCCTTCGAGGCGCGCGAACTGAACCTCGCGCAGGGCGAACACAAGACCGAAGAGATGCTCGCGCTCAACCCATTCGGTCAGGTACCGGTACTGTCGGATGGCGAGAAGACCTTTTCCGACTCGCAGGCGATCCTCGTCTACCTCGCGCGCCGTTACGGCGCCGATCACTGGCTGCCGCTCGACCCTGAGGGACTTGCCAAGGTCACGCGCTGGCTCGCCGCCACCGCTGGCGAAGTGCAGTTCGGCCCCGCGGCGGCGCGTGTTGCGGTGATCTTCCGTGGCGAGGCGCCGTCCGACGAGGTGCGCAACTGCACGACGCGCCTGCTGCAGGCCATGTCGCGCACGCTGGCCTTGGGCGAATGGCTGGCCGGCGATCAGCCGACGATCGCGGACGTCGCGGTCTTCCCCTACCTGTCGGTCGCGCATCACGGCCTGATCGACCTGAGCCCCTTCCCGCGCGTGCGCGACTGGCTGGCGCGCGTGGCGGCGCTGCCCGGCTTCGTGCCGATGCCGGCGCTGACGCCGGTGTTTGCCGACCGCCTCGCCACACTTCAGGCTGCACAGGCGATCAAGGCGGCCTGAACCGCGTGGCGGGCCGAGCCGCTTTGACCTGAGTCGCATCCGGCGCGCCAGCCGCGCGCACAATGCGATTGCCCGCCCGGCGCGCATCGGCTGCGCGCCGCGGGTGCGAGGGCAGCCGATGGCCCACATTGCACATCTTGCGCCGGATCAGGCGCTGGCCAGCCTGCGCAGTTCGCAGCAGGGGCTGGGCGCTGACGATGCGGCGCGGCGCAGCGCCGAGTTCGGCCCGAACCGGGTCGAGGCCGCGACGCGTGTTGCACCCTGGCTCGCCTTCCTGCGCGAGTTCACGCACTTCTTCGCCTTGATCCTTTGGCTTGCCGCAGCGCTTGCGCTGATGGCGGATCACTACCAACCGGGCAGCGGCATGCGGCCCCTCGCGTTCGCGATCCTTGGCGTGATCGCGGTGAACGGCGTGTTTTCGTTCTGGCAAAGCTGGCGCGCCGAGCGCGCGCTGGCGGCGCTGCGCGAACTGCTGCCGCAGCGGGTGCGGCGCATGCGCGACGGACTCGAGAAAACGGTGGACGCCGCCGAGCTGGTGCCGGGCGACGTCATCATGCTCGGCGAGGGCGACAAGGTACCGGCTGACTGCCGTATCCTCGCCACCGACGGCATCCGCATCAACCTTGCGACGCTCACTGGCGAGGCGCAAGCACGTTCCGGCATCGCCGATGCCGTCGACGAGCACGACCCGCTTGCCGCGCGCAACCTGCTGCTGGCAGGCACGCTGGTGGTGTCGGGCAACGCGACGGCGCTGGTCTTCGCCACTGGCATGCGCACCGAATTCGGCCGCATCGCGCACCTGACGCAGACCGCCGGTGAGCCGGAATCCCCCTTGCAGCGCGAGATCCGCCGTGTGTCGCGCATCGTCGCGGTGCTGGCCGCCGCCCTAGGTGTCGTGTTCTTCGCGATCGGCCGCGCGATCGGTCTGCCGTTCTGGGACACCTTCATGTTCGCGATCGGCGTGATCGTCGCCAACGTGCCAGAAGGCCTGTTGCCTACCGTTACCTTGTCGCTCGCGATGGCCACGCAACGCATGGCGCGCCGCAATGCGCTCGTACGCCATTTGCCGGCGGTCGAGGCGCTCGGCTCGACCACCGTGATCTGCTCCGACAAGACCGGCACGCTGACCGAGAACCGCATGGCGGTAAGGCGCTGGCATGTTGCTGCGGGCGTCGAAAACGCGCCGGATTCGCTGCGCGCCGTCGCGGGCCAATGTCACGACCTGCGCTTCGCGGCGGGCGAGGCGAGCGGTGACCCGATGGAGATCGCGCTCTGGCAGTTCGCTGGCCAACCGGCGCAGACGCCGCGTTGCGGCGAAATGCCCTTCGATGCCGATCGCCGCCGCATGTCGGTGATGCACGCGGTGGGCGATGCGGTGCTGATGCGCTGCAAGGGCGCGCCGGAGTCGGTGATCGGCTGTTGCAGCACGCGCTGGACCGCCAGCGGTGAGGTGCCGCTGAACCATGCCGAGCGCAAGGAACTCGCGCAGGAGCAGGAGGCGATGGCCGCCGAGGGCCTGCGGGTGATCGCGCTGGCCGAAGGGCGTTTCGAGCACGCAACGCCGCCGCAGGAAGCGGGGCTGTGCTTTGTCGGCCTGATCGGGCTGGAAGACCCGCCGCGAGCCGACGTGGCCGAGGCCGTGGCGCGCTGTCGTGTCGCCGGCATTCGCGTGATCATGGTGACCGGCGATCACCCCAGCACCGCAGTGGCGATCGGGCGCGAGATCGGGCTTGTGCGCGGCACGGCGCCGACGGTGCTGCGCGGCGAATCGATCCGCCGCATGACACCCGCGCAACTGCAACTGGCGCTCGATGCGCCCGAGGTGATCTGCGCGCGGGTGAGTGCGGAACAGAAGATGCTGGTGGTGCAGGCGCTGCAACGCAAGGGTGAGATCGTCGCCGTGACGGGTGATGGCGTGAACGACGCACCGGCGCTGAAAACCGCCGATATCGGTATCGCGATGGGGCGCAGCGGTACCGACGTCGCAAAGGAGGCCGCCGATCTCGTGCTGCTGGACGATCACTTCGGCAGCATCGTCAACGCGGTGGAGGAGGGGCGCGCGGTGTTCGCCAACATCCGCAAATTCCTCACCTACATCCTGACCTCGAACATCCCGGAGGTGGTGCCCTACCTCGCTTTCGTGCTGCTGCGCATTCCGCTGCCGCTGACGGTGATCCAGATCCTCGCCGTCGACCTTGGCACCGATCTGCTGCCCGCGCTGGCGCTCGGCGCCGAGCCTCCGCGCGACGATGTGATGCACCAGCCGCCGCGCCAGCGTGGCGAGCGCTTGCTGAACTGGCCGCTTCTGTTGCGCGCCTACCTGTGGCTGGGTTTGATCCAGGCCGCGCTGGCGATGACCGCGTTCTTTGCCGTGCTCCACCAGGGCGGATGGCGTTGGGGCGAGCCGCTGGCCGCGCAGGACCCGACCTACCTTGCGGCGACCACGGCCTGTCTTGCCGCGATCGTCTGTGCGCAGGTCGCCAACCTCTTCGTCTGCCGCGATCCGCGCGAGGCCGCGTGGCGCTTGCCGCTGCGGGGCAACCGGCTGTTGTGGATCGGCCTCGCGTGCGAGCTCGCATTACTCGCCCTCATCGTACTCGCGCCGCCGCTGCAAAGCCTGTTCGGCACGGCAGCACTGCCGTTGGCGCTATGGCCGTGGCTTGCTGCAGGGGCGCTGCTGCTGTTCGTGCTCGAAGAGGGACGCAAAGCGTGGCTACGCGCTCGTCAGCGGGCGCGGCCGATGCTGCGTTGACTGCTTGTGAAACACGGCGATACGTTCCTGCCGTGGCAATTCCGGTGGCGCCTGCCACACTGAGATCGGAGTGGAGACCATCATGAGCATTCGATACGCGAATCTGTTGTGTGCCGCCGGCCTTTGCGTGGCGCTGAGCGGCTGCATGTCTACGCTGTCGGGCGACAGCTACTCACGTGAAGAGGCCCGCCGCGTGCAGACAGTGGAATACGGCCAGATCGTTGCACTGCGTCCGGTTGTGCTGGAGGGCACGAAGACGCCGATCGGCACGATTGCCGGTGCCGCGATCGGCGGGATTGCGGGCAGCGCCGTTGGGCAGGGCAAGGGGGCTGACATCGCGGCGGTGGTGGGTGCTGTTGCCGGTGGCATCGCCGGTTCTTCAGTTGAAGAGGCGGCAACGCGCTCGCAGGGCGTCGAGATCACCGTCAAGACGCAGCGCGGCGACACCATCGCGATCGTGCAGCAGGCCTCGGCGCAGGACGATTTCAAGGTCGGCGATACCGTGCGCCTGCTTTCCAGCGGGGGCACGACACGGGTCAGCCGTTGAAGGCTGCCTGTACCGTCGAAGGCGATAGCCCGTCGCGCAATGACATTGGCATTGGCTTGTGTCAGAGCCAGCTGATTTCGCGTTGCAACAACGTTTAATCAGTTTTGCGGCGCAAAACCCTTGAACCGTAAGCTTTTGAGGCCATTCGTGATCTTATTCACGGTATTTTCTTGCTGCTGCGCAGCAATAAAAAATGTTGAAATCTGTGCTGTTCGCTGATTAACTGATAAAAATATTGAATCGAGGTGTCTTAAGGCACCCGTCACTTCCGTTGCGGAACCACGTGCCGTCCCTCCCGGGTCGGCTAGCGCGTCGTGGTAGGGCATCTCCGCCAATGGTCCTGGATGGTTCCATGGAGTTGCAGCATGAAACTGAAGTGCGCGCGCGCAGCGCTTGATATCCAGCCCCACCGGGCAATCCGTCGAACTTCCCGGCTACCCGCCGGCGTTGCCGCTACACCCCACCGACACCTGCGCTAGGCCTCCGGTCAAAGCCGTTCCATGTCTGCCGTCGTCGTCCCGCTTGTCGGGCGACCATGTGCTGCCTTG
Source organism: Niveibacterium sp. (assembly GCF_041909475.1). Lineage (NCBI taxonomy): Bacteria > Pseudomonadati > Pseudomonadota > Betaproteobacteria > Rhodocyclales > Rhodocyclaceae > Niveibacterium > Niveibacterium sp. Next base: position 110,369 of record NZ_JAYRDJ010000009.1, on the reverse strand, counting down.
CACGCGTTTGCGCTGAGTCTCCTGCTCCGACTCCGCAACGCGCCCCCGCAAGGCTCTTCAACCTGATTCGCCGGCCGCCATGTGCGGACCGGGGCAGCACCCGTCACAGCAGCGGAGCAGGCCCAAAACAACACAAGGCTTTGAAGGAGACAAACATGCGTTTTCGCATGAAGCCGCTGGCACTTTGCGTAGCGACGCTGTTCGCTACCGGTCTGCCGGTCGCACAGGTGGAGGCGGGCATTCCCGCCGCGCACGTGTATCACAACCACATGCCGAATTTCTGGCCCTTCTACGGGGTCGATGTCATGGCGACGTACAACGGTACGGCGGTCGGTTCCCCCATCCGCTACATGTACGACGGCCAGGTGATCAACCTCAAGAAGAGCCCGCCGGCGGGCTACAGCTACTACCTGCCGGCGTCTGCGGGTGGCGGCATCATGCCGCACGACGATCTGGTGTCGTACTACTCGCCGGACGCGAAGACCGGTGCCTATCAATCGTGGCCGCAGACCGTCGCGAGTGAGCTGCAGAGCTTCTCGGGTGGCAGCGGCCAGGTGCACGTGACGATGTCCGGCGCGGTCATCAACAACGTCAACAGCCTTGAGAATCTGCAGAACGTGCCGGGCTACACGAACCCGAGCTGGGGCACGTCCTGGACCAACAGCTTCAACAGCCTGAAGACGACCAACGGTTACCGCACGCTCGATACGATCCACTTCACCGGTCACCACTCGATGGGGCCCCTGGTCGGATCGGACTACTTCCTGAAGGATCTGATCTACCAGAACGCGACGCTGGCGCAGCCGTACTTCCTCGGCGGCAGCTTCACGTCGTCGAAGGGCTTCTTCCCGACCGAGCTGGGCTTCTCGGAGCGCCTGATCCCGGTGCTGGCGAAGATGGGGGTGCAGTGGTCGGTGCTTGGCAACAACCACTTCTCACGCACGCTGAAGGACTACCCGTACTCGACCTACGACGCGACCGGCGACACGCTGGTTTCGCCGCCGAATCGTGCTGACCTGCGCAACACTTCGACGGTGGGCAGCTGGGTTGCGAACGGCATGGCGCATGAGCAGCAGGTCATCGTCAACAAGTTCCCCTTCGCTTCCACGCCGCACTACGTGCGCCATGTTGATCCGGCGACGGGCGCGGTATCCCAGGTGGCGGGTATCCCGGTCAGCCAGAACGGTTCCTGGCTCGAAGGCTGGGATGGTTCGACCTCGGTGGACGAATACACGCCCTACACCGCGCTCGAAGCGCGTCAGTTCTTCGTCGTCGCGCACGACGGCGACAACTCGGGCGGTCGTGCCGGTTCGCTCGATACGTGGCGCGCCGGCTACAGCTCGACCTGTACCGGCAACGGCTACTGCCTCGGTATCGACGAGTACCTGAAGAAGTTCCCGATCCCGGCGACCGATGTTGCGCATGTGCAGGACGGTTCCTGGGTCGATACGCGCGATTCGTCGTCGGACCCGACCTGGTACCACTGGCATCTGCCGCTGATGATCTGGAAGGGCCAGTTCACTGCCTTCAACACCGCGACGGGCATGAACCTCGCGCCGAAGAAGAACCTCAAGGGGCTTGAGGAAGGTGCGACGGTCTCGCTGGAATACGGCTGGCACTACCTCGAGCGCAACTTCGCGCTGCTGCAGGCCGCGCAGAACTATGCGAAGACGGCCGAGCAGATCTGGCTCGATGCGCACCCGGCGCACTGGTCGCCGAGCACCACGCTGGATAACCAGATCACCTATCCGGGCAACCAGCTCAACCCGTGGATGCTGTCCTACCCTGTCAAGGGCGATGCGAGCAAGGATTACGCAGGCGGCGCCAACCCGGCGGAGCTGGCGTGGTACTTCCTGCTGCCGGCGATGGATTCGGGCTTCGGCTACTACGACGAGAACAAGGACGACTCGGTCAAGCCGACGCTGGCGTTCAACAACTCACTCGCGTTCTCGAAGCCCTATGTCACGGCAAACATCGCCAGCGACAAGACTGGTCCGTCGGTCTGGTGGCCGCAGCGCTATCCGTACAACCCCGGCTCGGTGAATGGTTCCAAGGCTGAGGGCTGGACGGTTCAGCACTACAGCAAGGACTTCGCGATCTACACCTATGGCTACGATGTCTCCGGCATCGCCAGCGCGAAGGTGATGGTGCGCACCCACGCCACGAAGACGATCGACGCGAGCGACGACACCTACAAGGTCTATGACCCCGCCGCGATGGTGGGCAAGGCCGGGCTGTCGATCACGCCGGCGAGCGTCAGCGCGTGGAAGTCCTACCCGATGCAGATGCGCGACCTCAAGCCGGTCATGAACGGTGTGCCGTGGAACAAGACCACGCAGGACACGCTGGCCGTGCTGCCCGCGCAGGAAATCGGCAACCTGTACTACAGCTACATCTCGGACTACCGCGACCAGTTGCTCGACTACTACGTCGAAATGACCGACTCGAAGGGTAATGTCACCAAGTCCGAGATCCAGCAGGTGTACGTCGGTGCGGGTACCTACTCGGCCAGCGCAACCGGTTCCGGTTTCGTGGAAGACGTCAACGGCACGGTGCAGGGTGTGTATCCCTTCCTCGTCGTTGATACGACCGCGCCGACCGTGCCCGGTACGCCGGCCGTGTCGGTCAAGACCGACCGCAGCGTCACGCTGAGCTGGGCGGCCGCCACCGACAACATCGGCGTCACCGGTTACCAGGTCTTCCGCAATGGCACCCTGGTTGGCACCAGCGCGACCAGCAGCTACACCGACAGCGGCCTCACCGCTTCGACGGCCTACACCTACCAGGTGCTGGCGGTGGATGCGGCGGGTAACCAGTCGGCCAAGAGCGGTACGCTCAGCGTCACCACGCAGGCACCGGACACGGTTGCCCCGGGTGTGCCGGGCACGCCGGTGGCATCGGCCGTGACGTCCAGCTCCGCCACGCTGACGTGGACGGCTGCGACCGACAACTACGGCGTTGCGAGCTACCTGGTGTTCCGCAATGGTGTGCAGGTTGGCACCACGACCGGGCTGAGCTACAGCGACAGCGCGCTTTCGCCCTCGACCACCTACAGCTACACGGTCAAGGCGCAGGACGCGGCTGGCAACACCGGTACCGCCAGTGCAGCCGCGAGCGTGACCACGCTGGCCGGTAACGTCGCGACGGTGTACTACAAGCCGGCTGCAAGCTGGACCACCGCCTACATCCACTACTCGCCCACCGGCGGCACGTGGACCACGGTGCCGGGTGTCCAGATGAGCGCGGCCTGTACCGGTTGGAAGGTCTACAGCGCCAACCTCGGCAGCGCCACTGGCCTGACGGCGACGTTCAACAATGGCTCGGGTACCTGGGATAACAACGGCGGCAAGAACTACGCCCTTGGTACCGGTATCCAGGTCGTCGAGAACGGCGCAGTCACCAGCGGCACCAACCCGTGTGCGGCGGACACCGTTGCGCCGGCGGCCCCGGCCACCGTGACCGCGACCGCGGTCGATGCCAACAGCGTGAACCTCACCTGGACGGCCGCGACCGACAACGTCGGCGTTGCGGGTTACTACGTCTATCGCGGTGGCGTGCAGATCGCCAACGTGACGACCGGTACCGCCTACCTCGACAACGGCCTCACCGCTTCGACCGCCTACGCCTACACGGTGAAGGCCTACGACGCGGCGGGTAACGTGTCGGCGGTCAGCAGCACGGCCAACGCCACCACTCCGGCGAAGACCGACACCACCGCACCGACCGTGCCCGCCAGCCTGGGTTCGTCGAACATCACCACCACCGGCGCCACGATCAGCTGGGCAGCGTCCACCGACAATGTCGGCGTGTCCGCCTATCTGGTGTTCCGTAACGGCACGCAGATCGCGACCACGGCCGCGACCAGCTACACCGACTCCGGCCTCACCGCTGCGACCACGTACAGCTACACGGTCAAGGCGCAGGATGCCGTCGGCAACACTTCGGCGGCCAGCACCGCGCTGAACGTGACCACCTCGGGCGGCAACACCGCGACGGTCTATCACAAGATCCCGACCGGCTGGACCACCACCAACATCCACTACGCCCCCACGGGCGGCAGCTGGACGGCGGTGCCGGGTGTGCTGATGGACGCGGCCTGTACCGGCTGGAAGATGCAGACGGTTTCGCTCGGCGCCACCACGGGCCTGCAAGCGGTCTTCAACAACGGTTCCGGTACCTGGGACAACAACGGCGGCAACAACTACCAGCTCACGAGCGGTATCTCGGCGATCAACGCAGGTGTGGTGACCAAGACCAATCCCTGTACCGGTGGCGATACCACCGCGCCGACGGTTCCGACCGCGCTGACCAAGACCGCTGCAACCGCCACCAGCGTATCGCTGTCCTGGACGGCCTCGACCGACAACGTCGGCGTGACCGGCTATGAGGTGTATCGCAACGGCGTGAAGATCGGGACTGTCGCCGGCACCACCTACACCGACACCGGTGTGGCCGCCAGCACCACCTACAGCTACACGCTGAAGGCATACGACGCAGTGGGCAACACCTCGGCGGCCAGCACGGCGCTGTCGGTGACCACGCCTGCTGCGAACGCATGCCAGGTGACCTTCACGATCGCCAATGCAAGCACCGTCACCGGGCAGAACCTGTACGTCGTCGGTAACCAGACCGCGCTCGGCAGCTGGGCGCCCGCTTCGGGCTTCGCGCTGACGATCCAGGGTTCGGGCGCCAACGTGCCCTGGACGGGTACGGTCACCTTGCCGGCAGGCACGGCGATCCAGTACAAGTACGTGAAGTGGAATGGCTCGACCGCCGTATGGGAAAGCAACCAGACGACGACGTCGGGTAACCGCGAACTGACCACGCCGGCAAGCTGCAGCGCCGCGATCAGCCAGAGCGACGGTAACTTCAAGTTCTAAGTCACAATCAGTACGAGGGCCGCGCAAGCGGCCCGCAGCGGCACCGCCCCGACAGGCGGTGCCGTTTGCGCAGCAGGCCCCCCTGCCTGTTGCGCAAACGGCTCACCGGAAGCACCGCAGCATGAAGAACAGAATGAACTCCCCCCTCCGCTCGCACACCCAATCCGCCGGCTTTACGCTGCTGGAACTGCTCGTCGTCGTCGCCATCATCGGCATGCTCGCCGCGCTGGTCGGCCCGCGTGTGTTCGGCCACGTCGCCAAGTCGGAAATCACCACCGCCAAGGCGCAGCTCGAATCCTTCTCGCGCGCGCTCGATGCCTACCGGCTTGATGTGGGCAACTACCCGGACGCAGCCGTCGGGCTGCAGGCCCTGCGTGTGGCACCTGCCGACGCCACCAAGTGGAACGGCCCCTACATGCAGAAGGACATCCCCAACGATCCGTGGGGGCATCCGTACCAGTACCGCAAGCCCGGTGCCCGTGGCGAGTACGACATCCTGTCGCTCGGCCGCGATGGCGCGCCTGGCGGCAGCGGGGATGACGCCGACATCATCGTTCCCTGAGTCGCGCGCAGCATGCGTTTTGAAGTCCGCGCGCTCGGGCCCGAGCAGGTCGAGACCCTGATCGTCGATGCGATCGACGAGGCCGAGGCGCGTCGCCTCGTCGCCGCGCGCCAGCTCACCGCGCTCGCCGTGAAGCGCGCCGCGAGCCGGCGTGGTTCGGCCTTCGACCTCACGCTCTTCGCGCAGGAACTGATCGAGCTGCTCGACGCCGGCCTCGAACTCGCCGAGGCGATCGAAGCGCTCGACGCGCGTGGCGGGCAGGGCGAAGGCGCGCGTGTCACGCATGCACTGCTGACGCGGCTGCGCGAAGGGCAGTCCTTCTCGCAGGCGCTCACCGCCGCGGACGAAGATTTCCCGCCACTTTTCATTGGCCTTGTGCGTGCGGCCGAGCGCACCAGCCATCTGCAGGATGCGCTCGCGCGTTACCTCGAATATCGCAACCGTTTCGACGCGCTACGCCAGCGCATCGGTGGCGCACTGATCTACCCCTCGATTCTGCTTGGCGTTGGTGGGGCGGTGAGCCTCTTCCTGCTGGGCTATGTGGTGCCGAAGTTCGCCACCGTGTATCGCGGCAGCGCGCACAAGCTGCCGTGGTTATCGCGCGTGATGCTCGATCTGGGCGAGTTTGTCGCCGCGCACGCTGGCGTGCTCGGTCCGGCGTTGCTGTTGCTGCTGATCAGCGGCGGGTTGGTTTTGCGTAGCGCATGGCAGCGCGGCCAGCTTGAGGCGGCGCTGCGCCATCTGCCGATGCTCGGGCCGCGCATCGAACTGTTCCGCATCGCACAGCTCTACCTCGCGCTCGGTACGCTGCTCAACGGCGGCTTGCCAGCACTGCAGGCGCTTGCGCTGGCCGAGGGTGTCGCGACGCCGGCGATGCTGCCGCGCCTGCGCTCCGTTGGCGGCGCGCTGCGGCGTGGCGAAGCAGTCACCGACGCGCTCGCCACCGCCGAACTGGTCACGCCAGTCGCGCTGCGTCTGTTGCGCGCAGGCGAACGCAGCGGCCGGCTGGGCGAGATGTTCATCCGCGCCGCCCGTCACCACGATGCCGAGCTGGGCCGCTGGATCGAACGCTTCTCGCGCATGTTCGAACCGCTGCTGATGGCCGCCATCGGCGTCACCGTCGGTGTCATCGTGGTGCTGCTGTATCTGCCGATCTTCGATCTTGCCGGGAGCCTGCAATGAACGCACGATCACCGCTCCCCACATTGAGTGTCGAAACCCTGCGTGGCGCGCGTGCGACGGCGCAGGCTACCGCGCGGCCGCTCTTCGATCTGCTCGCCGAGCAGTTGGGTGTCGACACCCGTGATGCCGCGCGCTGCGTCGCCGACACGCTGCAGTTGCCGTTCTTCGACAGCGATCGGCTGCTCGCAGCGCAGGCGGATTACACGACGATTCCACTCTCGCGTGCGCTCGCCCGCGGCTGCGTCGAAGTGCTGGCCGACGGTGCGCGCCATGTGCTGATCGGCAACCCCTTCGATGCCGCGCTGCTGAACTGGATCGAAGCCCGCTTCAGCGAGCCGGTGAGCTTCGCGGTCGCCGCACCGGCCGACCTGCATGCGCTGCTGGCCAGCGCAGAAGCGGCGGCGCGTGCACTGGATGCAGGCAGCCAGGCCAGCAGCGAGGGCGAAGGCGACAGCCGTGGCGAAGAACTCTCGCTGGTGTCGATCAGCGAAGACGGTTCGCCGGTCGTGCGGCTTGTGAACTCCACGCTGTACGACGCGCTTCGCGCGGGTGCCAGCGACATCCACTTCGAGTGTGGCCCCGCCGGCATGGAAGTGAAGTACCGCGTCGACGGCGTACTCGACGTGGCGACCCGCATCGCCGGCCGCACATTGGCCGAGCAGGCGATCTCACGCATCAAGGTGCTCGCCGAACTCGACATCGCCGAGCGCCGCTTGCCGCAGGACGGTCGCTTCCGCGTGTCCGCCGGCGGCCGCACTACCGATTTGCGTGTGTCGGTGATGCCCAGCATCCACGGCGAGGACGCGGTGCTGCGCATCCTCGACAAACGCCAGCTGGTGCCGGAAGGCAGCGCGCTGACGCTGGACCTGCTCGGCTTCGATACGGACTCGCTCATGCGCATCCGCCGCTTGTCGGCACTGCCCTACGGCATGTTGCTCGTCACCGGCCCGACCGGCAGCGGCAAAACGACCACGCTGTACGCCGCGATCTCCGAGACCCGTACCGGCCGCGAGAAGATCGTCACGATCGAAGACCCGGTCGAATACGAACTCCCCGGGGTGCTGCAGATTCCGGTGAACGAGAAGAAGGGCCTCAGCTTCGCGCGCGGCCTGCGCTCGATCCTGCGCCACGACCCGGACACCATCATGGTCGGCGAGATCCGCGATGCCGAGACGGCCGAGATCGCGGTGCAGTCCGCACTGACCGGCCACCTGGTGCTCTCCACGGTGCACGCCAACAGCGTGTTCGATGTGTTCTCGCGCTTCTCGCACATGGGCGTCGATCCGCATGCGCTGGTGTCGGCCCTGAACGGCATCTGGGCGCAGCGGCTGCTGCGTGCGGTGTGCCAGCACTGCGCGGTGGAATATGTGCCGGACGACGCGGAGCGCGCGCTGCTCGGCCTCGCACCCGATGCGCACCGCGGCCACCGCTTCCTGCGCGGACGCGGCTGCGGTGATTGCCGCGGCACAGGCTACCGCGGGCGCCGTGCGATCGCCGAAATCCTGACCCTGACCGACCCGCTGCGCGAGGCGATCCTCGCGCGGGAATCCATCCTCGCCGTGAAAGCCATCGCCGCCCAAGGCGGCACCCGCAGCCTGCGCGGCGCAGCGCTCGATCTGGCCTTGCGCGGCGAAACCACCTTGCAGGAAGTGCTGCGCGTGACTTTGCAGGACAGTGCATGAAACGCCCCTTGATTCCTCCTCGCCCGCAACTCTGGGTCGGCGCCGACAACGTCAGCCTGCGCGATCCGCAGGGGGCGATTCACGGCATCGCGTTCCACGATGCCGACGCGCTGCGCGCTGGTGTCGCTACCCTGGCGGCCGAGCAGTCACGTTGGCGCGCGATCGACGTGGTGGTCAGCGATGCGCATTGCCGCTACCTCGTGCTGCCGCGCATCGCCGGCACGCAGGGCCGCCGCGAGCTGGCGGATGGCATCGCCGCGCGCTTCGCTGCGAGTTTTGGCGACGACGCGGCTGACTGGCTGCTGAAGTACGACGCGCCGCCCTTCGGCTCCGACGATCTCGTCTGCGGCATGCGACGCAGTACTGCAGAGGCGATTCTGGATGGCCTGCGCGCCGCGCGCCGCCGCGTGTTCCGCATGCAGCCGCTGTGGGTGTGGTGCAGCGAGTCGGCGCTCGGCAAATCGCGCGCGCCGCACTGGCTCGCGAGCAGCGACGGCCACACGCTGACGCTGGGCCTGTTCCAGCAACGCCGCTGCGTCGGCGTGCGCGCCACGCGCCTGGGCAGCACGGGCCTCGCGGCGGCGCTGAATCGCGAAACCGCGCTGCAGGCCGCGCACAGCGCCGGCACACCGGTGTGGCTGTTCGGTGGCTCGGGCATGCCGGCGCGCCTCGCCGATGGCAGCCCGGTGATCGGTGCGGCCTTGCCGGCCGCGCTGGTGCCTGGGGGTGTCGCGTGAGCCGCGTGCGTATCGACTTCGCACCGGCCGCGCGCTGGCGCCTCGGCCTTGCCGTGGGCCTGAGTGCGCTGGCCCTGATCGCGGCAAGCGGCTTTGCGGCGCGCATCGCATGGCAGCGCGATGCACAGCTACAGGCCTTGCACGTACGGCTCGCCGCGCGCGCCCCGGCACCGCAGCCGGTGGTACACATCACGCCGCCCAGTCATGAGCAGGCCGAGGCGGTGAACGCCGCGATCACGCTGCTGAATCTGCCGTGGCCAGCGCTGCTCGACGGGCTCAATGCCGCAAGGCCGAAGGACGTTGCCGTGCTGCGTATCGAGCCCCGTGCGTCGCAACGCAGCCTGCGTGTGGTGGCGGAGAGCGAGCGCGCCGATGCGCTGTTCGACTTTGCCGATGCGCTCGCACATCAGCCGCCCTTCGTGCGCCTCAGGCCGGTGAGCCAGGTGCGGCTCGATTCGCCGGCGCGGGTGCAGGCGACGATGGATCTGGAGTGGCTGCCATGACGACGCCGACATCGCTAAAACCTGCTGCCCGCGCACCGCTGACGGCGCAGGGTCTGCGCCTCGCAGTTGAACTGCTGCTCGCGCGCCACGCCGTAAAGCTGATCGTGCTCGGTTTGCCGGCGATCGCGCTGGCCTGGCTGACGCTCGCGCTGCTGCCGGCTCAGGGGCGCGAACTCGTGTCGCTGCGTGCGCGCGTGAAGGCGCCGCCGCCGGTGGTGCAGGCCGCACCGCCGCAGGATCCGATGGTGCCGTTCCGCGCCGTGCTGCAACCCGATGAGGCCAAGATGGAAGTGGCGCGAGCGTTGTGGAACGACGCTGCGGCCGCCGGCCTGCAACCCGCCCGCGTGGACTACCGCAACAACCCGAGCACCGCAGCCGGCTTCTCGCGCTTCGACCTGACGCTGCCGGTCGCGGGGCCGCCGGATGTGATCCGCCAGTTCGCGTTCTCGCTGCTGGAGCGCTACCCCGGCCTCGCGCTGGAGAAGATCGAGCTGCAGCGTGAGGCGGCGGTTCAGGATCAGGTCGAGGCGCAGCTCGCCTTCGTGCTGTTGCTGGAGGCACCGAAATGACGCCCAGGCAACGCATGGTGCTGCTGCTCGCTGGCTTCGCCGTCTGCGGCGGGCTGGTGATCGCCGATCGCCAGTCTCCCGCGGCGGCCGACGATGTGGTGCAGCCGGTCACGCGCAGTGCCGCGCTGCCGCCGGCGCGCAAGTCGCCTGCAGCCGAAGACAGTACGATCCTCGCGCTCGCGCCACGCACCGATTACGGCAAGGCCGGCGATGGTTTCTTCGCGCCGGTTCGCCCACCCGCGCCGCCGCCCCCGCCACCGCCGCCCCCTCCGCCGCCGCCCAGCGCACCGCAGCCGCCCTTCGCGGTGATCGGCAAGCAGCTGGTCGATGGCAAGTGGGAAGTCTTTCTTGCCTTTGGCGAAGCGAGCCTGATCGCCCACGCGAACGAACGGCTCGATGCGAACTGGCAGGTGGTGGCGATCCGCCCGCCGGTGATGGAACTTGAATACCTTCCGCTCAACCAGCGTACGACGCTGGCGATTGGTGCCAACTTTGATGACTAGACTCTCCCGAATCCGCGTCGCCTCGGCGCTGGTAGTGCTGTTGCTGGCTGGTTGCGCGGGGCAGAAGGCCTTTCGCGCCGGCGGCGAGCTGATCGAGCAGCAGCAGTACGAAGCGGCGCTGGAGCAATACCGCGCCGCAATCGCTGCCGACCCGAACAACGCCGAATTCCGCCTCACCTACCTGAAGGCGCGCGACCAGGCGGTGGCGCGATGGCTTGCCGAAGCCGAGCGTGCACAGGCGGCCGGCCGCAGCGGTGAAGCGGCGCCCCTCTTCATGCAGGTGCTGCGGGCCGACGAGAAGAACGCGCGAGCGATCCGCGGCCTGCGTGCGATGGAACGCGACAACCGCCATGCGCAGTACGTCGCCGAGGCGCAGAGTGCTTACTCGCAGGGCGACCTCGATGGCGCGCAGGCACGCCTGCGCATCGTGCTGAGCGAGAACCCGGCCTACCCGTCGGCGGTCGAGCTCAACGGCCAGATCGAGCAGCGCCGCGCGCAGCCTCGCGGAGCGAGCGAGCAGCGCCTTGCCGAAGCCTTCCGCAAGCCGATCTCGATCGAGTTTCGCGATGCACAGCTGCGCCAGGTGTTCGAGGTGATCTCGCGCGCCTCCGGCCTGAACTTCGTGCTCGACAAGGAAGTGCGCGGCGACCAGCGCACCACGATCTTCCTGCGCAACAGCACGGTCGCCAACGCGCTCGCGCTGACGCTGCTGACCAACCAGCTCGAACAGCGCGTGCTCGATTCCAGTTCGGTGCTGATCTTCCCGTCGACGACGCAGAAACTGCGCGACTACCAGGCACTTGCCGTGAAGACCTTCGTGCTCGCCAACGGCGATGCGAAGAACGTTGCGAACACGCTGCGCACGATCCTGAAAACACGCGATGTGGTGGTGGACGAGAAGCAGAACATGCTGATCGTGCGCGACACGCCCGAGGCGCTGCGCATGGCCGAGAAGCTCATCGCGCTGCACGACCAGGCGCCGCCGGAAGTGATGCTGGAAGTCGAGATCCTCGAAGTACAGCGCAACCGCCTGCTGAAGCTGGGCATCGAATACCCCGGCCGCGCTTCGCTCACGCCGCTCGCGTCGGATGGCAAGACGCTGACGCTTGCCGACCTGCTCGATCTCGGCTCGCACAACATCGGCGTGACGATCGATCCGCTTGCGATCAACGCCAACCGCACCGTGTCCGATGTGCGGGTGCTGGCCAACCCGCGCATCCGCGTGCTTAACCGCGAGAAGGCGAAGATCGTGGTCGGCCAGAAGGTGCCGACGATCACCAACACCGCCACCTCGACCGGCTTCGTCGCGGGCTCGGTGTCCTACCTCGACGTGGGCCTGAAGCTGGAGGTGGAGCCTAACGTGTCGCCGGACGGTGAGGTCACGATCAAGATGGGGCTGGAGGTCAGCAACATCCTCGACCGCATCCAGCAGAAGGACGGCACCACGGTCTACCAGCTTGGTACCCGCAATGCCGACACGATCCTGCGTCTGCACGACGGCGAAAACCAGGTGCTCGCGGGCTTGATCAACGACAGCCAGACCAGCGGCGGTAGCCATATCCCGGGGCTCGGCGACATCCCGGGCCTGGACCGCGTGTTCGGTTCCAAGACCGACGATTCGCAGCAATCCGAAGTGGTGCTTTCGATCACGCCGCGCATCGTGCGGCCGGCAGTGCGCCCCTCGGCGCGCGATGCCGAATTCGAAGCGGGCACCGAGGCGAGCCTCAAGCCGTTGAGCATGGGCGACATTCCGGCGTCGACTCAGCAGGGCAACCCGAACAACGTACCGCCACCGCCACCGCCACCGCCACCGCCTCAGGCTCCGGCGGCTCCTGCTGCGGCATCGCCGGCCGCGCCGGCGGCTGTTGCACCTTCGGCCAAGCATGGCGATGGGCGGTTGGCCTTGCGCAGCAGCGTGCAACTGAGTCAGCCGCCGGCCGCACGGCCGGCCGATGAGGCACCCAGCCACGAATACCGCTTCGCACTCGCGGGCGACGCACTGCCGCAACGATGAAACGCATTGCCGGCTTCACGCTGATCGAACTGTTGGTGACGCTCGCCATCATGGCGCTGCTGGCCGCGCTCGTGATGCCTGTGGCGGAGCTGGCGCTGCAACGCTCGCGCGAAGCCGAACTGCGCACCGCGCTGCGTTCGCTGCGCAATGCGATCGACGCCTACAAGCAGGCCAGCGACGACGGCCGCATCGCCTTGAAGGCAGGTGGCTCCGGCTACCCGCCCAAGCTCGAAGCGCTGGTCGAGGGCGTGACGGATGCGAAGTCGCCCAAGGGCGCCAAGCTGTACTTCCTGCGCCGCATTCCGCGCGACCCGACCAGCACCGATACCTACGCCGAACCGGCTGCGACCTGGGCGACGCGCAGCTATGCAAGCGACCCGGACCACCCGCGCTCAGGGGACGATGTGTTCGATGTGTTCTCGCGTTCGCCCGGCATCGGGCTGGACGGCACGCCCTACGCGGAGTGGTGACGATGCGCCAGCGTGGTTTCACCCTGATCGAACTGCTGGTGGTGCTCGCCATCGTCGCGCTGCTGCTGACGCTGGCGTTGCCGCGTTACATGGGCAGCGCCGAGATCGCGAAGGAACGAGTGCTGGTCGAAAACCTGCGCGTTACGCGCGACGCGATCGACAAGCACTTCGCCGACCGCGGCCGCTATCCCGAATCGCTCGACGCGCTGGTGGAGCGGCGCTACCTGCGCGAGCTGCCCTTCGATCCACTGCGCGATAGCCGTACCGCGTGGAATGTCGTGCCCCCGCCGAGCGGGCGCGACGGCGGCGTGTACGACCTGCACAGCAGCGCACCGGGTGCCACCCGCGACGGCCGCGCCTATTCCGAGTTATGAACCGGCAGCATGGCTTCAGCTACATCGGCATCCTGATCCTGCTCGCGATCATCGGTGCGGTGTCGGCGCAGACGATGGAGCTTGCCAGCACCGTTGCGCTGCGCAGCAAGGAAGCTGAGCTGCAGGCGCAGGGCGACGAGTTCAGCCGCGCCTTCAAGCGCTACTACCGCGCGAGCCCGCAAGGCTCACCCTCGTATCCGAAAGAACTGCGCGATCTGCTGCGCGACCCGCGCTTCCCCGGCACCGTGCGCCACTTGCGCCGCATCCCGCGTAACCCGCTGACCGGCAGCACCAACTGGATGCCGATCCCCGCACCCGGTGGCGGCATCATGGGTGTTGCGGTGATCGCGCCGGGCGAGCCGATGCGCAAGCCGCAGCGCACGCTGGCACCGGCTACCGTCGGCGCCCCGACGCCGGCCGGAGCGACCGCACCGCAGGTGGCAGCGCCGGCCAGTGGCTATGCCACCTGGCGCTTTGGCTACGACCCGGCACAGGCGACCGGCACCATCACGCCGGACGCCAACGCCAGCGCGCCGCAAGCCGCGCCCTGAATCCTCACAGCGGATAGGCCCAGGGCAGGGCGGGCAAGGTGCCGTTCGTGACGTCGAGGTAGTGCGGCGTCAGCTGCGACCAATCGGTCGTGAACCACGCGGACAGATCGAACACCGTGTCCGAATCGCCGAGTTTCTGTACTTCGATGTTGGGCATCGTCAGCGGCGTTTTCACTGCGCAGACCGACGGATCGGCGCGCGGGCGCACGAAGTAGACGGCGCTCTCGGTGGTGGTCGAAACGTTGGTGACTCGGCGTGCGCTCAGCGTCGGCGCGTGGGCATTCGCCTGCACCAGCAGTGCCGTTTCCACATCGACGCCAATGCCGCGCGCACCGCTGCGGCCGGTGCCCGAGGCCAGCACGCCGCCACTGCAGCCGCCACCCGCGGTGTTGGGCTTGATCATGCGTGCGACGAAGCCGAGCAGGCGGCCGAGCCGGTCGCGCGAGTCGAGGTGGGAATCCAGGATCGTGTTGCTCAGTGCCGGCGGCATGATGAAGCCGGCGCCGCCGAGCGGGCTCGGGTCCAGCGTCATGTAGCGGTTGTAAGGGTTGTCGAGCGCCTGCTTGGTGGTGACCGAGCCGTTCAGCGCGGCGAAGTCCGCCCAGCCCAATACCGCCAGCCCGGCGCTGGTGCCGCCGAGCGGCACATTCTTCGCCATCAGGCCGCGCAGCGTGGTGTCCAACGCGGTGCCTTTCCAGTACTTGATGTAGTCGCTCTGGTCGCCGCCAGCGATCCACACCGCATGGGCCTTGCCGACCACGCTGTTGACGAAGGCGTCGTTGGCCGCCGCAACGCTGGGGATCACCAGCGTCTCGACCGACGTGAGCCCCAGCGCCGCACCGCCGACCCAGCCATCCGCAAAGCTCGACGAGGTGCCGGACGCCGCGTCGCTGTAGTAGATGTAGGGGTTGTATGCGTCGGTGCCGGTCGCGCGGATCACGACGAAGCGGCCACCGTTGCCCGGTGTGATGCCGGCGCGCTGGATCATCCAGCGGAAGGCTTCGTCCACATCCGGCCCGCCGCCCATCAGCACGAAGCTGGGTTGAGTGGGCGCTGAAACACTTGTTGGCGCGCGCGCGTTGCCCAGCACCGAATACGTGTAGAGCGTTTTCGCGGCCAGCGCGATGTTGCAGGCCGCCAGCAGCATGAAGCCGGCGATCAGCCGGAGCAGGGTGCGCGCGGTCGTGGCGCGGCCGTCACCGGAATACGCAGTCGAGGTGCCCATTTTTTTGTCCTTCAGCGCAGCGGCGCAGGGCGGCGGAAGGCCGCCGCGCCGTGTCCTCAGTATAGGCAGCGCCCCCGCCGGGTTCCGGCGACTGCGCGGTGCCGCGCGCACGGTGTCACGACGCGCGCCGCTCAGAGTGCGTCGGCGGCGGTCGCCAACGTCACGCGGGTGGACAAGGCGTTCAGCGCGATCAGATGAATCATCTGGCTGACGGTGGTGCAGCAGTCGCTCAGCACGGTCACCGCGTAGGGCTCGGCGGCTTTCGAGATCGCGGTATGCGTGACGCAGTTCTGCGTCATCATGCCGCAGACCAGCAGCTCGGTCGCGCCCAGCGCATCCAGCGTCGCCTTCAGCGTGGTGCCGTGGAAGGCATCCGCGAAGTGCTTCACCACCACCGGCGCTTCCGGCGCCGCGGCAAGAATCTGCGGATGAATCTCGACGCCCGGCGTGTCGGCGTTGAAGAAGGGCGCGATGCCGCGCGACGCGTCGGCCACGTGCTGCACATGGATCACCGGCACTCCCTTGGCGTGGGCGGCCGCGATTGCAGCTTCCACATTCGCAAGGATGGCCTCGGTGTTCCACAGCGGGAATTTGCCGTTGGCGAAGTAATCGTTCTGCAGGTCGACCACCAGTAGTGCTTTGCTCATGGGGCTGCTCCTTCATGCAAGAGAGGTGTTTCGGTGAGGGGCATTGTCGGCGTCGTCACGCGCGCGCCGTGAGTGGCCTGAAAGACAAACTCCGATAAGATCGGGCCAAATCGCTGGGCGCAGAAGACGCCCGATACGCCTGAGGAGTGCGCGATGGACAAGCCGGTGGTCGCGGTGGTGGCCTTCGATCAGATCAGCCCCTTCCACCTGTCGGTGCCCTGCGTCGTGTTCGGCGACGCGCACCCCGGCGTGCCGCGTTTCGATCTGCAGGTCTGCGCCGCCGAGAAAGGCCCGCTGCGCACCACCGCCGGTTTCCGGGTGCAGGTGGATCACGGGCTGGAGGCGCTCGCGCGGGCGCAGATCGTGATCGTGCCGAGCTGGCGCAACCCGATCGAGCCCGCACCGCCGGCACTGTGCGAGGCTCTGCGGGCGGCCGATGCGGCCGGTGCGCAGCTGGTGGGCCTGTGCCTCGGTGCCTTCGTGCTGGCCGATGCGGGCCTGCTCGATGGCCGCCGTGCCACCACCCACTGGGCCGCAGCACAGGCTTTTGCGCAGCGATACCCGAAGGTCGTGCTGGATGCGGATGTGCTCTACGTCGAGGATGGCCGCATCCTCACCTCGGCCGGCACAGCCGCCGGCATTGATTGCTGCCTGCACCTGCTGCGCCAGCGCTACGGCGGCGAAATCGCCAACCGCGTCGCGCGCCGCCTCGTCACGCCGCCGCACCGCCAGGGCGGGCAGGCGCAATTCATCGAGCAAGCGCTGCCGGCGCACCCGCGCGATTCGCGCCTGGCCGATCTGCTCGACTGGGTGCGCGCGCACCTCGACCAGCCCCATTCGCTCGACAGCCTCGCCGAACGCACGCTGATGAGCCGCCGCAGCTTCACCCGCCACTTCCGCCAGATCACCGGCACCACGGTCGGCGACTGGCTGCTCGGCGAGCGGCTCGCGCTGAGCCAGCGCCTGCTCGAAACCACCGATCAGCCGGTCGAACGCATCGCCGCGCTGGCGGGTTTCGGCTCCGCGGTGTCGCTGCGCCAGCACTTCGGCCGCGCCTTCGGTGTTTCGCCGAGCGCCTGGCGTCAGACTTTCCGCGGGGTTTGAGAAAAGAAAACGGCGCCACGAGGGCGCCGTTGCGTCAGGCTGGGTGCGGCTCACTTGCCACTTACTTGCCGCCGATGCTCTCCATCGCTTCCCACTTGCCCTTGACGACCTTGTACACCGTGATGCCGCCTTCCTTCAGGTCGCCCTTTGCGTCGTAGCCGAGCCGCGAGGTGGTGACGCCTTGCAGTTGCGTGGCGGCGAGCGCGGGCAGGTATTTGGCCGGGTCGACCGAGTCGGCCTTCTTCATCGCCATGAACATCGCCATCGCGCCGTCGTAGGCGTAGGGCGAGTAGGTTTCGACCTTGCTGCCGAAGCGCTTCTCGTACTTAGCCACATAGGTGGCGCCGCCCGGCATGTGTTCGATCGGCAGGCCGGCCAGTGAGGCGATCACGCCCTCTGCGGCGTCGCCGGCCAGCTTGATGAAGTTGTCGCTCTTCACCATCTCGCCGGAGACCAGCGTTGCGCTGATGCCCAGTTCCTTGATCTGGCGCGCCATCGGTGCGGCCTGCACCTCCGAGCCGCCGTAGAAGATCGCCTGCGGTGCCTGTGCCTTGAGCTTGGTGAGAATCGCGC
Source organism: Niveibacterium sp. (assembly GCF_041909475.1). Taxonomy (NCBI): domain Bacteria; kingdom Pseudomonadati; phylum Pseudomonadota; class Betaproteobacteria; order Rhodocyclales; family Rhodocyclaceae; genus Niveibacterium; species Niveibacterium sp. Next base: position 92,793 of record NZ_JAYRDJ010000009.1, on the reverse strand, counting down.
GGAAGTCGACCGACTTGTCGGTGGTGAACTCGCGCGCAACGATGGTCGCGCCGGCGGCCTTGGCGGCCTTCTCGAACTCGTTCGCGAGGCCCTGCCCGTAGGCGGTGCGGTCGTCGATCACCGCGATCTTCTTGAAGCCCAGCTTGCCCACCGCATAGCTGCCGACCACCGAGCCCTGCTGGGTGTCCGATGTCATCATGCGGAAGGTGGTCTTGAAGCCCTGCTCGGTGTACGCCGGCGCGGTCGCCATGGCGATCTGCGGAATGCCGGCACGCGCATAGATCTTCGAGGCCGGGATCGTGGTGCCGGAATTGAAGTGTCCGAGCATGCCGGCGATGTTGTCGTCCACCAGGCGCTGCGCGACGACGGTGCCGCTGCGCGGGTCGGCCTGGTCGTCTTCTGCCAGCAGCACGAACTTCACTTCTTTGCCGCCAATGACCGGTTTGCTGGCGTTCACCTCTTCGACGGCGAGCTGCACGCCGTTCTGAAAATCCTTGCCGTAGTGCGCCTGCGGCCCGGTCAGCGGGCCGGCAAAGCCGATCTTCACTTCCACCGGCGCAGCAAAGGCGGTGCTGCCAAGCGCGAGCAACAAGGCTGCGGCGGACATCTTCATCGTCATGCGTGCGTCTCCCATGTTGTGTGGCGTGTGGCCACGGATCGGGGCGGCCGCTCGGTGAGCAGCCGAAACCCCGATTCTGCGCCTGAATGGCTCAGCCAATCATCATCAGGGTGGCATTTCCCCCAGCGGCCGAGGTGTTCAGCGACACCACCCGCTCCGCCAGCAGGCGTTCGAGCGGGTAGCGGCCGCGGCCGTCGCTGGCGGCGCAACTGAGCAAGGGGCCGTCGCGTTCGGCCAGCGCGCGCTGGATTTCGCGCAACTGGTCGGCATCGCCGGCGAACAGTGCGGCGTCTGCGTCGGCGGTCAGCGGTGATTCAACCCATTCGATGCGTTCCGCCAGCGGCGCCGGCAGACTGCCGAAGAGCGCTTCGGCAGTCGCTTCCCGCACCAGCGCCGCCCGGTTGCCGGTGGCAAGGCAGGCCGCCAACTGTGGCACCAACGCCGGCGCATGGTTCGCCAGGCATAGCGCCGTGCCGCGTGGCATCAGTGCATACAGGTTGGCCTCACCGGTCGGGCCGGGCAGGGTGATCAGGGAGCCGACCGGTGGAGCGGTCGCCAGCGCTTCGGCGATGGCGCGTTCGGGCGACGCGTCGGCGCACCAGCGGGCGAGCAGGCCAAGCCGTTCGCGCGCTTCGGCGTTGAGCAGGCTGCAGCGTGCTTCGAGCGGCGTCAGCGCGCCACGCGCCGGCAGGCTGGCCGGTGCGCCCGCACTGCCGGGCAGTTGTGCCGCGCCGCCCAGCACCAACCGCGATAGCGCCAGCGGCCCGCCGGCTTTCGGCCCGGTGCCCGAGAGGCCCTCGCCGCCGAAGGGCTGCACGCCGACCACGGCGCCGATCACGTTGCGGTTCACATACAGGTTGCCCACCTTCGCATGCGTGGTGACGTAGCCGATCGTCTCGTCGATGCGGGTATGCAGGCCCATCGTCAGGCCGTAGCCGGTCGCGTGGATCTGTTCCAGCAGTGCCGGCAGCGCCTCGCGGCGGTAGCGCAGCACATGCAGTACCGGGCCAAACACTTCGCGCTGCAGCGCTGCGAGTTCCGGTAACTCGATTACCGTGGGCGGCACAAAGCTGCCGTGCGCGCAGCTGTCGGGCAGCGGCGTCTGGTGGATGCGGCCGCCGCGCGCACGCAGGCGTTCGATATGGGTGAGGATGCCGTTGCGCGCTTCGGCGTCGATCACCGGGCCAACGTCGGTGGCAAGCCGGTCCGGCGGGCCGATCACCAGTTCGGCCATCGCGCCGCGCAGCATCTCGATCACGCGGTCGGCGATCTCTTCCTGCAGGCACAGCACGCGCAGCGCCGAACAGCGCTGCCCGGCCGAATCGAAGGCGGAGCCGATCGCGTCATTCACCACCTGTTCGAGCAGCGCGGAGGAGTCGACCAGCATCGCGTTCTGGCCGCCGGTTTCGGCGATCAGCGGCACCGGGGAGCCATCGGGCAGCAGGCGGCCGGCGAGCTGGCGGGCGATCAGGCGCGCAACTTCGGTGGAGCCCGTGAACATCACGCCGCGCACCAGCGGGTCGGCGACCAGCGCCGCGCCCACGGTTTCGCCGTGGCCGGGCAAGAGTTGCAGTGCGCCGGCCGGCACCCCGGCTTCGTGCAATAGGCGCACCGCGGCGGCGGCGATCAGCGGCGTCTGCTCGGCCGGTTTGGCGAGCACTACGTTGCCGGCTGCGAGGGCGGCAGCGATCTGCCCGGTGAAGATCGCGAGCGGGAAGTTCCACGGGCTGATGCAGACCACCGGGCCGAGCGGGCGGGCGCCATCGTTGGCACGCGCCAGGCCGGCGTAGTAACGCAGGAAGTCGACCGCTTCGCGCACCTCGCCCACCGCGTTCGGCAGCGATTTGCCGGCCTCGCGGATCGCCAGCCCGATCAGCGCATGGCGTTCCGCTTCGAAACGGTCGGCGGCGCGCTCCAGTACCGCGGCGCGCTCCGCGGCAGGCGTGGATTGCCACACCGGCTGCGCGTGGAAGGCGTGGCCCAGGGCGTCGGCCACATCCTGCGTGCTGGCTTCGATCACCTCGCCGACCACATCGCGCCGATCCGCCGGATTCGTGACCGGCTGGGCGAGACCGGCGCGCGGGCCATCGGCCAGCAGTGGCACGGCGCGCCAGGTTTGCTCGCGCGTTACCAGCAAACCGGCTGAGATTGATGCAAGCCGTTGTTCGTTGGAGAGATCAAGCCCCGCCGAATTGAGTCGCCCATCCGGGAACAAGGCGCGCGGCAGTGGGATCGCCGGATGCGGCGCGCCCACCGGCTGCAGCGCTTCGGCCTCGGCGACCGGGTCACCGACCAGTTCCGCGACCGGCACCTTGTCGTTGCCGACCTTGTTCACGAAGGAACTGTTGGCGCCGTTCTCCAGCAGCCGGCGGACGAGGTAAGGCAGCAGCGTCTCGTGCGAGCCGACCGGCGCATACACGCGGCACGGGCGGCCGAGCTTGTCTGCGCCCACCACCTCTTCGTACAGCGGTTCGCCCATGCCGTGCAGGCACTGGAACTCGTACTGGCCAGCGTAGTAGTTCTGCCCGGCCATCTGGTAGATCGCGGCGACGGTGTAGGCGTTGTGCGTGGCGAATTGCGGGTAGATCGCCTCGGGTGCGTCGAGCAGCTTGCGCGCGCAGCCGAGGTAGGCGACATCGGTGTGCAGCTTGCGCGTCCACACCGGGTAGCCTTCGAGGCCGTCCACCTGGGCGCGTTTGATCTCGCTGTCCCAGTAGGCGCCCTTCACCAGCCGCACCATCAGGCGTCGGCGGCTGCGGCGGGCGAGTTCGATCACATGGTCGACCACATGCGGCGCGCGCTTCTGATAGGCCTGAATCACAAAGCCGATGCCATGCCAGCCGGCAAGTTCGGGGTCAAAGCACAGCCGTTCCAGCAGATCGAGCGAGATTTCGAGCCGGTCGGCTTCCTCCGCGTCGATGTTGAGCCCGATGTCGTAGCGGCGCGCGAGCTTAGTCAGCGCTGCGAGCCGCGGGTACAACTCGTCCATCACGCGGTCGCGCTGGGCGCGGCTGTAGCGCGGATGCAGCGCCGACAGTTTCACCGAGATGCCTGGCCCTTCGTAGATGCCGCGCCCGGCGGCGGCGCGGCCGATGGCGTGGATCGCCTGCTCGTAGGCGGCGTAGTAGCGCTCGGCGTCGGCGGCGGTCAGCGCGGCTTCGCCAAGCATGTCGTAGGAGTAGCGGAAGCCCTTGGCTTCGTGGCCGCGCGCGTTCTCCAGCGCTTCGGCAATCGTTTCGCCGGTGACGAACTGCTCGCCCATCAGGCGCATCGCCATGTCCACGCCCTTGCGCACCACCGGCTCGCCGCTCTTCGCGATCAGTTTCGACAGTGCGTTGTTGAGGCCCGATTCCGACTGCGTGCCGACCAGCTTGCCGGTGATCAATAGCCCCCAGGTCGCGGCGTTCACGAACAGCGATTCGGACTGGCCGAGGTGGGCGGCCCAGTCGCCGCGGCCGACCTTGTCGCGGATCAGCGCGTCGCGGGTGGCGCGGTCGGGGATGCGTAGCAGCGCCTCTGCGAGGCACATCAGCGCCACGCCTTCCTGGCTTGAGAGTTCGAACTCGTGCAGCAGGCCCTGCACCAGCCCGTTGCGGCCGCCGCCGGTGCCTTTCGCACGCAGCGCTTCGACCAGCTGCGTCGCGAGCGAGCGGGTCGCATCGGTGCGTTCGGCCGACTGGCGGGCCAGCGGCAACAGCATCGCCAGCGCTTCGGGTTCCGGCCGGCGGTAGGCGGCGGTGATGGCGGCGCGCAGTTCGCTCTGCGGTTGCACCCCAAGCGCCAGGTCGAGGAAGGGTTGCGGCCCTTCGGCCGGGGCCGGGCGCTCGTCCGCCTCGATCAGCGCACCGCTGCCGTCGTATTCCGGCGGTGTGTGGCCGTGCTCCAGCGCGTCGAGGTAATGGAAGATGGCCTGTTTGATCAGCCAGTGCGGCGTGCGCTCAAGCCCTTGTGCGGCCAGGCGGATGCGTTCGCGTGCGGCGTCGTCGAGTTTGACGCCGAGGGTGGTGGCGGACATGGTTGCACCTGTGTTCTCTGTGGGTGCAACCAGTATGGTTCGCGGTGGCGCCGGCCGCTACCCGGTGCACGACAATCTCGTTCCGGATTGCGGCGGCGCGGCGCTGGCTCAGATCAGGCGGCGGCCCTGCGCGTCCACCACCGCTTCGCCGTCCTCCTTGGTGAAGGCACCTTGCTGCGGCTGCGGCAGGATGTCGAGTACCAGTTCCGAAGGCCGGCACAGGCGGGTGCCGAGCGGCGTGACGACGATCGGCCGGTTGATCAGGATCGGGTGCGCGAGCATCGCGTCGATCAGTGCGTCGTCGCTCAGCGTCGGGTCGGCGAGGCCCAGCTCCTCGTAAGGCGTGCCCTTCTGGCGGATCACGTCGCGCACCGCGAGGCCGCTGTCGCGGATCAGCGCCAGCAGGGTGTCCCGGCTGGGCGGCGTCTGCAGATAGAGCACCACCTCCGGCTCGATGCCGGCATTGCGGATCATCGCCAGCGTGTTGCGCGACGTACCGCAGGCGGGGTTGTGATAGATCGTCACCTGACTCATTTGGGGCGTCCTGTTCTCAGCGGGGTTGTTGTTCGTACCAGGGCTTGCTGGCATTGACGATGCGTACGACCAGCAGCATCACCGGCACCTCGATCAGCACGCCGACCACCGTGGCGAGCGCAGCGCCGGATTGGAAGCCGAAGAGGCTGATCGCGGCGGCGACGGCCAGCTCGAAGAAATTGGAGGCGCCGATCAGCGCCGAGGGGCAGGCGACGCTGTGCTGTTCGCCAAGCCGCCGGTTGAGCCAGTAGGCCAGCCCGGCATTGAAGAAGACCTGGATCAGGATCGGCACCGCGAGCAGTGCAATCACCAAGGGCTGGCGAATGATCGCCTCGCCCTGAAAGGCGAACAGCAGCACCAGCGTGGCCAGCAATGCACTGATCGACCACGGCCCGATGCGCGCCATCGCGGCATCGAAAGCCGCCTGACCCTTGGCCAGCAAGCGATGGCGCCATAGCTGCGCAAGGATCACCGGAATCACAATGTAAAGCACGACCGAGGTGACCAAGGTCGCCCATGGCACGGTGATGGCGGAGATACCCAGCAGCAGCCCGACCAGCGGCGCGAACGCGAACACCATGATCGAATCGTTCAACGCCACCTGCGACAGCGTGAACAGCGGGTCGCCATTGCTCAGGCGACTCCACACGAAGACCATCGCGGTGCAGGGGGCGGCGGCCAGCAGGATCAGCCCGGCGATGTAGCTGTCGATCTGCTCAGCCGGCAGCAGCGGCGCGAATAGCTGGCGGATGAAGAGCCAGCCGAGCAGGGCCATCGAGAACGGCTTCACCAGCCAGTTCACGAACAGCGTCACACCGATGCCGCGAACATGCTGGCGAACCTGATGCAGTGCGCCGAAATCCACTTTCACCAGCATTGGAATGATCATCACCCAGATCAACAGGCCGACCGGCAGGTTCACCTGCGCGAACTCAAGCCGGCCTATCGCCTGGAAAACGCCGGGCAACAGCTGGCCGAGCGCAATGCCCGCGAGGATGCAGAGAAAAACCCACAGGCTCAGCCCGCGCTCGAAGGCGTTCATCGGTGCGGGTGTGTTGGCAGTGTCAGGTGTTTGCGTCATGGCTTTCATCGACTTCGACAGCGGTTTCGGGGCAACACGGCGTGGCGGGCAGATCCGCGCAGGCCTCCGGCCGCCCGCCGCAGCACTCCGCAGTGAGATAGGCAACCAGATCGGCGACCAGCGCGATGTTCGGGCGATAGCGCTGGAAACGCCCCTCCTGCTCAACCGTGACAAGCCCGGCGTGGAGCAGCGACTTCAGGTGGAAGGAGAGTTTGTTCGGCGCGATATCGAGCGCACCGGCGACGTCGCCCGCCACCATGCCAGCCGGCCCCTGCCGAACGAGCAGGCGGAACACATCGAGCCGGATGCCCGATGCGAGCGATTCGAAGACCGTAGCGGCGTTATCCCTATGCATCATTCAATATTACAAGAATTATTGAAATGATGCGCCGCCGAAGCGGCGCCACCGCGCCGCATGTGCTCAGGCCAGCAAGGCCGTGATCGACGCGATCTGCGCGCTCGGGCGCTCCGCTGTGGGGGCGTTGTCGGCCTGGCTTGCCGGCGCAACATCGCCGAACAGCGTCGCATCGGCTTCCACCACCAGGCTGCCATAGCGCACCTTGCCGCGGATCTGCGCACCGGCGCGCAGCTTGAGGCGGCCGCTGACATGCAGCTCACCCTCGAAGCGGCCGCTGACATCTGCTGCCTCGACTCGCGCGGCGCCGTTGAAGCTGCCGCCGGCGGCAATCTCGATCACGCGGCTTTCCAACGCGGCGTCGACATGGCCTTCGACCCGCAAGGTGTCGCAATCGAGGATCTGTGCGCCGCTGAGTTTCACGCGCGGCCCCACGACCAGCCGGTTGTCCGCCACCGGGCTACTCGAGGTGGCCGGGAAGGCGGCGGGTTTGAAAGAGTCGGGCACGCCCGGCAGGGAATCGGATGCCGGTGGGCGGCGGATGCTGCGCGATTCGCGGTGCTGGTCGAGGATGCTGGGTTTGGCGATCATGTGGACTCCTGCCGGTTCGGTGATGCGCCCGGATGCATGGGCAGGGCCGACAATGCAGTTTGCATGCCAGTGCCGGCGGGCCGGGCGATTGCGCGATAATCATCGAAGCCTGTCGGTGCCATTGGCACAAAAGTGTCGCTCCACGGCGACGCGAAAATCGGTGGCAAGCCCCGATCCGGCTGGCCTTGCGGCACTCAAGTGTGTCGGGATGTGACGACAGCGTCGCTGCCTCTGGTCAAGCGCTCGCATGCGTGTTCTGATCGCGGCTCCTGATTCCATTGGCATCACCGGCGGCGCGCCGTGGATGGCCACGCTCGCCGCAGATGTCCCGGGTTTCCTTTCGCCAGCTTCTCCTTGTCGCCTTCCTGCTGATCGCGCTGCTCCTCGGCAGCACGGCCTGGCGTGGTGTGCGCATGCTCGAAGCGTTTGCGGCCGAAAGTCGCGCCGCCGCGGCCCATGCGGTGGAGGTGACGGCCGCGACGCAACTGGTCGGCGAGCGCACGGTGGACATGGCGCGCAGCGCGCGGCAGTTCCGTGTGCTGCGCGACGAGGCCTTGCGCGGCCGCTTCATGCAGGCGCGCGACGAGGCACTCGCGTCGCTGCAGCCGCTGCGCCCGGCGCTCGGCGGCCATGTCGCCGACTGGGAGTCCGCCGCCAGCGCGGTGGCCGGTCTGCTCGACGACACCGCGGCGCAACCGCTGCAGGAAGGCTTGCAGCGGCTGGGTGACGTCAACGAACAACTCGCCACCGCAGCGCAGCAGGTGGTGGAACACCAGAACCGCGAGCTGCTCGATACGCTGGATGGCAATCGTGCGCGCCTCGGCCTGCAGGTGTTCGCCGCCCTGGCCGGCAGTGTCGTGCTGGCGCTGGTGTTCGGCCTGTGGCTGGTGCGTCCGCTCGGGCGACTGGAGCGCAGCATCGACGACCTGGGCGCCAATCGTTTCGATACGCCGGTGGATATCCGCGGCCCGGCCGACCTGCGTCGCGTCGGGCGGCGGCTCGATTGGCTGCGGAGCCGGCTTGCCGAGCTTGAAGCCGATCGCCAGCGGGTGCTGCGCCATGTGTCGCACGAGCTGAAGACGCCGCTCGCGTCACTGCACGAGGGCATCGCGTTGCTCGAGGACCGTGTGCTCGGCCCCCTGCAGGATGGGCAGGCCGAAGTCGTGAAGATCCTCACCGAGAACAGCGTGCTGCTTCAGACCCGGATCGAGGCGCTGCTCGGCTACAACGCGGCGGCTTTCGACGCGCGCCGGCTCGACTGCAAGAAGCTCTCGCTGCGCGAGGTGATCGAGGCGGTGATGCGGGAACAGGCGCTGCCCTGCCAGTCGCGCCGTATCGAAGTGCAGTTGAGCGGGCCGGACACCTTCGTCGTGGCCGATGCCGGCAAGCTCGCGATCGTGTTCGGCAACCTCTTGTCGAACGCGATCCGCTTCAGCCCCAACGGCGGCCTCGTGCGTTTCGTGTTGGGGCGCAGCGAGCGCAATGCTTGGGTGGATTGCATCGACCAGGGGCCGGGCGTTGCGCGGCAGGACCGCGGCCGCATCTTCGACCCCTTCTACCAGGGCAGCCGCCAGCCCGAAGGCGCGCGCGGGGGCAGCGGCATCGGGCTGTCTATCGTTCGCGAGATGGTGCAAGCGCACGGCGGCAGCATCGCGCTGCTGCCGGACGACGGCGGTGCGCATTTCCGCGTGGAGTTACCGCATGAAGCCTGAGATGAGCGCGGTGCGCGCGACGCTCGCCGCGTGGCTGCTGGCCATGCTGGGCGCCTGTAGCACCCAGCCGACGCGCGTCGAGGAGCCGGTGCGTGCACCGGACGACAGCGCGCTGCATGCGGCGCTGGCCTTCTACAGCGCGAGCCAGAAGCCGGGTGCGGCGGTGGCGCCGGCACGGCCGCAAAACCCGCTGCAACAGATGCAGCTCGCGATGCAGCTTGGCAGCGGCGCAAATCCCGACTTTCCACGCGCTCTGGCGCAGCTCGACGCGGTGTTGCGTTCCGACGCGGCGCAGGCGCAGATCCTGCAGCCGCTGGCGCGCCTGCTGCATGACCAGTATCTCGCTCGCCAGCGCGCCGAACTGGCGGCGGACCGTGCCAGCGCCAGCGCACGCGAGGCGCAGCGCCGTGCCGATGCACTGCAGGACAAGATCGATGCGCTCGCCGAAATCGAGCGCAGTCTCCCCAACCGCCCGGCACGGCCGGCCCCTCGAAAGGAGAGCACGCGATGAGCGTTCCCTACGTGGTTTCACAGTCCGACACGGCGCGCGCCGCCCACCTGCTGCTGGTGGATGACGACGCCGACCTGCTGCGGCTGATTTCGATGCGCCTGTCGGCCAATGGCTACCGCGTGACCGCTGCCGCCTCGGCGGAGGCGGCGCTGGCGCGCCTGTCGGTCGAGCGACCGGATCTGGTGATCAGCGACGTGCGCCTGCCCGACCGTGACGGCCTTGCGCTGTTCGGCGACATCCAGCGCAGCCATCCGTCCTTGCCGGTGATCCTGCTGACCGCGCACGGCACCATCCCCGATGCGGTGGAGGCGATGTCGCGCGGCGTCTTCGGCTACCTGACCAAACCCTTCGACAGCCGCGTCCTGCTCGACAAGGTGACGCAGGCGCTGTCGCTCGGTGCGCGGAGCGAGGCGGTCGGCGCGCATGACGACGCTAGCTGGCGCGCAGGCATCGTCAGCCGCAGCAACCGCATGGCGGAAGTGCTGGAAGAGGCGCGCATGGTGGCAGCCTCCGACGCCAGCATCCTGATCCGCGGCGAGAGTGGTACCGGTAAGGAACTGCTGGCGCGCGCGATCCACCGCGCCAGCCCGCGTGCGGCGGCGCCTTTCATCGCAATCAATTGCGGCGCGATCCCGGAACAGCTGCTGGAATCCGAACTGTTCGGCCATGTGAAGGGCGCCTTCTCCGGCGCAATCGCGTCGCACAATGGTCTGTTCCAGGCGGCCGACGGCGGCACGCTGTTCCTCGACGAAATCGGCGACATGCCGCTCGCGCTGCAGGTGAAGCTGCTGCGCGTGCTGCAGGAGCGCGCGGTGCGGCCGGTGGGCGCCACCCGTGCCGTGCCGATCGATGTGCGCATCGTTTCGGCGACACACCGTAACCTCGACACCGCGATGGCCGAAGGGCAGTTCCGCGAGGATCTGTTCTACCGCCTAAACGTCGTGTCGCTGCTGCTGCCGCCGCTGTCGGAGCGGCGCGAGGATATCCCGTTGCTCGCCGCCTCCTTCCTGCGCCAGCTTGCGACGAAGTACCGCAAGACGCTCAGCGGCTTTGCGCCGGACGCGATCGAGGCGCTCGCCACCGCCGCCTGGCCGGGCAACGTGCGCCAGCTCTACAACGTGGTCGAGCAGGTCAGCGCGCTGTCGACCGCGCCGCTGATCCCGGCCTCGCTGGTGCAGCGTGCGTTGCGGGTGCGCAGCATGGAGGCGCTGACCTATGCCGAAGCGAAGCAGCGCTTCGAGCGCAACTACCTGACCCAACTGCTCAAGCTCACCGATGGCAACGTGTCGGACGCCGCGCGGCTCGCCGACCGCAATCGCACCGAGTTCTACCGCCTGCTACAGCGCCATGAGTTGACGCCGGCGATGTTCCGCAACACCGCCTGAGCGTCGCACTCGCCCGACGCCGCGAAGCGCCGTGCGGCGGGGCGCTCGGGCCGGGCACCGGAATGCCGTCGTCGTAGCGCGACGTTCCGGCCCCCGCTTGGGTGGGCGAAGCGGCGAGTGACGGCCGGAATGCCTTGCAGGTTAAGGGTTTCCTGAAGATGGCACGGCGGTTGCGATACGGGGCATGCCGCGGCGTTCAGCGCCGCGCATCCGATCTTCCTGAAACAAGGAGTGCCCCGATGAACTACCCCAAGACCGTTGTTGTTCTACTCACCTCGGCCTCGCTCGCAGTTGGCCTCAGCGCGGTGCTGCAGGCCGCCGAACCGGCCGCCAATGCATCGAGCTTCGCTGCGCCCACTGCCCAGGACAAGGCGCTGCAGACACAAGTCAGCGCTGCGCTGAAGGCCGATCCGGGTCTGGCGGAGGCGCGCATCGAAGTGGCCGCCAACGAAGGCGTGGTGACTTTGCGCGGCGGCCTGCGCGACGCCGACAGCGTGTCGCGTGCGCTGGCACTGGTCGCCAGCATCGAAGGCGTGCGCCGTGTGGAAAACGGTCTGGAGGTCGACGCGAGCCACTGAGCGCATTATCGATGCCGCAGCAGCAGGCCGTGCTGCGGCATTTTTTGACAGACCCTCCGGGGCTTCGCCGCTAGAATCGACAAATCCGTCAATTCCTATGCGGCACGACCATGGCCCGCACGCTGTACCAGGTTATCGGCGCGCATCCGCGTGCCAGCGAAGTCGAGCTGCTCGCCGCATGGCAGCGGCTCGCCGATCCGCTCGAACGCGAGGCGAAGATCTCCGGGCCCGCCGCCGAACGTCTCAATGAACTCAACGCCGCGTGGGCCGTGCTGGGCAACCCCGAGGCGCGCGCGGCCTACGACGCGACCCTGCCCGACAGCGCCTTCGACACGCCATCCTTGGACGAGGTGATGCCCGAGCAGGACGCCGCTGTCGGCCGCCCCCTTTTTGATTGGCGCGTTGGTCGCCTGCTGGTGCTGATTACGGTGCTGAGCCTACTGGTGATCGGCTGGCGCAGCTGCAGCTTCTCCTGGTCGAGCGACCGCGCCCGGGCGCAGGCTGAAGCCAATGAGGCGGAGGCGCGTGCGCGCGACGCGGAAAACCGTGCGCGCATCGAGGCCCAGATGGACCGGTCCGCCAGCGGACTGCCGGCCGGCGAAGAACGCTGGCAGCGCGAACAGGACGCCCGCGCCAACGAGGAGGCACGGCGCGAGTCCGACGAACAGATCGCCGCCCGTGAAGCGGCGCGCGAGCGTGAAGCCGCCGAGGCCGCCGAGATGCGCGCCCGCGCCGAAGCCGAACGCGAGCAGGCCGCGGCCGCGCCCGCCGAACGCGCTGCCGAGAACCGCGAACGCCTGGAACGCGAGAAAGCCATGCTGGAGCGTTTGCAGGACGACAACAACCGCGCGATGCGCCTGCGCTGACACCACCTACCCGACGACCCCGGAACGCGGCCTCCCCATGAAACGAACGCTCTACGATGCCTTGCAAGCCCGCGAGGATTTCACCGATGCGCAGCTCAAGCGCTGCTATGAGAGGCTGGTCGAACATCTCGACAGCCCCGCCGCGGCGGACCAGCCCGACCGCGATGCGCAGCGCTTCGCGGTGCGGGAGGCCTGGAGTGTGCTGGGCAACCCGGTGACGCGCGCGGCCTACGACGAACGCCTGCGCGGCGCGGCGCCGAGCCGTGAGATCGCGATGCTGGCCGGCGTCGGCCCCGGCGTGGAGTCGTCCGGGCGGATGCGCTGGCTATTGCTTGGCACGGTCATCCTGCTGGCCTTCGGCCTGTGGCAGGGCGTGCGCAGCTTCTTGCACCAGAGTGATCGCTGGGCGCAGGGCGTGTCGAACGAGGTCGAAGCGAGGCGTCGCGAAGCGGCCAACCAGGTTCAAATTCAGGAGCGGTTGAGCGGTGCGCCGACGGCTGAAACGGCCGAAGCGCGCCGCCAGCGCGAGTACGAGGCCGCGATGAAGGCCGCCGACGCCAACGAACAGGCGCGGGAGGAGGTCGAGTATGCGGACGAACCAATGTCGGCGCGTGAGGCGGCGGATGCCGAGCGCCACGCGCGCGAGCAGGAGGCAAAGCAGGCCGAAGCCCAGCGCGCATACGAGGCGCGCCGCCGACTGGAGCGCGACAAGGCCGAACTCGAACGCTTGCAGGAAGAGAATAACAGTGTGATGCGGCTGCACTGAACGCTATCATCCCGCCGATGAAAAAGACCCTCTACGACGTGCTGGGCGTCCCGCAGACCGCTGACCAGGCAACGCTGCGTGCGGCAACCGACCGATTGCTGGCCGAGTACGCGCCCGAGCGCGCAACGCCGGCGACGGCCGAGGACTATGCGATCCGCTGCGTCGCTGTACGCGAGGCCTGGTATGTGTTGGGCGACGAGAACCGGCGTGCCGCCTACGATGGTTCGCTGCGCCCGGTAATGACGCCGGACGAGGCGATCGCAGCTTTCGCGCCGGAACTTCAGTCGTCTGGTCCGCGGCTGCCGGGTTCGCCGCGCGTGATCATTGGCGTGTTGGCGTTGCTGCTGATCCTGCCAGCCGGCTGGTGGTTCCGCCTCGGTGCGACAGTTGGGTCGCCGGAGGATGCCGCAGCGCGCCAGCGCGCCGAAGTCGAGCGAATCGAACGCGAACAGACCGAAGGCACGCCGGAGGAGCAGGCGCTAGCGCGTGAGGAGCGTGTTGCGCGCGAAGCGGAATGGCGTGAGCGTCGCGAGCGCGAGGCCGCGGAGCGGACCGAACGCCAGCGTCAGCAAGAGGTGGAGCAGGCGCGCCGTGAAGCCGATCGGGTGTCGCAGGATCTGGAGTACAGCCGTGAGCGTGCCGAACGGGAAGAACGCCAGCAGGCTGAACGCGCGCGGCGCGAAGCCGAGCGCATTGCCGCCGACGACCGCCGCGAGCGAGAGCGTCAGGCGGCCGAGGCGAAACGTCGTCTCGAGCGCGACAAGGCCTATCTGGAGCGCCTGCAGCGCGAGAACCAGGGCCAACGTAGCGATTACTGACGGACGGCCGCGGACGGATCAACCGCCGCGCTGTGCTTGCTGTTCGGCGCGGATCACGCGCCGAACGTCGATCCGGTAGAGCTTCCACGCCGCCCAGCCGGCAAAGCCGAGCACGAAGGAAGCCAGCGCCAGGCCTGCGACGCTCGCCATCGCAATCGGCGCGACGAGCCCGGCCACAATCGCGTTTGACAGGCTCGCGAGGCAGGCCTGCAGCGACGAAGCCAGACCCAGCCGTTCCGGGAAGCGGTCCAGCACCAGCAGCGTCACGCAGGGCGCCAGCATCGACCAGCCGAAGCCGATCAGGCCGACCGGCAGGATCGCAGAGAACACATTGGCCGGCATGAAGGCGTGATACAGCGTGTTGGCGAACGCCACCACCAGTAGGATGCCGAAGCCCCAGCGCACCTGGCGCTCGCGCGGGATGCGCCCGGCCAGCCGGCCGCTGGCCCAGGCGCCGCCCATGATGCCGCTGATGCCCCAGCAGAAAAGCCAGAAGAACTGCGTCGGCGCGAGTTTCAGATGGTGGCCCAGCAGCATTGGTGCGGACAGGATGAATACGAACATCGCGTTGAACGGCACGCCGGCTGCCAGCGTCAGCAGCAGGAAACGCTTGTCCGACACGACCTGCCAGTAGCCGCGCGACAGCGCCAGCGGGGTGAAGGGCTGGCGGCGCTCGGGCGGCAGGGTTTCGGGCAGGGTACGGGCGGCCAGTACCAGCACACTGACGGCGACCAGCGCGAGGAACCAGAAGATTGCGCGCCAACCGAAGCCGGCAAACAGCCAGCCACCGATGATGGGTGCGATGGCCGGGGCGGCGCCGAAGAACAGCGTGATCTGGCTCATCAGCTTCTGTGCATGCACTGCCGCGAACAGATCCCTCACGATCGCGCGGCCGACCACGATGCCGGCGCCGCAACTCATGCCCTGCAGCACCCGCCCTGCAATCAGCACGCCGACGTGGGAGGCGGTGGCACACACCACGCTTGCCAGCGCGAACACCGCAAGCCCGACGAACACGACTGGGCGGCGCCCGAAGCTATCGGACAGCGCGCCGTGGAACAGCATCATGACCGAGAAGCCGGCGAGGTAGCCCGACAGCGTCTGCTGCAAATGCACCGGCGTCGTCGCCAGGCCTTGGGCGATGCCTTCGAAGGCCGGCAGGTAGGTGTCGATAGCAAACGGGCCGAGCGAGGACAGCGTGGCCAGCAGTGCGGCCAGCAACCACACCGGCCGCGTCCAGGTTACGGCGGGCTGGAACTCAGGTTTAGGCTGCGCAGACATCGATCGCATCCGGCAGAAACGGGGCCGCAATCGCGTTGCGGTCACAGCGCATGGCGGGCACAGCGAGCTGCTGCGCCGGGGTGAGGCGGGGTGTCACGTTCAAGCTTCCTTGTCGCAATTGACAAGGATACCGCGGGCGGCCGCCGGTGCAGCGTCAGTGCGGCGGGATTGCCACACCGGCGCTGCGCCGCCGGGTGTTCAGCGGACGCGGATGATGCGGACGTTCGGTACGTCGGTACTGCCGTCGGTGGTGACGCCCGGCATCGCCATCAGCACGCCGTGCTTGCGGTCGAAAACGAAGCGGCCGTAGTAGCCGTAGCGGGCAGCGCCGGGGCCTGTTCCGGTGGTCGTCAGCAGTTTGCCGCTCCAGTCGTTCGGGTTGATCTCCCACAGCCGGCCGTTGCTGACGTTCTCCAGGATGTAGATCCGGTCATCGGCGCGCGTGGCGCCCGGTGCGAAGGCGGCACCGGCCACGTCGCCGGTGTAGGGCAGATCGTTGACGACCGCCTCCCAACCCTTGCCGGTCGGGTCCACCTTGTAGCTGCGCGTGAAGTCGTCCAGCGTCAGTACGTGCACCGGCGTGCTGCTGTCCTTCGGCCGGAAGCGGAGCACTTCGCCGCGCTCTGGCATGTGCACCGCGATCTCCTTCCAGCGGCAAGGGTAGGTGTTGGCAAGTCCCGCGATCGGGGTGTAGCTACCAACCGCCTTGCTGCCGTCTGCAAGCGTTGTTTGGCCGGCTGGATCGAACACCCAGCCACCGTACTCGCTGCTGGCACAGAAGACGTAAACCTTTCCCTTGTGCGGCCAGGCCTGGATGTCGCTCGACCACTTCGAGGTGCTCCAGTCGAGGAAAGGCTTGCGCCACTGCTTGCCCGCCAGATCCCAGACCACGTTGCGCCTTACGCCGAGGAAAAGTTCGTCCCGTTCGGCAATCCAGGCATAGCCGTACCAGCCATGGGACGCCATCGGGTTGCCGTCGGCGTTGAGCGAATCGGTACCGACTTCGTTGGTCGACCAGTTGCCACTATTACCGAGAATCTGCTCACGTGGCGTGCCGCCCCAAGTGGTGCTCCAGCGGTAGTTGTCGAAACCGAAGAACAGCAGGCCGTTCCACTTGCCGTCGCCGTGTCCGCCACCGAACAGGTGCAGGCCGTTGCGTTTGGTGTCTAGCGCCGCGCCACCCCAGGCATAGACGATGGAGGTGAGGTCGCTGGCCGCGAAACCCGCCGGTACGGCGACGTTGTCGAGCAGGCGTGAGCCGGGCATTTCCGTCCAGCCGTTCAGGGGCAGGGCCGCAAACCACTCCGGCTTGATCGTGCCGTTTGCGTCGCGTGGCAGATCGTCGACAACCGGTGGCAGCGGCGGGGTCGGCGTGGTGCCGCCGCTGTTGAGGCCCGGCGAGCCGCTGATGCCGGCAACGGCCGTGCGCGGCACGATGTTCCAGGTCGGGTCGCCGAGGTAGGCGTTGGTGCCGCCCTTCTTGAGGATCTGTTCGCGCACGAACACGAAGGCCTCGTCGGCCTTGGCGACGCCCGCGTCATGGGCAGCACTGAGTGCGGCGTATGCCTGGATCGCGTAGCCGGCCGAGTCGCCGGTTGAATGCAGTTCGGTCGGTGCGCCGCCTGTGCGGGTGTAGAAGCTGTAGCGGGTCAGGTCGGCCATCGTCTTGATTGGCACGTTGCCCTTGAGCAGTCCGGCCAGACGGTAACTGGTGCCATCGAAGGGGCTGAAGTCCGGGTTGCTGGTGAAGCGCTTGGCGGTGAAGCCAAGTGTCCAGTCACGTGCGGCCGCGGCGGGGTAGCCCAAGTCATTGCAGTAGGCCAGCATCAGCGCGAAGAAGTCGTTCATCCACGGCGAGAACCAGTGCGTGACCTCCGGCGACATGCCCGGCTCCGGCGCGAGATCGAGCGAGCCGTCGGAGCTGGATGTGCCTTTCCACCAGCCAAGCGGATTCATCGGGATCGCGTTGGTGGCGTACCAGCTGAGGTTCTGTTTCACCTTGTCGTCGAAATACGCCGCCTGCCAGTCGCTGCTCGGCGCGATCCATGCTGCATGGGCCAGAGTGCGCATCGACCACGCCTGACCGCGTACCTGGTCGTTGTGCACCAGACCTTTCTCTTTCTCGCGGTAGTCGTGGTGCATCGAGATCAGGTTCCAGTCGGCCCAGAAATACAACTCGTCGAGGTAGTAGCGGTCGCCGCTGAGCATGTAGGGGACGAAGGCCAGCGAGGGCTGGTGGGCGGTATCCGGCTGGTGCGGGGTGGTGCGTGGCAGCGTCGTGTTCGGCAGGCGGTCGGCCGGGTCGGACCATTGCGATGCGCTGCCCAGCGTGACCGTCGGGTGCTTGTTGATGCTGATGATGTCGCCGGTTTCGGCGTCGCGGTAATGCACAGAGAACACGCCCGCGCGCTCTGCGGCGTCGTACATCACCTGATGGGCTCTCGGATTTCCGGAGAGCAACGCGATGACGGTCCAGGCGGGTAGCGGGCCAATGTCCATGCGGCCGCCTGTGTTGGGCATCGCGGAGGTGACGATACCGCTGTCGAACAGGCCACGCTTGGACTTGGTCCATTGGCTGACGATGTTGTCCACCGCGCTGGCTGGCAGCGGCGTGTCGGTGTAGTTCAGGATCGCGCGGCTCTTCTTCAGCAGCGCGATGTCAGGCGCCACGATCGGGCTCGCCGCGCCACCGAACTGGAACACCTTGCGGTAGCGGGTCTGGTAGGGCTGCGTGATGGCGGTCTGGTTGAACAGCACGGTGCCGCGCTCGTCCGTCATCGTGATGTCGTAAGTGCGGTCCCCGCGCGCCGCGGTCGATTCGACGTTCTCGATCGTGATCGAGGCGCGGCCACGCTTGCTGCTTTCGAAACGTGCATCGAACAGCACACGCAGCCCGGGGTGGGCCGACTTGTTGGCGTCCACCGGTGCGACGCGGGCGCGCCATTCGTTCACCAGCGGGCCGCTAAGCCAAGCGTCGCCGCCATTCTTGAGCGCATCACGCAGGCTGGTGCGATACGAGGTGCCCGCTTCGCGGATCTCGACGATGTAGTTGACCGTGCCGGCCAGCATCGTCGCCAGATCGGCGCCGCCCGTCGCGCTGGTGTTCGCTGTGGCGAGCTTGATCGGCCCGCCCGCTGCGTCGGGCAGCTGCGTCGAGATGATCGCGTGGCGGATTGTGCCGTCGGCATGGCGGCGCTTGACGTCGATCTGCGTGGCGATGTTGGCGCCGCCGCGCTGCGCAATGATGTTCTCGGCCGTGCCGGGTGGCAGCGTGACACCAAAGGTGGCGACGATCGGCCCGCTCGCGTCGGTGCTTGGCGCAACGGTGACGGTGCCGATTTCCTGGCCGGCGATGATATTGGGCGGCGCAACAACTTCACCTTCGTTGCCGCCGCCCGTGCCGCTGCCGCCGTCAGTGCGGGTCGATGCGGCGCCGCCCCCGCCGCCGCAGGCGGTCATCAGCGCGACGGCGACGGCCGACAGGTATGCGGAGCGGAGCCCACGAATCGATGCAAACCTCTGAATACCCATGTGCTGCCCCGCAAATCACTGAAAACTACAAAATGGAAGCCCCGGATGATGCATCTGTAATAAATGACAAGCAACTGCCCCGACTGGCTTGCTGGCAGCTCAGGCCGGCACCGTTGGCCGTGCGCTGACCCCGCAGAGCGCGAGGAAGGCCTTTTCGATCGGTGCGCGCGGCAGATCGCGGGTGATGAAGACGAGGCGGGTGTCACGGTCGTCGTCGGGCCAGTCCGGCAGACGACTCTCCGGATAGCGCTCCTGTTGCACCGCGTGAACGACGCGCGGGCCTGCTTCGCCCGCGACATTCACCAGGCCTTTCACCCGCAGGATGCGTTCGCCGGTGACCTGCAGCAGCAGATCGAAGGCGTCGATGAAGGCGTCCCACTCAAAGGGGGTCTCGAAACGCAGCAGATGAGTCTGGATGTCCCTCGAATGGGTTGCACTCACGTTGCGGCCGAAGGCGTCGCGTGCGTCGGCGGCTTCCACGCGCCCGCTGCCCAGCCAGGTACCCAGCGCCGCAGCCGGCCGCGGGCCCTGGCTGAAGGCCATGCCAGCGAGCAGGTCGTTCGGCACGCGCCCCATCTGGCCTTCGAAGCGTGTGGCGGACGGGTTCAGGCGATCGAGCGCACGCGCGGCGGCATCGCGTTCGGCCTGTGTTGCGATGTCGCATTTCGTCAGCACGATCCGGTCCGCGTAGGCGATCTGGCGCTCGGCTTCGGGGTGTTGCGCGAGCTGCCAGCCAGCGTGGCGCGGGTCCAGCGTCGCCACCACGCCATCGAGCCGGAAGCGGTGAGCGAGGAAAGGGTCGCGCATCAGCGTGTGGATTACCGGTGCGGGGTCGGCTAGGCCGGTGGTTTCGATCACCACGCGATCAAGCCGCGCGAGGTGGCCTTCCTCCTGCCGTATGCTCAGGTCACGCAGCGTGCGGGCCAGGTCGCCGCGCACCGTGCAACACAGGCAGCCGGATTCGAGCAGCACGACTTCCTCGTCCACGCGCTCGATCAGCAAGTGATCCAGGCCGACTTCGCCGACTTCGTTGATCAGCACCGCGCAGCCGGCCAGGGCCGGATCGCGCAGCAGGTGATTGAGCAGGGTGGTCTTGCCGCTGCCGAGGAAACCGGTCAGCAGGGTGACGGGAACAGGTGCTTGCATCTGCTGATTGTAGGACGGCTATTGCCGCGTGCCGGTATCAATCAGCCCGTCGTAAAGATAGGCCTTCAAGGCCATGCGTTGATGCCAAGGCAGGTGTTGGTGCGTGTCGCCGAAAGAGAGGCCGTAATGCAACAGGCCACCTTTGCGCGCCTGCTGGTTGCGGATGATGCAGGGCAGCGACAGCATGTAGGCCTCGTTGTCGAGACGCATGCGGAAAGTCAGTGTGACCTGGCTGCCGATCTCGCCGATCACGAACTGCGTGTCGACCGCGCAGCCCTTGTCGGACATGTCTGAGATCGCGACCTTGAGCTTTTCCTTGCCGGCGGCTTCGATTACAGCGGGCAGCGCGGCGCTGACCCGCAGTGACGAACGGTAGGCCTTGCGCTGCGCGACTTTCGGATACGCGAGCATCAGGTAGGCGGCGGGTGCGGCGCCATAGCGCGTTACGCTGGTCTCGAAGGCATACAGGTAACGGCCGCTGCGCAGCTTCACGAACAGAGGCAGGCCTTCGTGGTCGCGCCAGAAGAAGTTGCGGCTGATGAAGGGCGCACCAACGATCAGGGCCTGCATCGGCATCAGGCCGAAGAAGGGCACGTTGTAGGGGCGTGCATCGTCGTCGCCTGGTAGGCGCAAGAACAGTTCAATTGATTCGACCGCATGGCCTAGTTCGCGGAACGGATCGCGGCTCTCGCCGATCAGCAGTTCCTTGTCGCCCTCGTCGGCGAGTGCCATGCCGGCGCGCGCAATGCCTTCCGCGGTGCGGAAGGGGCGTGTGCTGAGCAGGCGGCCGAGCATGTCGTCGTCGGCCACCACCGAGCCCGCTGCGAGCACGAGGATGCCGCCGCGGGTGAACAGGTTGTAGGGCACCGGCTTGCCAACGGTGAGTTCGAAATCTGCGACCGGAATCAGGACTTGCTGCTTGTCGGACATCGGGCACTGTGCGCGTTGCGGCCCTGCGCGGGTTCGCCAGGAGCCAAGTGCATTGTCGGCGAAATCCGCAAAAGCTGAAGGGCCCTACGACGTTGGGCCATCTTCTGAACCGTTTGGCGGAGTCGGGCGCGGCGCAGCGACGTCCAGTTCGCGAGGGTGGTTGGGCAAACGCGGGTGTCGCGAGATCGGCGCCAATGCGCGGCGACGTTTTCCCTGCAGCGCTTCTGACTCTGGCGCGGCGCAGGGCGAATCTGCTTCAATCGCGACTTCGTCTTGAAGGGCTTCGCCTGTGATCCACAGAATCCTCCTGCTCTGTCTGCTGTTGTGCTGCAGCGCATGCGCCACCCAGGTTGCGGAAAAACCGCTCGATGCGCTTGCCCCCGGCGGCCAGCCGCCGATCGCCTTCCAGCGTACGGCCTTGTCACCACATAACGGCGGTACCCTGATCGGCGAACAGCTGCTGCGCGCCGGCGACATCCTGCTTTCGGCCGCCAATGGCATCACCTCGGCGGGTATCCGCCTGTTCACGCTCGCGCCGGTGAGCCATGCGGCGCTCTACATCGGCAACGGCGAAGTGGCCGAGGCGGTGGGCGAAGGCGTGCGGGTGCGCTCGGTGGCCGAGGTGCTGGACGAGGAATCGGTGGTCGTCGCCTTCCGGCACCCAACGCTGGATGACGCGGCTGCCGCGCGTATCCGCAGCTTCGCGCAGGAAAAGGTCGGCGACCGCTACAACTACGTCGGCGTGATGATGCAGGCGCCGTTCTCGATCGAGCGCCGGCTGTGCGAGCTACCGACGGTGCCGGCCACGATCCGCGATGCGTGCATCAACGGGCTGGCGACGGTGCAGCTGGGCAACGGTACGGCGGGCGACGACCGCTTCTTCTGTTCCCAGTTCGTGCTGGAGGCCTATCGCGAGGCGGGCCACCCGATCACCAAGTCGAACCCGACCTGGGTTTCGCCGGCCGACATCCTGCATATGCGTGAAGGCGACGTCTCGTCGATCCAGGTCGACCAGCCGCTCACCTACGTCGGCCACTTGAAGTTCCCGCCCGCTCCGGCGCCGGTGGTGCGCGTGCCCGACGGCGCGTAAGGCTCATCCTCGCTTTACAAAACAAGGGGCGCCCGAGAGCGCCCCTTGTCGTATCCGCACCACCCCTGCCGCGAACTGCCTCAATCGGGCGAGTCAATCACCTGAAGTTGCACCTTCTGCGCCACCAGTTGGCCAGGCGGGTTGTAACGCCACTGCCGGATCGCATCGACGACTGGCTGGCGCAGCGCCGGGTTGCTGAGTTCCAGCACTTCCAGATCCGCCACGGCGCCTTCCGGCGTCACGTTGAAGCGCAGTGTCGCGCTCTGTGCGCCCTTCAGGCGGCGTCGCACCTGTGTCGGAATATCGGGCTCGACCATCGTCACCAGCGTCGGTTGCGGTGGCGGGGGCAATGCGGCCGGTTCGGGCGCCGCAGGCGCTGCTTCGATGGCGGGGGCCGCCACCGCCAGCTTGGCGGGCTCCGTTGCCGCCTCCGCCGCTGGAGTTGTGGCTGCGGGTCTTTCAGCAGCGACCGCGTTTGGTGTTGCCGTTTGCGCAGGGCGTGGTTTGCTGGCCGCAACCGGGGGAGTCGCAACCGGCTTGGTTTCACGCGGTGGTGCGGGCGGCTTCTTGTCTTTTTCCTTCGCCTGTTCCACTTGCAGGATGAAGCGCATCGGGCCTTCCGCCTGACGCCGTGTGGCTTCAGACACTTCGGTCTCGGGCATCACCTGAGGTATCGGTTTCGCGCTCTGCGCGCTCGCCGTGCCGTGCCAGGCGGTCAGCATCGCCGCGCCGTAGAACCAGATCCAGCCATGCTTTCCGCCTCGTGCGCAACCCGCGTTGCGTACGCGTTTCCATGCAGCCATGCGCTTCAATCGAGCGACCTCCCCAGATCATCAATCCCAAGATGGCCGCCGGTAGCAGCCACCCCTCACGCGCCGGACGGTCTCCAGCGCCAGAATTGCGAGAAGCAAAAAATACGCCGAATCTGCCGCAGCAGGCTTCTGTGCCCAAAAGCACCGCGGAAGACGGTTGATTGCCGCATTGCGCCCCCCGACGCAATGCTTTGGAAAATCATGCTGATACGGCGCGCGCGTCCCGGCGCTGCGCAGGTCAGGGCGGCAATTGTGGGGTGCAAGTCGCACGACGCACAACCCGCAGGGTGACATTTTTGACGTTGTTGTCGATGTGCTTGCGATGCACCGTGTCGGCGCGCGCTGCGCTGCGCCGATGCACGGGGTGACAAGTGTTGACGCAGGCACTGGCGCGGCAGGCGCCGCAAGCCCACCATGCGCGCTGGCATAGCTGCATGACGGAGGCACACCATGGGATTGTTCGATTGGCTGCGCAAGCTCGAGACGCCGGCTGCGGCGGATCTGGTTTCGCCGCAACTGGTGCGCGATGCGACCGATTTCCTGGTCCGTCAGACCGACCCGAAACTTGCGCTGTGCGCCCGCCCGCACGAGCGGCTGGCCCCGGGTGTCGAAAGCACGATCCGCCACATCATCGCGAGCGTGAAGCAGATGCCCGCGCCCTGCGACGCGTCGCCCGAACACTGGCACGACTCGCCCGAGCTCGCGGCGTTCTTCGTTTCCGCCGATGAACTCGCTACGGCCTTCAGTCGCTCCGAGGCCTTGCAGGCGTTGTTCGAGCAGAACCCGGTGCTCGATGAGGCTTATGCGGTGCTGGGTACCACGCTGATCGAGCGCAAGGGCCTCGGCATGGCGATGGAGGGCGAGATGCTTCGGCGCGATGTGGTACAGACCAGCGTCAGCTTCTCGAACCCGCGCGTTCATATCGTTGCCCCGGACATCGAGGGACTGGGGCGCACCGTTGCCTGGCGGATGTTTGAAGAGCTCGCCATGGTTGCCTTGGAGCGCATCGATGCCCTGCGTGAGGAACGCAAGAGCCTCGCTGACGACCGCACTCTGCTGCAGACGCGCCTGCAGATGCTGCACGGCCATGGTACCGGCTTCGATGTGCACGAGGGCGGGCACGATGGCGATTCGCTGAAGACGTTGCTGGAAGAAAACACGCGCGCGCTGGCTGCGTCCGGCGCCGGTGCAGACGCGCTGGAGCACGAGCTTGAAGTGGTCCGCGGCGTGCTCGAGCAGTCCGAATCGCTGGTGTCGATCACGCCGCGGGTGATGCGGCTGACGCCGATGAACCTCCTGGTTGAAGGCGAAAGCAGCGAGCCCCTGCGTGAGATCCGCTTCGCCTGCGCGCGCGCCGAGCGTATCCGCCCGGTGACGCGCGCTGCCCTGCAGGTGCGCTTCCCTCGAAGTGCGATGCGTAAGGTAACGATGAGCTTTGCAGAAGCGAGCCGCTTGCCGATCTAGCGCTTGCCGGTCGGCATCGGCTTGCGATGCGGGGCCTACGAAGCGTCGGGCAGGTTCACACCGGCGCGGTCAGGAAGGTATGTGCCGCGGCCATGGCGGCGCTGTCGGCCAGCACGGCGTCGGGCGCGCCGCCCTTGCCCCAAAGCGTGCCCATCCACTGCATGCCGAGGAAGTCGGCACACAGTTTGTAGCTGTCGAACATTGGCTGCGCCTTTGCGCGGTCACCGCTGGTGGCGATCACCCACAGGCGTTTTGCGCCCATGTGGGTCTTGAAGTCGACGCCGGGCACCCGCATCCACGCGCTCCACTGGTCAAGATAGGCCTTCAGCGGTGAGGGGACGGAGAACCAGTACACCGGCGACACGAACACGATGTCGCTGGCTGCGAGTGTTGCGTCGAGCAATGTCGCGGCATCGCCCTGGGGCGGCGGGTAACTGCCGACGGTATGGCGCAGATCGACGAAAGTTGGCAGTTCGCACTGCGCGAGCGAAATCCAGCGCTGCGGCGTGCCCGTTGGCAGCGCTTCGGCCGCTGTGCGGGCAAGGGTTTCGGTGTTGCCGACATGGCCCGGTTCGCGGGTGCTGGCGGTCAGGAAGAGGAAGTTGCGCATCGGTTCGGGATGTATCGAAGAGGTGATCGGTGGCGGGCGACTTAGCGTTCAAAGCGCATGCCGCAGAGGGCGCCGTCCGCCTGCTTGGGCCAAAGCTGGATCTGTTCCAGCGTGAGCGTGCCGCCCTCAAGGCGCGCGCGCCCGCTCAGCCGCATCGCTTCTGGCAGCTGGTTGCCGCCTTTGGGCAGAAAGGTGATTGTGCCGCGCTCCGGGTCGTGACGATAGCGGCCCCAGTAGTCCTTGTAGGCCTCGAAGGGTTCACGGGTGACGCTGAACTCGCCGCCGGCGTCGAAGATCAGTTCGCGGATCGGTGCAGTGACGCTCCGCTCTCCGCCATCGCATGCGATGACGGCGGTCTGGTGCCAACGGCCGGCAAGCGGGTGGCGGCTCGGATCGAACACGCGTAGCGATGCCTTCACTTCGCGTGGGCCGATCTGCGCCCGCACGCCGAGGAGGCTGCCATCCGCTGCGTCGGGCGGTACACGGATCGTGCCCTGTTGGTCGATCGCCGCCGGTGCTTCGACCTGCCAGCGATCCACGCAGTCCGCCGGAAGCGCCTGTTGCAGACCGGGTCGCTCAACTCGCCAGACTTCGCAGCGGACCGCATTCCCCGGCGCGATGTCGACGACATGGTCCCAGATCATTAGCGCGCCGGGGCCGGTGCAGGCCTGTGCTTCGGAAGGGTGGGGCGCGAACGCGATCTCGCCGCGATCGGCATCCCAACGCCACGCAGCCGGCGCAGGCAGACGCGCCGATATCCGCAACAGCAGCGGGCCGGCCAGCAGCGCTGGGTCTGCCGGCCGGGCGCGCAGACGCGCAGCGAGCAGATCGGTGCGAAGGGCGTCGTGGCCCAGCGCGTTCCGCCACCCCTCGCGGGCAGGCGCGGTGAGGCGCCACGCCGGCGCCTGCCAGGGATCGGGCCAAGCTGCTGCGGGGCGGACATCGCAGCGCGACAGCGACAGCACGATGGTCTCACGTGCTGCATCGAGAATGTCGAGAAAGGGTGCGCAAGCCGCTGCACCGGCGATGGCGGGTGCGGACAACATCGTTACGGCAAGAAGGCTGCGCAGCCAACGTATCGCGTGAGTCTTCATCGTATTCACCATTCATTGCCACGGCGATTGGTGGCCGGGCGGGGCGCTCGCCGCGCGGTGCTTGCACGACAGTCCGGATTGACCCTCGCCGCGCGCATCGCTATGGTGCGGCCTCGCTCTTTCTTCTGCCCGATATCGCGAACGGCCACAAGCCACAGCGCGAACTCCTTGCCCAACCCGGATCCGGGGGCGGCACTGATCCCGACACCAACAGGGAGCTTCACCATGATCTTCAATCACTCCGACTTCGACCAGCATGAGCAGGTCGTCTTCTGCGCCAACCCGAACGCCGGGCTGGCCGCCATCATCGCCATCCACGACACCCATCGCGGCCCTGCGCTGGGCGGCTGTCGCCACTGGCACTATGCCGACGATGCGGCCGCGCTGACCGATGCGCTGCGTTTGTCGCGCGGCATGAGCTACAAGGCCGCACTGGCGGATCTGCCGCTTGGCGGCGGCAAATCCGTGATCCTGGCCAACCCCGCGGCGGATCGTGCCCGCATGTTCGAGGCCTTCGGCGAAGCCGTCGAGCGCGTCGGTGGGCGCTACATCACGGCGGAGGATGTCGGCACTACCACCGCTGACATGTCGGCGATCCGGCGTGCCACGCGGCATGTCAGCGGTGTCGCCCCGAGCGAAGGCGGCCGCGGCGATCCGTCGCCGGCCACCGCGCTCGGCGTGCTGATGGGCATGTTGGCAGCGCTGGAAGCGCGCTTCGACAACGATAGCCTGCAGGGCCGCCGCGTCGCGGTGCAGGGGCTGGGCAGTGTCGGCTTCGCGCTGTGCCGTTTGCTGCATGAGCGCGGCGCGCGGCTGGTCGTGGCGGACATCGCCGCGGAGCGTGTCGATCGCGCGGTACGCGAGTTCGATGCGGTGTCGGTGTCGGTCGATGTGATCCATGCGGTCGAGGCCGATGTGTTCGCGCCCTGCGCACTTGGCGCGGCGCTCGACGATGTGCGCGTGCCGCAACTCGCGTGCGCGGTTGTTGCCGGTGCGGCCAACAACCAGCTCGCGTACGACGGCATCGATGCGGCATTGCAAGCGCGCGGCGTGCTGTACGCGCCGGACTACCTGATCAATGCGGGCGGGCTCATCAAGGTCGCAGGCGAATACCTTGGCTTTCCGGTTGAGGAGGCCGATCGGCGCGTACTCGCGATTCGCGAGCGCACGACCGAGGTGCTGCTGACCGCGCTGCGCGACGGGGTGCCGACTGCTCAGGTGGCCGACCGCCTTGCACGAGCCCGCATCGGCCGCGCGTGATTCGCGCGCGGCGCGGGCTCACTCCAGCAGCCCCGCCGCGTGCTCGGCAATCGCCTGCGGGCAGATCGCGCAGAAGCGTTTCACGCTGAGCCCGATCTGCCGCGCGGTGACGCCGCCGCCGAGCAGCAGGTGGTAGGAAAACCGCAGCTTGCCGCGTTCGTCGATCGCGGCGCGTACCAGCGTGTACTCGCGGTTGATCCGGTTCGCACAGTCGAGCCGGGCGAGATGCGGTACGTCATCCATGAAGCTGTATTGCGCCGCGAGCGTAATGCGGTCGTGTTCCGGTTCGGGCAGCAGCACGTGGCAGGCGATGCCCTCGCGGACCAGCACATCGCCGTCCCCATCGATCTCCACCTCCATCAGCGCCGCATCGAGAATCTCGCGAAGCACTTCGCGCGTGACTGCGTCCGGTGCGAGAAATCCGTTGTTCATGGTTCTTCCTCTCCATGTGCTGCAGGTCACGTTGCCTGCATGCAATTGGACGTCGTCCGTTGCCCAGCGTCAGGGATAGCGAAAAGGCGGGTGGAAAAAGCGGTGTTGCGGGTCTATAACCGACTCGCGGGCCGTGAAATCCTGTGCAGCCTTGCCCGCAGTCCCGAAGACCAAGAACAAGCAGCCTCTAAGATAGGAGATCAGCCATGTCCGCGCTACGTATGCGCATTGCCGCGTTGGGGATTCTTGCGCTTGCAGGAACCGCTCACGCTCAGGAAGCCTACAACCCGTCCTGGTATGCGGTTCCCAGCGTCACGACGATTGATGCCGACAAGGATTGGATGGCCGACGACTACAAAGTCGGAGGTGGTCTCGCAATTGGCGGGCCGCTTTCACAGTCGTTTGATTTGCAGCTCGGCGGATATGGCAATCGGGCGAGTAATCCGAACAGTTACCGGCAGAACCTGTTCGGTGGCGACTTGCTATGGCTTTTTTCCCGTGGCGGTTTTCGGCCGTTCCTTCTAGCGGGTGGCGGGGTTGAGCGCGATAAATTGAGCACCCTTACGGGGAGCGCTAGCAAGAATGCGGGTTACGTTAATGGCGGAGCGGGCTTCCAATGGTTCTGGGGCCAGCAGATTTTCCTGCAGGCGGATGCGCGCTACATCTACGGTTTCACCAGCAAGGACACCTGGGGCGAGGACTTGGGTTCGAGCGGCAACGTGATGTATCGCGTTGGCCTCGGCTGGGTCTTCAGCCCGCCGCCCAAGCCCGCTGAACCGGTTGCCGTGGCGCGTGCCGAGGCACCGAAGCCCACTGCACCGGCGCCGGTTGCACCGAAGCCGTCGGCCGAGAAGGTGACGCTGGCGGCGGATGCCCTGTTCGACTTCGACAAGGCGGTGCTGCGCGACGATGGCAAAGCGAAGCTGGCCGAGTTCGCCACGCAGGCCAAGTCGCTCTCCACGCTGGAAGTGATTACCGCGGTGGGCTATACCGATCGCCTCGGCAAGGACGCGTACAACCAGACGCTGTCCGAGCAACGCGCTGCAGCGGTGAAGAACTTCCTCGTCGAGCAGGGTATCGATCCGAACCGTGTAGCGACCGAAGGCAAGGGCAAGGCGAACCCGATCGCGCCGTGTACCGGCCTGGGTGCGGAGAACAACCGCAACAAGCTGCTGGTCGAGTGTCTGCAGACCAACCGCCGCGTCGAGGTGGAAGTCATCGGTACGCGCATGCCGCAGTAAGCGCCGCGCAAGCAAAAAAAGCCCCGCCGAAGTCTGGCGGGGCTTTTCATTTGCAGGCGATGGTTTCAGGGGCCGAAGCGGCGCAGCCCTTCGAGATTCTTGATCGTCAGGCCGCCGTATTCAACATGCAGCAACCCGGCTTGTTCCAGCACCTTCAAGGCCTGGTTCACCCGCTGGCGCGACACGCCGGCGAGGTAGCCGATCTCCTCCTGCGAAATCTGCAACTGCGCGCCGATGCCGGGGTACAGCACGGTGTTGAACAGCCCGGCGAGGCAGCGTGCCACACGGGCATCCGGATCAAGCAGACGGTCGTTCTCGACGGTCGCGATGAACTGACCCAGGCGTTCGTTGAGTTGCTGAAGCAGGAAGCGGTTGAACGGGATGCTGGTGTCGAGCAGCCACATGAAGGTGGCCTTGGGCATCAGCGCGATGTGTGAATCGCGCAACGCGATCACGTCGTACTTGCGCAGTTCGTTCTTCAGGATCGAGCCTTCGCCGAACCAGCCGCCGCGTGGCACGCCGGTGAAGGTGGTCGAACGGCCGTCCGCCGAGAAGGTGTTGATCTTCACCAGGCCGTCGACGATGCCGAGCCAGTGTTCGACCGGGTCCCCCTTGCGCACCACCGTCGCCCCGGCGGCGAAGAAACGCACCTGCACTTCGCGCTCGACGCGCATGCGCTGGATGTCGGTCAGGTCGATCGTCCAGAGACTGTCGCGCAACAGGTCTGCAAGCGTGCTCATTTTGATTGTCCGTATGGTGACAGCACGCTGTAAGCGCGCTTGGCTATGGTGCAAGCGCCCCGGCAACGGCGCACGTGCGGCAGTGCACGATTGAGCCGAAAGGCGGGACACAGTACAAAGCGTTGTGCGCAGGGGGGACGCAGGGCCGCGGGGGAGTCGGCCAGGCGTCAGCGCACGACACCGGAACGCGCAGGCAAAGCATCTGCGCGCGAACGAAGGAGGATTCTGGCACAAGTCGCGGCCTCGCGATTCCTGCCAGGAGGCGCGCTGCGCCGACAAGACGAGGAGGGTGGGGAATGCCGGAATCCGGCTTGTCGCGCCAAGCACCCGAGCCTGCGCCGGATACTTTTCCGCGCCTGCTTGCCGAACACGCCCGTATCCGCGGCGAGCGGCCAGCGGTGAGGGAGAAGGAATTCGGCATCTGGCAGACCTACACCTGGGCCGATGCCGCCGAGCAAGTGCGCGCGATCGCTTGCGGCCTGGCCGAGCTTGGCTTCAAGCGTGGCGATCGGCTCGCGATCATCGGTGACAACCGGCCGCGGCTCTACTGGTCGATCTGTGCGGCGCAGGCGCTGGGCGGCATTCCGGTGCCGATGTACCAGGACGCCGTGGCGCAGGAGATGGCCTTCGTGATGGCCGACGCCGAGATCCGCTTCGCGATCGCGGAGGACCAGGAACAGGTCGACAAGCTGCTCGATGTGCGCAGCACCGTGCCCGCCTTGGCGCACATCCTGTACGACGATGCGCGCGGCATGCGGCACTACGCGCAGGCCGGCCTGCTGTCGCTCGATGCCCTGCAGGCCAGGGGGCGCGAGCGCGCGGCGCGGGAACCCGGCTTCTACGATGCGGAAGTCGCCCAGGGCAGCACCGCTGACGTGGCGATCATGCTCTACACCTCCGGCACCACCGGCACGCCGAAGGGCGTGATGCTGTCGCACGCCAACCTGCTGGTGACCGCGAAGAACGCAGCGGATTTCGACGGTCTCACCGAGCGGGACGAAATCCTCTCCTACCTGCCGATGGCCTGGGTGGGCGACAACATCTTCTCGTGCGCGCAGGCCTATGTCACCGGCTTCTGCATCAACTGCCCGGAATCATCCGAAACCGTGATGACCGATCTGCGCGAGATCGGGCCGACCTACTACTTTGCGCCGCCGCGGGTGTTCGAGAACCTGCTGACCAGCGTGATGATCCGCATGGAGGACGCCGGCGCGATCAAGCGCAGGCTATTCCATCACTTCATGGCGGTGGCCAAGCGCGTCGGTCCAAAGATCCTGGGTGGCGAGACGGTGAGCCGACTCGATCGTCTTCACTACGGGCTGGGTCAGTTGCTGGTGTATGGCCCCTTGCGCAATGTGCTGGGCTTCTCGCGCGTGCGTGTGGGCTACACGGCAGGTGAAGCGATCGGGCCGGAGATCTTCAGCTTCTATCGCTCACTGGGCATCAACCTCAAACAGCTCTACGGCCAGACCGAAGGCTGCGTGTTCATCTGCATGCAGCCGCACAACGAGGTGTTTGCCGATACTGTGGGGCCGCCCGCGCCGGGGGTCGAGATCCGCATTGCCGACAGCGGCGAGGTGCTCTACCGCGGCCCCGGCGTGTTCCAGGCCTACTTCAAGAACCCGGAATCGACTGCCAGCACCAAGACGGCCGATGGCTGGGTGCACACCGGCGACGCGGGCTACTTCGATGCGCGCGGCCACCTGAAGATCATCGACCGTGCCAAGGATGTCGGCCGCCTGACCGACGGCAACCTGTTCGCGCCGAAGTACATCGAGAACAAGCTCAAGTTCTTCCCCAACATCAAGGAAGCCGTGGCCTTCGGCGACGGGCGTGGGCAGGTGTGCGCCTTCATCAACATCGACATCAGCGCGGTTGGCAATTGGGCCGAGCGCCGCAACCTCGCCTATGCCGGTTACACCGATCTTGCCGGTCGGCCCGAGGTGTATGCGTTGATCCGCGACTGCGTCGAACAGGTGAACGCGGACCTCGCGACGGACGAGAAGATGGCTGCCTGCCAGATCCATCGCTTCCTGATCCTGCATAAGGAACTGGATGCCGACGACGGCGAGCTGACGCGCACGCGCAAGGTGCGCCGCCGCTTCATCGAGGAAAAGTACGGCACGCTGATTGAGGCGCTCTACGATGAAGCGAAGACCAGTTGCTACATCGAAACGCAGGTGAAGTACGAGGACGGCCGCAGCGGTCTCATTGCTGCGGACCTGCGCATCGAATCGGCGCGGGTTTTCCCGGCGGTCGCCACCCAGCGGGCCGCATGACGATGAAGCTCAACGAATTCCAGCAGTCGGTGGGAGATGCCGTGGCGGATACCGCAGGGCGCAAGATCGGCGATGTGATCCTGAGCCTCGAACACATCTCGCTCGCCTTCGGCGGTGTGAAGGCGCTTACCGATATCAGCTTCGATGTTCGCGAAGGCGAGATCCGCGCCATCATCGGCCCCAACGGTGCGGGCAAGAGCTCGATGCTCAACGTCATCAACGGCGTGTATCACCCGCAGCAAGGGCGCATCGTCTTTCATGGCGCGGAACGCCGCGCGATGGAGCCGCACAAGGCGGCACGCCAGGGCATCGCACGCACCTTCCAGAACATTGCGTTGTTCAAGGGCATGAGCGTGCTGGACAACCTGATGACCGGCCGCGTGACGAAGATGCGCCGTGGGCTGCTCACGCACCTGCTCGGTTTTGGTCCTGGCCGGCGCGAGGAACTCGCCCACCGGCAGAAGGTGGAGGAGGTAATTGACTTCCTCGAGATCCAGCACATCCGCAAGACGCCGGTAGGGCGCCTGCCTTACGGGCTGCAGAAGCGTGTTGAACTGGGCCGCGCGCTGGCGGCCGAGCCCAGCCTGCTGCTGCTCGACGAACCGATGGCCGGCATGAACGTCGAGGAGAAGGAGGACATGTGCCGCTTCATCCTCGATGTGAACGACCAGATGGGCACGACGATCGTGCTGATCGAGCACGACATGGGCGTGGTGATGGACATCTCCGATCGCGTCGTCGTGCTCGACTACGGCAAGAAAATCGGCGACGGCGTACCGGACGAGGTGAAAGCGAATCCGGACGTGATCAAGGCCTACCTTGGCGCCGGGCACTGACAGGGGCAACGCATGCAATTCTTCTTTGAAGCGCTGATCGGTGGTTTGCTGTCGGGCGTCATGTACTCGCTCGTCGCGCTGGGCTTCGTGCTGATCTACAAAGCTTCCGGCGTATTCAATTTCGCGCAGGGTGCGATGGTCTTCTTCGCGGCCTTGTCTGTGGTCGGTTTCGCCGGCAAGGGCGTGCCGCTGCCACTCGCGATCGTGCTGGCCTTCGGTGCGATGGTGGTGCTGGGGCTGGCGACCGAGCGCTTCGTGCTGCGCAAGTTGGTGGGTCAGCCGCCGATCTCGCTTTTCATGGCCACGATCGGGCTGACCTTCTTCATCGAAGGGCTCGCACCAATGCTGTGGGGCGACGCGGTGCAGGCGATCGACCTGGGCATTCAGGATGAGCCAATCCCTTGGTTGCTGGAGCGCTTCGATATCGTCGTCAGCCGATTCGATCTGGTGGCGTCCGGCATCGCGGCGGCGCTGGTCGTGGTGCTGGCGATCTTCTTCCAGAAAACCCGCATCGGCCGCGCGCTGCGCGCGGTGGCGGACGACCACCAGGCCGCGCTGTCGATCGGGATTCCGCTCGAACGCATCTGGGCCATTGTGTGGGCGGTGGCGGGCTTTGTGGCACTGGTGGCGGGTCTGCTGTGGGGCTCGCGCAATGGCGTGCAGTTCGCGCTCACCTTCACTGCGCTGAAGGCGCTGCCGGTGCTGGTGCTGGGCGGGTTCGATTCGGTTGCCGGTGCGATCGTCGGCGGGCTGATCATCGGCGCGTCGGAGAAGCTCGCCGAGATCTACCTGCCGCCGCTGATGCAGGCCGGATTTGGCGGCAACTTCGGCGGTATCGAGGGCTGGTTCCCGTATGTGCTGGCGCTGCTGTTCCTGCTGGTGCGGCCAGAAGGCTTGTTTGGTGAGAAACACATTGATCGCGTTTGAGTGGCGGCGTCGAAAAGCCTCGCCGCGGATTTCGCGGATGCACGCGGATCTTCAAAGAAATTATCCGCGTGCATCCGCGTTGATCCGCGTGATCCGCGGCCCGCTTTTGACCTGCGCAGGAGCCATGCATGCTTTACCGTGAAGCCGGTCAGTTCAAAGCCTCGTTCGCCGAGGACATGCAGATCTTCCCGATCCGGCAAGATCGCATCGCGATCGGCCTGCTGCTGGCCTTCGCCTTTCTCGGCGTGCCGCTGTTCGCGAGCGAATACTGGTTCTCGGCGATCCTGATTCCTTTCCTGATCTTCGCGCTGGCGGCGATCGGGCTCAACATCCTCACCGGCTACTGCGGCCAGCTCTCGCTGGGGACGGCTGCCTTCATGGCGGTCGGGGCTTACGCGGCCTACAACTTCCAGTTGCGCGTGGAAGGCATTCCGATCCTCGTCTCCTTCGTGCTGGCGGGGCTTACCGCGGCAGCGGTGGGCGTGCTGTTCGGCCTGCCGAGCCTGCGCATCAAGGGCTTCTACCTCGCGGTGGCGACACTCGCCGCGCAGTTCTTCATCGTCTGGGTGCTGACGAAGTTCCCGTGGCTGTCGAACAACTCGTCGTCGGGCGTGATCTCGGCGCAGAAGATCCAGATACTCGGTTTCGGCTTCGATACGCCGGTCTCCAAGTATCTGCTGGTGCTGGGCATCGTTGTCGTGATGGCGCTGGCGGCGAAGAACCTCGCGCGCAGCGGCACCGGGCGCGCATGGATGGCGGTCCGCGACATGGATGTCGCCGCGCAGGTCATCGGCATCCCGCTGATGCAGACGAAGCTCACGGCTTTCGCGGTCAGCTCGTTCTACTGCGGCGTGGCCGGTGCGCTGTACGCGTTCTGCTACCTCGGCTCGGTGGAGCCGGACGGCTTCAATCTCGATCTTTCGTTCCGCATCCTGTTCATGGTGATCATCGGCGGTGTCGGTACCGTGCTCGGTTCTTTCCTGGGGGCGGCCTTCATCCTGCTGCTGCCGATCTTCCTCGACAACACCTTGCTGCCGACGGCGCATGCGCTGGGGCTGCCGTTTTCCAACGCCACCGTGTCGCACATCCAGTTCATGCTGTTCGGCGCGCTGATCATGTTCTTCCTGATCGTCGAGCCGCATGGCCTGGCGAGGCTATGGCAGATCACAAAAGAGAAGCTAAGGCTTTGGCCGTTTCCGCATTGATCGGGGGATCAATGCGGGACTGGGCAACACAACGAGAAACACCCGGAGGAGACATCGCATGAAACGCATCGCACTCGCCGTCGCAGCCGTCGC
Organism: Niveibacterium sp.; assembly: GCF_041909475.1. Classification (NCBI taxonomy): domain Bacteria; kingdom Pseudomonadati; phylum Pseudomonadota; class Betaproteobacteria; order Rhodocyclales; family Rhodocyclaceae; genus Niveibacterium; species Niveibacterium sp. Next base: position 57,991 of record NZ_JAYRDJ010000009.1, on the reverse strand, counting down.
GACCCTGACTGTCGGCAGTATCGGCACCGCCCACGCGCAGGCCAAGGAGCAGTTTTTCCCGATCCTGTCGTACCGCGTCGGGCCCTATGGCGCGAACGGGCAATCGCTGTTCGGCGGCATGATCGACTACCTGCAGTACGTGAACATGAAGGGCGGTGTGAACGGGGTCATGATGACCTGGGAGGAGTGCGAAACCGAGTACAACAACGCCAAGGGCGTCGAGTGCTACGAGCGCCTCAAGGGTAAGGCGGGCGCGAACTCGGCGCCGGTGTTCCCGCTCTCCACTGGCATCTCCTACGCGCTGGTCGACAAATCCGCGGCCGACAAGATTCCGCTCGCGATGGTCGGTTATGGCCGCACCGATGCGGTCGACGGCTCGGTGTTCCCCTACGCCTTCACGATGGTCGGCACCTACCAGATGCAGGCCACGGCGATCGTCAAGTACCTGAAGGACCAGAACAAGGGCAGCCTGGCCGGCAAGAAGATCGCCTACATGTATCACGACTCTGCCTACGGCAAGGAGCCGATCGTGGCGCTGGAAGCCGAGGCGCGGGTGAATAAGTTCGAGCTGGTGCAGATCCCGGTCGCACACCCCGGCAACGAGCAGGGTGCGCAGTGGCTGAAGGTGCGGCAGGAACGGCCGGATTACGTGATCTTCTGGGGCTGGGGCGTGATGAACCAGACAGCCTTGAAGGCCGCGCAGAAGGTCGGCTTTCCGCGCGACAAGATCATCGGATCGTGGTGGGCCGGCTCGGAAGAGGACACCGTACCCGCCGGCGAAGCCGCCAAGGGCTACATGAGCGCTACCTGGAACGTCGCGGGCAAGGATGTGCCGCTGGTCGCCGATATCGAGAAGGTGGTGTACGGCGCTGGCAAGGGCAACCTCAGCGACAAGGCCAAGCTCGGTTCGGTGCTGTACAACCGCGGCGTGTCCTACGGCATCCTCGCCGTTGAGGCGATCCGGAAGGCGCAGGAGAAGTACGGCAAGGGCAAGACCATGAGCGGCGAGCAGATCGCCTGGGCGATGGAGAACCTCGATCTGAACGACGCGAAGCTCAAGGCGCTGGGCGCCACCGGCCTGCTGCCGCCGATCAAGACTTCGTGTGACGACCATGAGGGCTCCGGCAAGATCAAGCTGCAGCAGTGGGACGGCACGAAGTGGGTCGTGAAGACGGACTGGATCGACGGCAACCGCCAGCTGGTGCACCCGCTGTTCAAGGCCAGCGCCGCGCAGTTCGCCAAGGACAAGGGCATCACGCCGCGCGACTGCAAGAAGGCGATGTAAGTGCAATGCCGGCGGGCGGCGGCAGCGCCGCCCGCCATCACCGTCCGCTCACGGGAAAGCCGCATGTCCAACGCCAAGCCCGCCGCCGCACCAGCCGCCGAACGCTACCTGTCGGTGAACAACATCGAGGTCATCTACGACCATGTGATCCTCGTGCTCAAGGGCGTATCGCTCGAAGTGCCCAAGGGTGGCATCGTCGCGCTGCTGGGCGCCAACGGCGCCGGCAAGAGCACCACGCTCAAAGCCATTTCCAACCTGCTCGGCGCAGAGCGGGGGGATGTCACCAAGGGCAGCATCGAATTCGCCGGCACCCGCGTCGATCGCCTGACGCCGGCCGAGCTGGTGCGCCGCGGCGTGATCCAGGTGATGGAAGGTCGCCACTGCTTCGGCCACCTGACGATCGAGGAAAACCTGCTGACCGGCGCCTTCACGCGCAATGGTTCGCGCAAGCAACTCGCCGACAAACTCGAAAAGGTCTACACCTATTTCCCGCGGCTCAAGCAGCGGCGCGGCTCACAGGCCGGCTACACGTCGGGCGGCGAGCAGCAGATGTGCGCGATCGGCCGTGCGCTGATGGCCGAGCCCGAGATGATCCTGCTCGACGAACCCTCGATGGGCCTCGCACCCCAGATCGTCGAAGAGATCTTCGAGATCGTGCGCGACCTCAACCAGAAGGAAGGCGTGAGCTTCCTGCTCGCTGAGCAGAACACGATGGTCGCGCTGCGCTACGCGCACTTCGGCTACATCCTCGAATCCGGCCGCGTTGTGATGGAAGGCGACGCCGAGACGCTACGCAACAACGAGGATGTGAAGGAGTTCTACCTCGGCCTATCGAGCACCGGCCGCAAGAGCTTCCGCGACGTCAAACACTACCGCCGCAGGAAGCGCTGGCTGTAGGTGTCGGTGGGGCCCGCCCGCAGGTAATCGTCGCACGCTACGCGCGTACCCCAGGCGGTGCCGCCAGATCAAGCCTGCGCGCTGGCGTGATCGACAGGTGCCCCCTATCATCGGGCTGAATTCGGGCGACTGCGTCCGGCGGCTCGGGTGGCAGGGAGGCGATTTCGATGACCGGTGGCGGCTTGGGGGAAGCCTCGGTGACGAGTGACGATCTGGGTTCGGTCCTCGTCGTCGATGACTTCAACGCGATGCGCAAGGTCATGGTCAATCAGTTGCGCCAGCTTGGGGTGCAAACGATCCTTGAGGCATCCAATGGCGAGGACGCGTGGCAGATCATCCAGCGCGAATCGCCGTCGCTCGTGCTGAGTGACTGGCACATGCCGGTGATGGACGGTTACGAGCTGCTGCTGCGGGTACGTGCAGCGGCCGATACGCGCAATCTGCCGTTCATCATCGTCACGGCCGAGGGTGAGCGTCGGCGCATCATGCAGGCGATTGCTGCCGGCGTAACGGATCTGATCGTCAAGCCGTATACCGCCGCGCGTCTGGCCGCACGCGTGCGGCGCGCGGTCGGTGGCTCGCCGGGTGCGGCCGAGCATGAATCGAACGGATACGCGGGCGAAGACACCACGGAAGCGCGCGCGGACGCTTTGGCCGCCGCCGAAAAACGCGCCACGCTGCTGGTGGTCGACGACGCGGAAGACAATCTGGCGCTGCTGGCCGGCCTCTTCCGCGACACCTTCCAGGTAAAAATCGCCAACAGTGGCGAACGCGCGCTGCATATCTGCCAGTCCGACACGCCGCCCGACATCGTGTTGCTCGACATCATGATGCCGGGCATGGACGGTTTCGAGGTGGCTGAAGCGATCCGCAGTCATCCCTCTTCCGAACATATCCCGATCATCTTCGTCACCGCGCTCGGCGACGATGCGACACGCCTGCGCGCCCTGGGGCTCGGTGCGATCGACTTCGTCACCAAACCGATCGACCCGCTCACCCTGCAGCTGCGGGTGAAGAACTTCCTCCGCTACATCGAGCTGCACCGCGGGTTGCAGCAGGACTACGACACGATGCTGCAGGCCGCGCGGCTGCGCGAAGACGTCGACTACATCACCCGTCACGACATCAAGGGGCCGCTTTCCGGCGTCGCGCTGCTCGCGCAGGGCTTGCTGGACGACTCGAGCTTGCCTGACGGCGTCCGTGCGCAACTGGGTTTGATCGAAGCCTCCGCGCTTGCCGCGATGGACCTGATCAACCTGTCCGCCGAGGTGTACAAGATCGAGACCGGGCGCTTTACTTTGCAGGCGCGCGAGATCTATCCGGCCAAGCTCCTGCAGCGCCTGATCGACGTGCTGTCGAATACCTTCTCCGCGAAAGCCTTGTCGCTCGGCTTGAAGCTGCCAGAAGGGGTGTCGGCGGCGCAGCTGCGGGCGTCGGGCGACCCGGCGCTGCTGTACTCCGCGTTGCAGAACTTGCTGAAGAACGCCTGCGAAGCCGCACCAGCGGGCGGGCAGGTGGTGGTTGAAATCGAAGCCGGCCCACCGCTGCGGATTTCGATTCGCAACGATGGTGTGGTGCCCGCCGATATCCGTCAGCGTTTCTTCGAGAAGTTCGTCACCGCCGGCAAACGCGACGGCACTGGTTTGGGCACCTACTCGGCGCGCCTGCTGATCGAGGCCCAGCATGGGCAAATCCGCATGAGTACCAGCGATGCAGAGCAGGCAACCACGATCACGATTGAACTGCCGGGTGCGGTGTAACGGGGGCGCACCTGCCAGCGCTGCGCCTGTCGGGCCGGTAACGCGTTTCCAGCGCGCCGTCGCCTCAAGTTGTCGCCTCGCGGGCCGTTGAAGCCGGCATCTCCCGCAAGGCTTCATTTCATGCGTCGGCTGCTTCATGCAACGGGTCGGTCGGACTTCGCCAGGGTCGCGCACCAGCGGCCCCTGCCGGCCCTGATGCGTTTGAGTGCAGCGTGCTTAACGCTGTGCAGCCTGACGCTGGCGGCGCCGGCGAGCCTTGCCGGCGGCGAGCCCGCATGGTCGCTCAACGGCTTTGCCAACCTCGGCGTGGCGCGATCTAGTTTTGATGATGCGCGCTACCGCTATGTGCCCACCGCCGACGCCGAAATCGGCACTGCCCCGTCGCCTCGTATCGACAGCCTCGCCGGCGTGCAGTTGCGCTACGAGCACAGCGACACGCTGCACTTCACCGCCCAGTTGCTCGCACGCGAAGCCCCGGTGGAGGGCGCGCCGCTGATCGTGAATTGGGCTTACCTCGGCTGGCAGGCGAGCGATCGAACAGAGATCAAGCTCGGCCGCATCATGTTGCCCTTCTTCATGTTCTCGGATACGCGGCATGTGCGCTACGCACAGCCCTGGGTTAGGCCGCCCGCCGAGGTGTACAGCCTGGTTGCGAACAACGAGAACCACGATGGCGCCTACCTGCGCAACCTGATGCCAGTGGGCGCTTGGACCTGCGTTACCGAACTCTTCGTCGGCATGAGCGATGACCGCAACCGCAACACTTCGCTGTCGAACACCGCCTATGGCGTCGCGCTGAGTGCCTACGATGCGCACTGGACCGTGCGGTTGATGTGGCTGGATGGCACGACGAAAATCGATTCGCCGCTGCTGGGCTCGGTGTTGAGCATGCTGCAGCAGCGCGCGCCGGATGTGGCGGCCGACTATGCCTACGAGAAGCTTGAACACACGGGCTATCACACCTTTGGCGTGCGCTATGAGGATGACCAGTGGCTGCTGTTGGGCGAAGTCGCGGGCACGCGCACCGGCGGTAGCCGCATGCTTGGCGACGACGTCGGTGCCTACCTCACCGTGGGGCGCCGCTTCGGTGCTTGGCAACCCTACCTTGGCTACGCCTGGCGCCGCAGCAACGACCTTGATCCCGACGCCCGCATCACCGACCCGGTGGCGGCGCGCGTAACCGCGCAGTTGCTCGCTGCGCAAAACTACTCGCAGGACACCGCGACGCTCGGCCTGCGCTGGGATCTCGCGCTGAATTTCGCGCTCAAGGCGCAATTCGACCGCGTCACGCCGCGCGACGGCGCCCGTGGCAGCTTTACGCAGGCGCTACCGGCCGGCCGGCGTTACAGCGATGTCCTCAGCGTCGCCGCCAATCTGATCTTCTGACTATGTCGCGATCAGCACGCCACGCCCTCCTCTGTTTGTTCATGCTCTGTTTGCCGGGGGCGGCGTTTGCGGTTGAGTCGGGTGAGGTGGTTGTCGTGGCCGGGCACGCGAACGCCTTCTCTGGTTTGAGCCGAGAGGAGGTGACGCGTCTGTACCTCGGCGAGCGTCTTGAGGGCAGCAAGGCTTCGCTACGGGCTCTTGAACTCGACGTGCCGCCGTGGGCGCGCGAGGCCTTCTATGCGCGCCTGCTCGGCCGCTCTCCGGTTCAGATGCGCGCTTTGTGGGCCCGTCTGGTGTTCAGTGGCAAGGGCCGACCGCCACGAATCGTTGGCGATGTGGACGCGGCGTTGCGCGAACTTGACCACGATCCGAACACGGTCGTGTTCATGCCAGCCGAGAGCGCCGCGATGGCGCGGCTCAAACCCCTCTTTGCACTCTGACCCGCGGCGTCCGTATCCGCCGTGTCAGCAAGCGTTGCCAAACGTGTCGGCCGCGCCGCGACGCTCGGCAACGCGGCATGGCTTGCTGCAGCGCGCGCCGTGCTTGGGACACTGGCACGTCCTGCCCCCATGCCCCTCACGCCCGCTTACATCCTGTCGCTCACGGGTCACAGGTGCTTGCTGCCTAGACTCTGCGCACGGCATGTGCCGTGTTCTGGAGTCACATCGTGATGACCCGATATCGCAACTGGCCGCAAAGCGGATTCCTCGTGGCGGCGATTGTCGCGGCTGCGCCGGCGTTTGCGGCACGCGAGGCTTCACAAGCATCTGCGCAGTCCTCCGCGGCTGTCTCATCGGCGATTGCTGCCGTTGCGGGTGGCACCGCCGAAGCGTTGTCGGCTGGCGGTGAGTTGTCGGTGACTGCGGTTGAGCACGGCAGCGAAGCGACCGTGCTGGTGCTCAGGCAGGTCGGCAGTGGCCTCGAGGTGTCGGTCAAGCTGGCCGGGCAGGCGGCGGGCGGGATGTCGGTGGCGGTCGGCACCACGGTACAGGTGCTCACCGAAGCCGCCGGCTATGTGCTGACCTCGGCGGGCAAGGCGATTGCCTTCGTGCCCAATGAGGTCGGCAACACCTTGCTGCATCACACGCGCCTGACCGAGGCCGCGAAATGAGCCCGCTGCGCGCGTTTCTGTTGCTTGCAGCACTGCTTGTAGGCTCGCTGGCGCACGCCGGCCAGCCCTGCACCGAGCCGCCGCTCGATCCCGACAGCCTGCGCAAGGCCTTTGGCCTGGCACTCAAGACTCGCGAGGCGCTCGACCAGAGCGGCGCCGAGGTGGTGATGCTGGCACGCGTCGGGCAGGATCTGTCCAAGTGGGGCTTGCGCTACACACACCTGGGTTACGTCTGGCGCGATTCGCCCGACGGCCGCTGGACGGTGCTGCACGAGCTCAACGAGTGTGGCGGTGCGAGCTCGGCGCTTTACGCCGAAGGCCTGGCGAACTTCTACGCGGACGACCTGTTCCGCTGGGAGGGGTTGATCCTGATTCCTCCGCCGGCGATGCAGCAGCGCCTCGCGGCCGCCTTCCGCAGCGGCGCATTCATGACCATGCATGACGCACGCTACAACATGCTCGCCTACCCGTTCGACGTGCGCTATCAGAACTCCAACCAGTGGGCGATCGAAGTGCTGGCCGACGCCGAAGGCGGCCCCTTCACCGGGCGGCCCGAGGCGCAGCGCTGGTTGCGGCAGGCCGGCTATCAGCCAACGACGTTGAAGATCGACGCCGCCACCCGCCTCGGCGCCCGCATCTTCCGCGCCAACGTGGCGTTCGACGACCAGCCCTTCGACCGCCGCATGGCGGGGCAGATCGATACGGTAACGGTGGAATCGGTGTATGCCTGGCTCGCACGCTACACACCGGTAGCGCGGCGCACGCTGGTAAGGCTGTAGCGTAAGCGGGCAGGGCGGCCGCGGCGATCCGCTAGAATCGGTCGGATGACTCACGCTTCAAAACCGCTGCCCCCTCGCCGTCTCTCCGTCGCGCCGATGCTCGACTGGACCGACCGGCACTGCCGCTACTTCCACCGCCTGCTGGCGCCGCACGCCTGGCTGTACACCGAGATGGTGACCACCGGCGCCTTGCAGTACGGCGATGTCGAGCGCCATCTTCGCTTTCATGGCGAGGAGCACCCGGTCGCACTGCAGCTGGGCGGCTCCGACCCGGCGGCGCTGGCGCATGCTGCAAAGCTGGGCGAGCAGTGGGGCTATGACGAGATCAACCTCAACTGTGGTTGCCCCTCGGAGCGGGTGCAGAACGGGGCCTTCGGTGCCTGCCTGATGGCAGAACCCGCGCTGGTTCGCGACGGTTGCCGCGCGATGCGCGACGCGGTGGCGATCCCGGTTACGGTGAAGCACCGCATCGGCATCGACCGCATCGAGGACTACGCCTTCGTGCGCGACTTCGTCGGCACCGTGGCCGAGGCCGGCGTCACGACCTTCATCGTGCACGCCCGCAACGCCTGGCTGAAGGGTCTGTCGCCGAAGGAAAATCGCGAGATCCCGCCGCTGCGTTACGAGTTCGCGCATCGACTGAAGCAGGAGTTCCCGCAGTTCGAGATCCTGGTAAACGGCGGGCTCGCCAGCACCGAGCAGATCGAAGTCCAGCTCAAGCATGTCGACGGCGTGATGATCGGTCGCGAGGCCTACCAGAACCCGTGGGCGCTGACTGAGTGGGAGCGCGCGCTGTTTACGCCGGGATGGGCGCCCTCGCGGGAACATGTCATCGCCGCGCTGGTCAGCTACTGCGAGCGCGAGAAGGCGCAGGGCACCGCCGTCCGCGCGATCGTGCGGCATGTGCTGGGTCTTGCGAATGGATTGCCCGGTGCGCGGGGCTTCCGCCGGCTGCTGTCCGATCCGCAGCGGTTGCGCGCCGACGATCCGCAGTTGCTGTGGGAAGCCTGGGCTTGTGTCAGCGCCGGATCGGCGGATACGGCCACTGACTGACGAGACGATGCGATGACCCATCCCGAGAAAGTGATCCTCATCACCGGCGCTGCGCGCCGTGTTGGCGCCTGCATTGCCCGCACGCTGCATGCCGCGGGTTGCAGCGTGGCGATCCATTGCCGGGGTTCGCGCACCGAGGCCGATGCGCTGGCGGCCTCGCTCGAAGCAGCGCGGCCGGGTACGACGGCGGTGCTGCAGGCCGATTTGCTGAATCTCGATGCGCTGCCCGGTCTTGTCGCCGGCGTGACGGCCCCCTTCGGGCGGCTCGATGGCTTGGTCAACAACGCCTCAAGCTTTTTCCCCACACCAGTCGGCACGCTGACCGCTGCCCAGTGGGACGACCTTTCGGGGTCCAACCTGCGTGCGCCCTTGTTCCTGTCGCAGGCCGCGGCGCCCGCTTTGCGCGAAGCCAGCGGTGCGATCGTCAACATTGTCGATATCCATGCCGAGCGCCCGCTTGCGGGCTACCCCGCCTATTCTGCGGCGAAGGCGGGTCTGTTAGGACTCACACGTGCGCTGGCGATCGAGCTTGCGCCGCGGGTGCGGGTCAACGGCGTCTCGCCCGGCGCGATCGAGTGGCCGGAAGACGGCCAGTTCCCGCCTGATGAACGCGAGGCGATTGTCCGGCACACGCTGCTGCAGCGCGTCGGCTCGCCGCAGGATATTGCCGGCGCGGTACGTTTCCTGATGCTCGACGCTCCCTACGTCACCGGCCAGATTCTTGCTGTGGATGGCGGCCGCTCTGCGCGACTCTGAATGCTGTTCTTCGTCCGATTGCTCGGGCGAATGCGGGGCGTCGAAGGCGGTTTTGAGGGACAAACGGGACGATTTCCCATGCCATGCGGATGAACGCGCGCGAGAGTACTCGCAGCGCCACTCATGCGTGCTGCGTTGGGTCCAATTAAATCCTTTTCGATCAGTGATTTGCGGCGACTTTGCCGAGAGGTGTATCGACGCCGTGCGTGCGGCGCGAAGGGCGCTCCGAAAGCCCTCGGGTGCCGGCTATAATCACGCGTTATCCTGACCCCCCGCCAAGACGCCCGTGGACACCATCTCCGCCTTGCCCGAGCAAGGTGAAACTACCGTTTCGAATACTTTCCTGCGCCTGAAGAAGCATCTCGAGCGTCAGGTTGGCCGCGCCATCGGCGACTTCAACATGATCGAAGACGGCGATGTGGTGATGGTCTGCTGCTCCGGCGGCAAGGATTCCTACTCGCTGCTGTCGCTGCTGCTGTCGCTGCGCGAGCGCGCGCCGATCGACTTCCGCATCATCGCGATGAACCTTGACCAGAAGCAGCCTGGCTTCCCGGCCGAGGTGCTGCCAGCCTACTTCGAGAAGCTGGGCGTCGAGTACCGCATCGTCACCGAAGACACCTACTCGATCGTCAAGGACAAGATTCCCGAGGGCAAGACCACCTGCTCGCTGTGTTCCCGACTGCGCCGCGGCATCATCTACCGCGTTGCGCGCGAGCTGGGTGCAACCAAGATCGCGCTCGGCCACCACCGCGACGACATGCTCGAAACGCTGTTCCTGAACATGTTCTTCGGGGGCCGTATCAAGTCGATGCCCCCCAAGCTCACCAGCGACGACGGCCAGCACGTCGTGATCCGCCCGCTTGCCTACTGCAGCGAGCGCGACGTTGCGCGCTTCGCGCGCGCGATGGATTTCCCGATCATTCCTTGCAACCTGTGTGGCTCGCAGGAGAACCTGCAGCGCAAGCACGTCAAGGCTATGCTGCAAGAGTGGGAACAACGCCATCCGGGGCGGATCCAGTCGCTCACGACGGCGCTTGCAAATGTGGTGCCTTCACACCTTCAGGATCAGCGTCTCTTTGATTTCAAAGGTTTGCAGAAGGGTCAGCCGCTTGCAGAGGGTGACGTTGCCTTTGACGCCCCCGATCTGCCGCAACCGGAAGCTGCCGTGGGTATTGCCAGCATCGTGCGCGTCGACCGTGACGCCGTGGGTGGCGCACAAGAGGCTTCAGGCTCTATGCTCGTGAGCCGTAAATGTTGATTCCGAATGCATCCGTTTTCCGCGGGACGTGACCAGATGTCGAACCGGACCGATTTCAATTGCGTGCTGTTTGCCGAAATCCTTGGCAATCAGAAGCTTGCCGACAAGCTCGGGCAGGCGGAGGCGCAGCGCGCGCTCGACCGGGGCCGCAACCGCATCATGCGCTCGGTGGACGCCCACCATGGCAAGGCGCTGCTCGATCGTGCGCACCGCCTGATCGCGGTCTTCAAGAAGGCTGACGATGCGGTGCAGGCCGCGGCCGACATGCAGGAGAAAGTGCGTCGCCTGCCGCCGGTCTCCGGTATCAACCTCGGCCTCAAGATCGGCCTGCATTGCGGCGAGTTGCGTGCGGGTGACGAGCCGGCGGGGTCGGCGGTTGAACTGGCCGGCCGTCTGGCCGATGCCGCTCAGCCGGGCCAGGTGTTGCTGACCGGCGAACTTGCGCTGCACCTCACCGAAGGCGTGCGCCCGCTCGCGTCAGCCGTACTCGATCGCGGCTTCCGCCATGAGGGCGTCGAGGTGCCGCTATTCGAACTCTTCATGCAGGACGGCCCCGAATCCGCGATGACGGCGACCGGCCCGCACAGCGAGCCAGGCCTCTCGCGCACGCGGCTGGTGCTGCGCCACCGCGGCGTTGCGCACATCGTCACCGAGGCGCGCCCGATCCTGTTGATGGGCCGCGAAGAGGGCAACGACATCGTCGTACTCGACCGCCGCGCGTCGCGCCACCATGCCCGCATCGAATGGCGCAATGGCCGCTTCTTCCTGATCGACCAGAGCTCGAACGGCACTTTCGTGGCGCCCGACGACGAAGCCGAGATCATGCTCAAGCGCGAGGAATGTGCGCTGCCGGCAACCGGCAAGGTTGGCTGCGGTTTTTCCTGCGAAGAGGATAGCCAGGGCGAACTGGTGGCCTTTGAAGTGCGCGAAGGCTGAGGCGTCCGTCGCTGAAATGAAAAGGGCCGCGATCGCGGCCCTTTTGCTTTGGTGTCGCCTTCTCAGGCGCTGCGGATCGCGCGGCTGTGCGAGCGCACGGTTTCCACCAGCGCGGTCACGTTGTCCGGGTTGGTGAACTGCGAGATACCATGGCCGAGGTTGAACACATGGCCCGGGTGATTGCCGAAGGCATCCAGCACACGGCGCGCTTCGGCTGACACGGATTCCGGCGAGCCGAACAGCGCCGACGGATCCAGGTTGCCCTGCAGCGCCACCTTGTCGCCGACGCGGGCACGCGCCTGCGCGATGTCGGTGGTCCAGTCCAGCCCGACTGCGTCGCAGCCGATCGCGGCAATGTCTTCCAACCACTGTCCGCCGCCCTTGGTGAACACGATCACCGGCACGCGCTCGCCGTCGTGCTCGCGCTTGAGGCCCGCGATCACGCGCTGCATGTAGGCCAGCGAGAATTCGCGGTAGGCATGCGGCGTCAGCGTACCGCCCCAGGTGTCGAAGATCTGCACGGCTTGCGCACCGGCTTCGATCTGCGCATTGAGGTATCGCGTCACCGCGTCGGCGGTGATGCCGAGGATGTGGTGCAGCAGATCCGGGCGCGCGTAAAGCATGCCCTTCAGGTGACGGTAGTCACTCGAGCCGCTGCCTTCGACCATGTAGCAAGCCAGCGTGAAGGGGCTGCCCGAAAAGCCGATCAGCGGCACCGAGTTGTCGAGCGCGCGGCGGATTTCGGCGACCGCGTCGATCACGTAACGCAGCTTGTCGTGCGGGTCCGGTACCGTCAGATCGCGGATTGCCCATTCCTCGCGCAAGGGGCGCTCGAAGCGCGGCCCTTCGCCTTCCGCGAAGTAGAGGCCGAGGCCCATCGCGTCCGGCACCGTGAGGATGTCCGAAAACAGGATCGCGGCGTCGAGCGGGAAGCGCGTCAGCGGTTGCAGCGTGACCTCGCAGGCGAGCTGCGGGCTCTTGCACAGCGCGAGGAAGTTGCCGGCGCGGCGGCGCGTCTCGCAGTATTCCGGCAGATAGCGCCCGGCCTGGCGCATCAGCCAGGTCGGCGTGTAGTCCGTGGGCTCGCGCAGCAAAGCACGCAGAAAAGTATCGTTGCGAGGACGGGACATGGCGCGACCTAGGATGGAAAGACCGTGATTTTAGCGCGACCGGTCACGATCGGCGGCGAATCCGGCGCTTGCAGCGGCGTACCGGATCAGCGACAGTTGAAACTCAACGGCGACGGATCGGCCCCGGCGAGCACCCGTCCGCCGGTGATCAGTTCGCAAATCCGCGGTGCCGGTTCGATCCGACGTGTCAGCATCAGCCGGCTGCCGTCGTAGCGACAGCCGATCCAGATGCCGCGCGCGGCCGCCGTGTCGAAGCGCCACAACTGCCGTTGCCCGCCGTGGCTGCTCTCGGGCTTGAGTTCGGCGCCCTCGGACGGCGGCCCGTCGAACACGGAAATCCCGATCAGCCGCTGCACCTGGCGCATCGGCACGACCGACCAGCCCTCCGGCGCGGCGGCCAGGCTTTGCTGGCTTTCAAGCGTGGCGGGGCAAGTGGGTGCTGCGGAAGCGGCCAGTGCGTGCAGGGCCAGCGCCGCGACAAGCGCGCGCGCCTTCACAGCCGCCTCAACAGCAAGGTCGCCAGCAGCGACAGCAACACCGTCATGCCCAGCGCGATACGGATCTCACGGCCGCCGAGCCGCAGGCGCAGGTCGCCCGGCAAGCCGCGCTGAAAACGCGCCCGCAACCAGCCGTCGAACACGCCGGATACCACCGCCAGCAACACGATCACCAGCAACCATTTGATCATGGCTTACTCCGTCGTCCGGGCGATACCGCGCCGTACGGAAGAGTGGGATGATGTGCACATGCAACATCGGAGACGGGAATGATCACGCTGTACACCTGGGCAACGCCAAACGGCCGCAAGGTCTCGATCATGCTGGAAGAGTGCGGGCTGCGCTACTCGGTGAAGTCGATCGACATCAGCCGCGGCGATCAATTCGACCCGGCGTTCCTCGCCCTGAACCCGAACAACAAGATTCCGGTGCTGGTCGATGACGAGGGGCCAGATGGCGCGCCGATCACGCTGTTCGAATCCGGTGCGATCCTCGTCTATCTTGCCGCCAAGACTGGAAAACTCCTGCCCATCGACGACCGTGGCCGCTTCGAAGCCCTGCAGTGGCTGATGTTCCAGATGGGCGGACTGGGACCGATGCTGGGTCAGGCCCACCACTTCCTGCGTTTCGCGCCGGAGGCGGTGCCGTATGCGATGAAGCGCTATTCCGACGAAGCGCGGCGCCTCTACAGCGTGTTGGAGGGCCGATTGGCGCAGCATGAATGGCTTGCGGCCGACACCTACACGATCGCCGACATCGCGGCCTTTCCGTGGATCGATCGCCACGACCATCAGCAGATCGATCTCGCCGACTATCCCAAGGTGCAGGCCTGGCATGCGCGCATTGCGCAGCGCCCCGCGGTGCAACGTGGCATGAAGGTGCCGGCATGAACGCGCGCGCACCGACCTCACTCGAAATACTGAGCGCCTTGCCGGCCACGTGCGCCGACAGCGACAAGCCGCCGCTGCTCTTCGTGCATGGCGCCCACGCAGGCGCGTGGTGCTGGCAGGAACACTTCCTGCCGTACTTCGCCGAACGTGGTTGGGCGGCGCATGCCGTATCGCTGTCCGGCCACGGCGGCAGTCCGGGGCGCGAGTATCTCGATGCGCTGTCGATCGACGACTATGTGCGCGACCTGCGCGAGGCGATCGCGAACCTGCCGGCGTCGCCGGTGTTGATCGGCCATTCGATGGGTGGTTTCGTCGTCCAGAAACTGCTCGAAACGCAGCCGGCGCCCGCGGCAGCGCTGATGTGCGCGGTGCCGCCGGGCGGCATGTGGTCATCCGCGCTGGGGTTGGCGATCCGGCGTCCTGGTCTGCTCTTTGATCTGAACCGGCTTGCGGGTGGCGGCAACATCGGCCCGCGCGCATTGGTCGAAGCCATGTTCCATCAGCCTTTGCCGGCGGAGCTGCTGGAGCGCTATTTCCTGCAGATGCACGGGGAGTCGCAACGCGCGATCTGGGACATGCTGGGCTTTGCGCTGCCGCATCCGAATCGCCGGAACTGCGCGCATGTGATGGTGATGGGGGCGGCGGACGATGCGCTGATCCCGGTTGCCGGCGTGCGCCAGACCGCCCGTCTTTGGGGCGTCGAGCCCCTGATCGTGCCGGGTATCGGGCACGGCATGATGCTGGAGGCGGGCTGGCGTGCAGCCGCCGACCCACTTGCTGCCTGGCTCGATAACTTATCTATCTGATCACCAATACAGCGCCTGCGAAAGGCGCTGTATTCCCGTCTGTCGCTTTCTCGCAACACTGCCCGTTTGGCCCGCAGATCCGGTCACTATTGGCTTGCAGGCGCATCGACTGTGGAACTTCGTGAAATAAATCGCGTCGATGCAACATCAGGCCTCAACTTTTTCGGGGTTTGAACGTTCACTGCAAACAAGGGCTCCGTAAAAGAGCCCGGCACAAGGGGTGTGTCCGCTGGCCTAGCCAGACGGACATGGGTTGGGGGCAACCCAGACAGAGGGCGAGACGGTGATGATCATGGATATGGCAACAGGCAGGCTGCTCGACGAATTCGGGCAATTCGCGGAAGAAGTCCTCAACGCAAGCGGCTTGCCGCAGGCACTGGTGGAACAGCTCGGTCTGCAGCCGGTGCATGCCGCACAGCGGGTGCGAGACCTGCCGCCGGGCGATCCGGACGATTTCCTGCGCCAGATTTACCGCAGCCAGGAATGAGCCTGCTTGTGGCTTCAGGCGGTGCCCGCCAAGGGTGAGCACCGCGGCCTCAGGCGAAGGCAGTGCCTTGTTGGTGCGCGTTGAGGCGGCGCTTGCGCCGCTGCACGCGGCCGTTGTGCCGTATCGCCTGTGCCTCGGTGATCTGCAGCTTCAGATTGAACGCAGCGCACCGGCCGACTGCAAGACGACGCTCGCATGGTCGGTGCAGGATGCCAGCCGTGCCGGCGTGCGGGTGCTTGCGTTCATCGCCGAAGCTGACGCGCCGCGCCCGTCTGCGCGGGTGACTCTTGTCTACACCCTGGCGGATGCGGCGAGCGGTAAACCGGTGTTGCTCGACGCTGCCACCTCTGCGCGGCTCGCAACACTACGCGGCTGATTCTGCTTACCAGCGCGACGCGTGATCTTCGGTCACGCCCAGCACGGCGTTGACTTCCATGCGTGCCGAGCCCGGCACACCGATGTGCCCCGAGAAACAACCTATCGCCTGCACGAAGCGGCTCGCGACGATGCCGAAGTTCTTGTTGCCCCGATGCAGGCCTTCCGGCGCGAAACGCAGCTGAGTGTTGCCGCAGTGCGAACGGATCTGCCACGGCGTGAGCGGATCCGCCGCGTTGTAGTCGAATTGCACTGGCCCCAGTTTGTAAGGCAAACCTTCGAGCCACACGATGTTCTCTGCATCCGCCATGTAGCCGGCCTGCAGGTTGAATCCGCAGCCATCCGCGTGGGCGGAGGCCCAGTTCCAGCGTGTGTCGTGCGCGAGCAGCCCGTCCGAATGATCGATGCTCGCGTGGCAGGCGCGCAGGTCCAGCGTCGTGCCGGCGGCGCGTAGTCGCCCGCTCGCCTGTATCGCGCCGGTCTTGTGCGTGCAGTGCGCGAGCAGATTTGCGGGCGCGACGACGCAGGCGGGCGCCGGCATCGCGCCGAGATCCAGTTCGGCATCGAGTTCGAGGTGGCGGCTACGGACGGCAACCTGCATCTTGCCGCCCGCCGACTGCATGTCGATGCGCAGGCCGGGCAGGTGCGCAGCGGCGTCTGACAGCGGGTGTGCGACACGCGATGCGCGCGGCAGGCCATCGCGTGAGATCGACACCAGCTGCCGCGGCCCGCGCAGGAAGGCGTAGGCGAAACCGTGTGCGGCCCAGCCCAGATCGACGACCGCAATGCCGACGAAGACGTCCGGGTGCGCGAAAGCGACGTACTGCCAGCGCTTGTGCCGCAGCCGCAAATCCAGCCAGCCAGGGCGGCGCGGTAGCCGTAGCGGGCGCCAGTCCACGCCGGCCATGCACCCGGCCCAGGCGCCGAAGTGCGGCGCACCGTCCGGCGTCAGCAGCGTTGGGGGCGGGCCGTTCAGCGGCTGCGCCGGCTCAGAGTGCATGCAGTCGGTCGGCTCGCATGAAGCCGCGCAGCGGGCCGGCGATCCGGCGCCCGATCGCCAGCACCTTGAAGAGTTCGCCCATCTCGTGCGGCGCGATCAGCCGCTGGGCGGCCCGCGCAGCGCGGATGTAGTCGGCGTTTTCGGTCGGGCCGCGCGCGGCAACGCGATCGAGCAGGCCGCAGTTGAGCAGGAAAGCGCCCTGGTCGATGTAGCCCAGCACATCAAGGCCCGCGTCGTAGGCGGCGTCGGCGGTCGCGGTGAAATCGACGAAGCTGGTGATGTCGGTCAGCCCTGGCCACAGGAAAGGATCGGGATGCGCGCGGTGGCGGTAGTAGCAGATCAGCGTGCCGGTGCTGCGCGAGGGCAGGTAGTACTCGCGCTGCGGGTAACCATAGTCGACCAGCAGCATCACGCCGCGTGTCAGTCTGCGCGCCCACTCGGCGACCCAGGCGCGAGAGGCGAGGCAGACTTCGCTGACGTATTCGCCGACCGATGGCATCGGCGCTGGCAGGGCGGCGGCTGCGCGCGCGAGTTCGCCGGTCGCGGGGCGATCGGCCCAGCGCAAGCCATCGTGCCAAGCCACGCCGCGCTGAAACACGGCGCCGTCGCGCCAGACAGCGAGTTCTACCGGCATCACGTCGAGCACTTCGTTGGCGATCACGACGCCATCGAAGTTTTCAGGAAGTGTGTCGATCCATTCGACCCGATCCGCTAGCGTCGGCACCTTCTGCTGCAGCGTTTCCTGCTGGCGGGCACGCAGCTCGCCCGACACTTCGAGTATCCGGTAACGCTCGGGCAGTTGGCCCAATTCTGCCAGCGCGGCGAGCAGATCGGCCGCGAGCAGGCCGGTGCCGGCGCCGACTTCCAGCACCTGCGCGGCGGTCTGCTGAAGGATGTCTGCGATCTGCGTGGCGAGCGCCTGGCCGAATAGTGGCGTGAGCTCCGGCGCGGTGATGAAGTCGCCGCCGGGGCCGAACTTGCGCGCGCCGCCGCTGTAGTAGCCGAGTCCGGGGCTGTAGAGCGCCAGCGCCATGTAGTCGGAAAAAGGAATCCAGCCACCGGCTTCGTCGATGGCGGTGTGGATGCGTTCAAGGAGCGCAGCGCTGGCGGCGAGCGCGTCGGGCGAAGGCGGTGGGAGCTGGTCGGGGCGTTCTGCGGTCATCGGCGGATTCTACCGCCGGCTCCGCCCGCGGCGATTTACTGCGTGCCGCTCTCCGGCGAGCCCTGCCATGCGTAGTCCATCTGCCTTGCGGTGCGCACTGCGAGCGAGCGGTCAGCGAGCCGTGCGACAAGATAGAGGCTCATGTCCAGCCCGGCCGAGATGCCGGCCGAGGTGATGATCGGCCCGTCGTCGACGAAGCGTGAGTCGGTGACGACATGTGCATTCGGGTAGCGGCTGCGCAGCGCAGCGACGTCTTCCCAGTGGGTGGTGCAGCGCCGGCGATCAAGCAGACCGGCCTCGCCGAGCAGGAAAGCGCCGGTGCATACCGACGCGATGCGGCCGTTGCGCGCGGCCTGTGCCGCGATCCAGCTGATGACTTCGGGCCGCTCCAGTTCCGCATCGACCACGCCGCCCGGCACCAGCAGCAGATCCAGCGGCGGATGGTCGTCGATACGATGTGGCAGGCTGACGCGCAGGCCGCCGCGCGCCCGGATGGTGGGCTCGCGGCCGATCAATGCGGTGGTGAATGGCGGTGGTGCGCCCGGATGCAGGCGCGCGAAGACGCGGCTGGCTGTGGAGAAGACCTCAAGCGGACCGGCGAAGTCGAGAATTTCGACCTCGTCGAACAGGTAGAGCCCGATGCACAGCGTCATCACACACTCTCCAGCCACAGTGGGGGGATGCGGCGGCGACGATTGTGGCATGTTCTGCTGCACTGCGTCAGCTTACATTTCGCAAGCCATTCCGGTTGGACCATCGCCCCTTCGACATGCGATGATTCGGCAATGATTCAAGATAGTCCAATGGCATATTTGGGCGATCGTCGCCCAATATCCATGCGGGTCTCGAAGGGGGCACGCGTTGCGCGCCTGGGCGGGAACGAGGCGGCCGATCGGCACGCGCGGGGGCGCTGGCCTCGTGCTTCGGCGAATGGATTTTCGCTACGCCGCAGCAAGCAGGTTGGCGTGCCACGCGCGCACGTCAGCCCGGCACCGGAGGGTACGCAAGGATGAATGCACCCAACGAATCGCTTGCCTTGCCGCGCGTGCCCGCAGCCTTGGCCAATCCGGGCTGCGCCTGGCGGGTCCTGGTTTTCCTTGGCAACGACCTCGCGCTGGCGAGGCAGGATTTGCGCGCGTTTGCGCGTTTGCGTAGCGAATTCGCCAAGGTGGGCGCCGACGTGGTGGCGGTGACGCCGTTTGGTGAAATGGGGCAGCGCCTGATGACGCGGGGCTTGCGGGCCGATCAGCGATTGCCGATGGTGGAAGACCTCTTTGGTCTTTGGTCACGCCATGCAGGGCTGGTGGCCGGCGAACGCGCCGTCCTCCTTTCCCCCGAGGGCATCGTGGCGGCGCGGCTCGATACCGCCGCCGGGGCCGCCGCAGTGCGCGACGCCCTGGCGGTTTGCGTCCCTTAGCGGATCGCTTCGACGCCGGTCACGTAGTAGCCGGTGTCGCCGAAGCAGGTCGAGGGAATGCCGACGTGCTCGTTGTAATGCAGCGTCACCTGCTTGCCAAGCACTTGGTTGATCTGCCCAGCGACCTTGTCGTCGGGCACCGTGAAGTGGAACTTCTCAGGCAGCGCGCCGGGGATCGCCAGCATCTGCAGCTCGCCCTCCCAGGTTTTGCAGATCCAGCCTTTGCGTGAGAGTTTGAGCACGTAGCCGGCGCGTTCGCCGCTCGAATAGGCGAAGTTGAGTACCGCTACGGTGTAGAGCACTGCGCCGCCGACGAGGACGAGCATCAGGATCAGTGCCCATTTGCGCACGCTGCGCACCGTTTTGTCTTGGTTCGACGGAATGGAGGTGTCCATGACTCTTCAGGCAGGTAGACGTAGGGGCCAAGGATAGCAGGCCGACCTTAGGCTGGCATCGGCAGGCTGCGTCGAAGTTGTATCGCTTCGGCGACGTGGCTCGCGCCGACGCGCTCGCAACCGGCCAGATCGGCGATCGTGCGTGCCACGCGTAGCAGCCGGTGGGTGCCGCGGGCCGAGAGCCCGAGATGAGCGATTGCGCTGGCGAGCAGGCGGGCGCCCGCGTCATCGGGGCTGCAGTGGTGTTCCACGCCGGGTGCGTCAAGGGCCGAGTTCGGCCGCCCCTGGCGTGCGCGCTGCACTGAATCGGCGCTGACGACGCGCTGCCGTACCACGGCGCTGGTTTCTCCCGGCGTGCCGGCGCGCAGCTCGGTCGCCGGCACCGCAGCGACTTCCAGCACCATGTCGATGCGATCCAGCAGCGGGCCAGAGAGTCGGCCGCGATAGCGTGCAACCTGATCCGGCGTGCAGCGACAGCGGCCGTTGTCGCTGCCGTGATGGCCACAGGGGCAGGGATTCATCGCCGCGACCAGCTGGAAGCGGGCCGGGAAATCCGCTCGCCGCGCCGCCCGCGAAACGGTGATATGGCCGGTTTCGAGCGGCTCGCGCAGGCTCTCCAGTACGCGCCGGTCGAATTCTGGCAGTTCATCGAGGAACAGCACGCCGTGGTGTGCGAGCGAAATCTCGCCCGGGCGCGGACTCGCACCGCCGCCAACCAGCGCGGCGGCCGACGCCGAGTGATGCGGTGCGCGCACAGGCCGCACCGCCCAGCGCGCCGGATCGAAGCCGCCATCGATGGACTGCACCGCCGCAGCCTCCAGCGCTTCGGTCTCGCTCATCGGTGGCAGGATGCCCGGCAGGCGCTGTGCCAGCATCGACTTGCCACTGCCAGGCGGGCCATACATCAGCAGCGAATGTCGCCCCGCGGCCGCGATTTCGAGCGCGCGCTTGGCACTCTGCTGACCGCGCACATCAGCGAGATCCGGATAACTGGGCGCGGCCACGGCATGCGTGCCGGCGGCGACCGGGTCCAGCAGATGCTGTCCGTTCAGGTGCGCCACCACTTCGAGCAGGCTGCGGGCTGCGAAGACGGCGGCGTCGGCAACCAGTGCGGCCTCGCCGGCGTTATCCGCCGGCAGCACCAAGCGTCGGCCGGCGCGGCTGGCTGCCAGAGCCATCGCGAGCGCGCCACGCACCGGGCGCAGGCGGCCATCGAGCGAGAGTTCGCCGGCGAACTCGATGCCGTCGAGTGCGCCGCTACGGATCTGGCCCGATGCAGCGAGGATGCCGAGTGCGATCGGCAGATCGAAACGCCCACCTTCCTTCGTCTCGTACAACAAATTAAATGCGAAATGGCGAAAGACTAGACGCGAAACCCTTGCGGAGTATGCGTTTTGTAACGCGTCGAGTGTGGAGATCGAGAAGCAAAAGCGCACCTCCGTGCTTGCGCAGTGAGTTCATCGGCCGCGAATGACTATTGAAGCAGAAGGTTGCGTGGGGCCCACGTTGGAAGAAGGTCCGCCGACTATGCCGCGGTCCGCTGCAGGCGCTGGCGACGGTCAACCGTGCTGCCGACCATCGCCGACCTCCGCTGCTGGTCCTGACCATCGCCAGACAACCCCGAGCGGTCCTTCGCTGCCACGAGCTCTGTTGTTCCCATGGCGGCAAGATCGGATTTCGGTCGGCCAGAAAATTCTGCTCGTGATGCGGGACCGCTAGCGGGTTTGAAGATCCGATAAGCGGTCGTTCCGCGATTGGCCTTCAGTTACGATCACTAGAGGGCCGGTCTTGTGAGCACACGGACGGGCGGCTTCGCCGCAACCGTTGCTTAGACGTGCGTCCCCCAAAGAACCGCAACGAAATTACGATCTGATCTACTCGACGATCAGCGAGGGCGTAGCTCTGAACAACTCAACGTTAATACGGTGCTCGCCCCTGCAGTGCTCAGGATGGAGGTCGCAAAAGAAGTTGTGATAACTGGCCACCCACGCGTATTTTGACCAGATCGCGGGGGTTCGGCGATATTCGCTTAGCTTTTGCTCCACAGATGTCTTGTGTTGTAGAAGCAATTCATACAACGGCCCATATTCATCGCCCAGCCACATCACTGTTTCTAGGTAGTTCAAAAACCATTGCCCGTCAGAGTCCTTGAGAATGTGTCGAATATGAGGCGCAGTTCCTGGACTGTAGTAACTCAGGTGCCGATGAGTCACCTCGACGGCTGATTTGGGTCAAGACAACGCGGGGGTCTCGGGCAAGAGTGGATTCCCCATCATAGGCTTCCAGGAGCGCACCGCCGAAGACGGCAATTTCATCAACGTAGGCAGGTCCGACAGACAGTCCGCCACGAATGAAGTAGCCGTCAATTGCCATTTGCAATTGAAACTCAGCCAGCCGCGAAAAGGCGTCGCCGAATTCTGATTCGGCATCGCTCTTGACGGGCCAGCCGACAACTATGTTGTCTGTAAAGGCCTTCAAGGAGAAACGATCTTTGGGTGGCGTATCGCTCAGCGATATGGCCTCGGTTGGTTTCAGGAGCTCTCTTGCCCTTTCGAGCGCGCCGTGAAGTTTTTCTAGGACCTCCTGCTCGTTGCCCACCTTACTGGAAGCAACCATTAGATCCTTGTAACCGAGGATGTCCATCAGCGCGAGTACAGAGCGCTGCAGAGTCGGAGGCTTGCCGACGGTGTGATATGGGTTTGACGACATCAAAGGGCCGTTGAATACCCCCGGACGCGGAGTCCGGGGGGAAGCGTTTACTACTTACGGTTCTTGTCGGATTGACTGACGGCAGAGCCGGCGAGAGACCGTGTCGTGCTGTTGTAGTGATTGCTTTCCAGAACGCGGCCCGCCTTGTGCTCGACTTCGGGTCCGGTGACGCGGCCCGTCGCTCGTTGCGACAGCACCGATCCCGCGATCTGACGTTGAACAGCTGACGACTGAGGGTCACGAAGGACCTGAGCCGCTTTGGCCGCCTCAGGGGCGGAAGTGCGCTTGCTATTGCTCATGTTTAACTCCAAAAACACTGAAAAGGTGGTTGCCTCCAATGGGAGCCTCACGCACAATGCGCCCCGCTTCAGGGTTTGCGCGAGCAAGCTCGAAGTCGGCCGGGCGGCAACCCGGCCGACTTCGCCTCCATGCGGTGACAAAACCACAATATATCGCCACCAATAAATCAATAGATACTAGATCTAGTAGGTGGTGACAACTCGCATTTTACAGTGCGGGTGTGGCCGGAACAACAGCCAACATGACGCAGGAGTGGCGGGGCGTACCTGTCGTCCGCTGGTGCAGCTGTAAACGTCTTCTTTCGAGCTGCAATTCCGCGACGTGAGGACGGCGCGCCACCTTCTGGGCAGTGCATGTCTTTGTGGATCACCGGGCACGGGGATCGGCCGGTGAAGCGTGTGACCGGCACGCAAAATTACGCTTGCTTGGAACCGCTTTGGTCACCGACGCAAGGGAACAGTAGATCCGCACCACCTGAACAGAGGTGTCACGCGGTTTGGCTCCCGCTTGGCGTCCGCCA
This sequence comes from Niveibacterium sp., assembly GCF_041909475.1. NCBI lineage: Bacteria > Pseudomonadati > Pseudomonadota > Betaproteobacteria > Rhodocyclales > Rhodocyclaceae > Niveibacterium > Niveibacterium sp. The sequence goes on along the minus strand of NZ_JAYRDJ010000009.1, from coordinate 35,082 downwards.
CAACGCTGCTCCATTCGGGTGCTTCCCGCCGCCTTCAGTCCGATTTCGGAACCGAGGTTAGCGGAGAAGATCCCTAACGACCGTTGGGGTTGAGGCTTGCCCAAACGTTGTGAGAAATACCTCAAACCACGATGCCACTTTGCACAAGGTATATGCAATCAGTGGCAGGATGATGCCTTTGGCATATTGCGTGAGCTTGAATATGGGGCAGCCTTCTGGATCGTCGGAAGCCGAGGAGCTTCTCTCTCTGAAGCGAGCGCTCGCGGAGCTGCAAGCGACCGCGAGCAACTTTGCCGCCATGTGCATCAAGGATGCCCGGGTACGCACGCAGTACGCCCAAGACATTCAGTCTGTGTCGCGCGAGTTCACAGAGGCCGTGACGACGGGTCGTATGTCCGCGAGGTCGGCCGCTGAACAAGTCAATGCGCTTCGTAACCAGATCATGGATCTCAGTCGTTTGCGCAGCAGTCCGGTCGGCCGTGCCTATGCGACAAGTCTCAAGCAGCAGGGACGAACGCTGGCGGAGCTGACGGAGAAATACGCGGTTCGCCTTTTCCAAAAGCCATTTTCGGCACTGACTGAAGCACAGCAGGCAAGCGTCTATGCCGAGATGGTTGCTGCGGGCGGGCGCGCGGATCCCGCCGTGATGGCGCTCTCGCGCACGTTGGGAAAGGTTGGGCGACGAATTTTCCTTGTTTCGTTGGCCGTGGCTGCCTACGAAATCTACGAGGCCGAGGATAAACCCCGGGAGGTTGCACGCCAGGGTGTTCTTGCCGGAGCAGGCGTCGCCGGTGGCGTTGCGGGTGGTGCAGCGGCCGTTGGTATGGGCGTTTGCGCCGCAACGGCGCCCGTCTGCGTCGGCGTCGCGGCACTCATCGGTGGCGTATTGTTCGCGTTTGGTGCCGACCTCACTTTCGGCACCCTCTATCCCCAGGCTGGGAGGTGAGCGATGCCGGTGGACGCTGCTGACGCCAGTGATCTACGTGCGGCGGTTTGGATCAATCTGGCCGAGCTCTTTGTTGCCCGTGAATTGCAGGACTACGACTACCAAGCGATAGCGCGCGCGCTCAAAGCGTCGGATCTTTCCCAGGAAGAGATACGGCGAGTCCTGGTAGACGAAGTCGCGCCGACGTTCCTGCGCAATCTCAGTTCGCTCAATCCGATGCCCGCGTTCGACGGATGGTCAGCTGACGTCGTGTGCACGAAGGTGTTGGCGGAGCAGCGCGCTGCAAGTGGCATCTTCAAAAGGGTTCTTCGCTTCGTCAGGCGCGACCCGCTCAGCAATCCAATCCTTCGGGCACGCTGGCAGAGACTGCAGCCACTTCTCGCTTAACCGTCTCGTCGCCGTTGCTCGTCGTTGGAGGCAACGCACGTCCACAAACCGACGCCGTTGGGTGAGCCACCCTATGTGCAAACGTCCCATGTAGTGGCAGAAGCAGGCGCTGGGCCGGGCATCAGCATCCGGCCAGAAGCGGTCACTACCCACGACGAGCCAATCGGTCAGTAACGGTGATTGCCAACAGTGACAAGCTCTCACGACTGCCGGTACGCCACGGCGAGTGAGGTTGAAGACAAATGTCGCCCGGCACCTCCGTCGAGAGGGCGCGCCCATCAGCTGCGCTTTTGGGGTTACCTTCCGTGTGTCGCTAACTTCGCTAGCAAGTAGCCGGCAACCGTGCCAACAGACTCAATCGCTGCTTTGGCTTCAGCATCGGTGAGCGTCGGCAACCACGGGCGGCCGTGGCCAGATCCCTGCTTGTTCCTAACGCGGTTTACACCAAGCGCGGTGGCGAACAGGCCTCGCTCCATCGCGCGGATAGGCGACTCGCCGTGAACTTCAGGCATCTCCGGCACTGCGAGGTCCAGCGCAATGAAGGCCATACCCAATAGGCCCTGGAAGTTGGCACCAACGGGATAGCTGCCTCGTATGGTCATGAGCACATGGGCAGCAGTGGCCTCAAGTAGGTCCTTCCCCGTTCCAGCTACAAGGGCCGCATCCTCCGCGCCTCGCTGTGCGCGCCGTGCGTAGCCCAACAGCGCGTCGGTCAACTCAGGACCACGAAGAGCTGTGAGCACTTTCGGGGAGAGAGCTCCGTCGTCTGCGAGGACAAAGCCAACGCCGTCGCAGGCCGACTTGGCGTTTGCAATCGCGTCGGAGCCAACGAAGTTTGGTGCACCAACACGGAAGCCGCCACACGCACGAATCTTCCCCAGGAGCCCCATGACAAACCTTGAGCCGCCAACGGGATTGGCGGTCATCGCTTCGTACAGCACCGCTCTGACTCGCTTGGCCTTGCCGATCTGTTGCCCCTGCTGCTTCGGATCGAACGCGGCAAGCCCCGCGGCATTTACCTGAAACTCGATATCAGAATGGGTGGGCTCGCGATAGCTTCCGCTGTTCCCAGAGTCGTCGACCAACTGGGCAAACGCATGGACGACAGTGTCAGTGATGGGAAGACTGGACATAGTTCGCGATGGTGTGCGCCGGCCAGCGCGACACACAGCTGCATCGTTTATGGCCGAGCGAAGTTACAGGACTCTTCCGATTGTCTTGACTTGCGGCCGCACCACATGTCCTGCCTCTGAATGCGTGCCGCCGGGTCCCCTCTTCCTGCACCATTACCCAGGAGCACGGCGAGCACAGAGAGTACACGGAGCACATTGGAGCACAGTGAGCACCACAGATTCGACGCCAGCACCCATATAAATGGGGATGCTCTTCAAAATCTGTGCGGATTCGCACAACTCATACGAATGTATATCGTGCAAATGTAGAGATTTCGCTTAACTAAATATTGATACTGGATGGATTGAATCGCCAGTATCGCGCGTCTCGAATCCTTGCTGGAGAGGTCGCGGACCTCGATACTCTCCAGCAACGCAATAACCTCCGAGAAACGACGATGGCAACAGGAAAGCAGGCGAGGGCAAAGCGGCTCAGCATGTCGGAGCGGGCGGAGCAGCAACTGGAGTTGCACTTCCCGAACTACGAGAAGCGGTGGCTGTGGAAGCGCAAGGTGAACGATGGCTACACGACCGTGCCGCGCACACTGCCGCTCGTGATGCAGGCTATTGACGCAGCTTCCAAGGGCCACCCCGCGGGCCACACGCTCTTCTGCCTTTGGGCCAGGTCGCCCGATCATCCGCTGCTGGTCATCGAGAACCCCTCCACGTTTGCCGCTGATGCCGGCTTCAGCGGTGAGCGCATCGTGGACACTTGGCGCCGTCGCATGAAGCGCCTTCAGGAACTGCACTTCATCGACGTCAAGAAGGGTGATGCCGGAGACTTCAACTACGTGCTGCTGCTCAACCCAAATGTTGCTATGGAGCACATGCACCAGCAAGGCCTCGTACAGACGAACCTTTACAGCCGGTTCCTGATCCGAGCGACCGACGTGGGCGCCTACAGCGAGATTGACGACATCCAAGCGTACTGGGACCTGCTTCGCGAGAAAGCCGAGGACACCAAGAAGGACGCGGCGAAAAAGAGGCCGGCTAAGCAGACGACGCCTCAGAGCAAGGCGGTCATCATGCCGGCCCAACCGCCAATTCCGGTCCGGCCCGCCACCCAGGAGGTCCCATGAGTACGCGCCGTTCCAGCGTAGGCGGCGACAGCCCCTACGTTGCGTTCAAGGACGACCGAGAACGGAAGTGGGCGTTAGTGTCCCGTGATGTCCGGCTCGTGCTCGTCGCCCTCATCTTCGCTATCGGAGGGGGGTCGCGCTGAAGTGGCCCGCCGTGTGGTACATATTCACCGCGGGATGACAGGCGATCGATCAATTTGCCACGAGCTGCCGCAGTCAGCTTGAGCCGAAATCGCAGAACGCGACCTTGTAGAGCGGCTCCGCGCCGGAACCTCACGCCAATGAGTGCCCGCAGCTGACGTTTCCGCGCTCTGAGTGCACGACCAATTGAATGTCGGCTAAGGCCGAGGAGCTTCCTCAGGCCAGCAGACAGCTTTGTATTGCGGAGCTGCCGGAAAGCCCAAGCGCGCAACTCGGCCGAAGCTGACGGTGATTGCTGTTGGCCGGACCGACCGCTTGCTCCGCGAATGGGGCCTCTCGGTGACTACGAATCCGGAACCACACCGATGCGGCTGACCGACACGCTTGTGGGTAGCAGCCGCCTCTGGCGTCTGTCAAGTCTCAAGCACGTCCCTCGTCACGCAACGCACGAAGTTCTACGCTTCGCCTCGGCGTTTCCCGGATGAACTCGAGCATCCGATCTACGGCTACCGAGGCGTTGGCGTTTCTGATCACTTCGACTGCAACGAGTTCAGCTACAGGCTCGCCGCGAACCGTAATGGTGAAGCGATTGCCCGCCACGACGGCATCTAACATCGTCTGGAACGACATCACAGCTTCAGCTGCTTCGATTTTGACGTTCACGGCTGTACCTCATGCCCGCGATTGGTACGGACAGCCTAATCTCCGACCAGCTGTGGGTCAAAGGAGACTCGTCCAAGGGCGAAAACGGCAAGTGGTCGCCGTTAGCAATGCAGTCAGGCCCGTCATCCAAGCGGTTGCTTCCACTCTGAAAGCTGCCAGACGACCTACGGACGCACTTCGGCCTTAGCGGACATTCATGCGATCGTGCTCCGTGAGCACGCGAACGTCGGCCTTGAAATCTCAGGGGCTACGGATCCGACCCATCGGCGACATACTTCGACCGAATCTCGCCGCCGCAAAGCTGCCGGTCGATCGAACACAGCCACCTGAAGGAGGCCCTACAGCGGAGGGCATACGCCGGCGGGCAGCCCTCAAGGCGATTGAGGCGTGAAGCACGGCTTGAGACCGTGCGGGCTCACCGCTTCGGGAGCCCATCGTACATACCACCGGCCGGCAGTCCTCTGCGGGGCGGACGGCACCCCGCTCCGCTACGAGCGCCACCGCCCCGAGCAGACCGCGCCGTACCGCCTGGTCCATCCCATTGATTCACACCGCCAGCTTCATCACCCACACCGAGGCCAGCTCCGGCGCCGAGCTGCCTCGATTCATCAAGGACGAGCGACGCCTTCCTCGAGTGCGGCATGGCTTCCTAAGGCTGCGTGCGGCAAGTACGGTCACGACAAGCTGCTGGCCTGAAGCTGCAAGCGCCGCACGAAGGGCAGAACCTGCGGCGGCCTAAACAGCCAGCGGATCTGCAGGCAGATGAGCCGCGTCGCAAGAGATGGCCCACGCGCAGCGACGGCGCGCTCGATAGGCATGCGCCAGCTCATGCCGCGCCCACGCTGCTAGCGAGCGCTCTTGCGCTCGATCTCGGCGACGACGCCGGATCTCAGGGTGATGATGGTCGGCGTCTGAGGATCGCGCGAGCGAGGAAAGTAGGTCCAGGTCTTCTCCTCGGGCTGGCCCTTGGTGTTGGCGATGAGGGCCTCATGATCGGGCTTGTCGATGCGAAAGAGAACTTCCCCTTTGGGCATGCCCTTGCGGATGAAACCGCGTTCACGGGCATCCTGGGCCACTGCCATGGAGCATGCGAGGACGGCTAGCAGGGGGAGCGCGAGCACTCGCGAGATCGACATGGATTGATGCCTCATAGGTTCCTAGATTTCGGTCGCACAATGGTGAACGCTTGGCATGCCTGCGCGTTGACCGGACGCGAGGCCGCAACCCGATGTGCTCTCCCGTCAGTGGTTGGAGCGGCCCAGGTAGGCCCTGATCGCAAGAATGTGTCCGCTTTCGTCGAAGTCGACGACATCGATCACGAAGAGTTCGATTTCGCCGTCGACCAGGATCCGCAGTTCTCCAGCGACCGTGTCGACGGATTCCTGGGTGGACAGTGTGTCGATCTCGATCGAACGCGCCGCCTCGAAGTTCTTCGCGGTCTCCGCGAGCGCGGCATGCTTTCCTCTCACGGAGATCTTCCAGTCCCTGAGATGGACGCCGTCGGTGAACATATCGCCGATGGCAGCGAGATCCTTCCGTTCGTATGCGGCGAGGTAGGTTCTGAAGCGATCAAGGTTCTTCATTTCCGGACTCACATCGGACGGAACAGGTGCGAGGAGGCGAGGGTGTTTTCAGCGGCCCGCACATGCCCCTGAGCGTGATCCAGCGGTGCCCGGGCTCGCCACTCTCTGCCTCGAGCGGGAGGAACTGGGCGCCCACGCAGTGAATGACCAGCGCGATCCGGGGATCGCCGAGCGCAGCGACTGCCTAATCGATCATCGCTGCCGGATCCTTCTGGCCCCAGGGATGCATCGACACCTTGTCAATCCGGGCCATGGGCGCCGTCGATTCGCCGACGCTGCGGTACCGATGGTCAGCGCTTGCTGGCCGCGCGCGAGCAGTAAGCGTGCACACGAACCGGCTCTGGGTTGCCCCGGTTGCCGCCAGGAAGATCGCCGTCCGTGGCGGCCACGATACGCCAACGATGGCTGGATCCGCAACTGGCGGCAGCCCTCCGCGTTCGCTTCCTCGGGAGTCCGCATCCCAACACTCACTGTCGTTGAAGCCATTCCAGACTTTCCCGCCATGCCGGCCTTCCCGCTTCCCGGAAGAAGCCGAAATGCCCGAGTGCCCTGGCGCCGGCGTCTGCCGGCGCCAGGGACGCGATCTCGACCTGCGCGACGACGAAGAAACCCATGAGCGCCTCGACCGCAGCACGCGGCGCCATCCAGTCGTCGGTCACCACGCAGGCGCGGATGCGCCCGCGGTAGCGCGCGAAATGCTTGCGCAATGGGCAACCTTCGCGATCGACCAAGTAGTCCGGATGCCGGCACCAGCGTGCCCACTCGCGAGCGACGCCCGCTGGCAGGTCTTCGCCGAATCGGATTCGGCGCGACGGGAAATACGAGAGCATCCAAACCAATCCAGGCATCAGCACGTGCCACAAGAGTGCCAGATACCAGCGCGGCGGGCCGCTCCAGTGCTTCCAGTAGCCGCTCTGTGCGCTTACCGCAAACATCGCATCGACCAGTGCGTTGTTGTCCGCCAGTCCGAACAACTGGCCGCCAACGCTGTGCCCAACCGCGAGCAGACGCTTGCCGGGATATAGCCGGGCAGCTGCATCGATCAAGCTGGCGACGTCAACTTCACCCCACTGACGCATGTCGCAGACCTCCGCGTGGATGCTTCCTTCGGCCGAACCGCCGATGCCGCGATAGTCGTAAGTCAGTACCGCGAAACCATTCTCGGCGAGGAAGCGCGCATAGCGGTCATAGAAGCCGCGCTTGACGCCAGTCGCGCCGTTGACGATCACGACCCGGTCGACGTCGCACGCCGCCGCATAGCGCGTGGCCGCGAGCGAGCGGCCATCGCGTGCAACGATGCGCAATTCCTCGGCCGTGACGGGCGATGCGGCCATCGTCATACCAACACGTCCACGGCGGATTCCTCAGCCTTTGTTGGCGGATACCCGCGAGACGCCACCTGGTCAGTCAGTTCCACGTGGATTGGTTGTGACTGGCGTAAGGTCATCACTGATTGCCAGAAAACGCGGCTCCACCTCTCGAGTTGAAGCGCATCCAGCAATGCGACGCTGCGTATCATCCCCTGCACTGTCGCGCTCACCGACGAACCAGCAAGTGGCCCCGAAGATGATGCCAGTGCGACCGAGCTATATGCGTGGCAGCGCCGCTGATGCCAGCCGGCGTGTCGGTTTACTGCTTTCATTGTCGCTTGCTTTCGAAGGACGCCCCCGCCAGGCACTTTCTCAATTCATCGCGGGCCTTCAGTCCGTCGTGCCACTCGATGCTGGCTATGGATCTGCCCTGGTAGCTCACGTCAAAGCTCCACTGGTCTTCCATACCCTTCATCAGCGCGTCGATGTTCGGCACGGCAAACGCCAGCAGGGGCGGTGCCTTTGGCCGGGTCTCCATGTAGATGGCATTCAGGGTCACAGGCTTGGTGTTGCCCTGCGTCAAGGTGACCAGTACCGGCTTTCCGCTCGGAAGCTTCGGCAATGCTTCGGCGCTGTCGCTACCCAGCAGGGAGAATGCAAGCAGTGCGCCCCGATAATTTCCGCCCGGGCCAAACAGCGTGACAACGACCCCTGCCTTCATCTCGTCGATCTTGCCCGCCTCCACCACATGCTTGGCTCGCAGGAATGACGCGGCGCAGTACTCGCCCGGCAGGGCGTTCGATTTGGCCTGCATGAATTCCCACCAGCCGGCAATGATCGCCTCTCGATACCGGATCGCTTCTTCCTTGTTCGAGTCGAGGCGGTCGTTGGCGTTGATCTCCTTGTTGTGGGTTTCCATGACGGACGCCAGCACATCGAAGGATTCGGCCTGCACTTCGGCCTTCGCGTAGCAAGACAGGGTTGCGGCGACGAACCCCGCAGCCACAATCGTGATTCTCCTCATTGCTGTCGAGTCCTCTGAATTCGGTTGACGAAGGTATTTCAAGAAGGGGCAGAGCCGATACGGCCCACTATGTCCGAGCGACCGATCCGTCGTCACAACCTCGCGCGGCTCAGCACGTCGTCGCACATCAGTTTGTGGCGCCCCAGTCCGGCACCCTGGTAGTCGGCTCTGACGAGTACGTCGTCCACCCGCCAGTCACCTTTGGCGTCTTGTCGAACCCGGAATTCGGCGAAGCACTCGGCATAGCCGCCGACTTCACCACCGACCACACCCTGCGCGCCGTAGACCGTGACACCTGCCTTTTCCCAGTACTGCGTGTAACGCAAGAACCGCGCACCTGCGACCTGATTGAATCCCGGATTGCCCATGATCTGGACGACCTTCTCCTCCGGTTGACCGCGGAAGACTGCTGCCAGCTTGGCCTCGTACTTGTTCATCTTCGAGCCGTCCGGATGCTTGTCCGCGTTCTTGGCCGCCTCCAGATCCGCCTTCATTTCCCCGTCGGTCTTCTTGAGACTCTTGAGCAAGCCGGTCCGGATTGACGCGGCGCCGGCCTCCAGTTCCTGCTGCTTACTTCGGAGCCTTTCAAGCGCAGCCTGCTTGTCGGCATCCGAAGCCGGCGTCGCCCACTTTCCACTGGGGTCGGGACGCTGGCCGGACAGCACCTTGTTCCACCAGAAGTTCTCCCACGCGAACTCGAGTACTTCCGAAGGCAGGCTTTCGCCGATGACAGCCAAGTCCGCCGGCAGCCCTAGCTTCGCGATGCGCTTTCCGAAACCATCGAAATCGAAATCCTTGCCCTTGATGGCCGCGTGCAGAGCCTGATGGAACTCGATGTCGTTGCAGGCGATGGCGCCGGCCTTGGAGAGCATCGGTGCACTGGACATTCTCCAGGCGCTTTCGGCCACCGGCTCGGTCTGCAGGTCGGATCGCCTCAGCTTGTAGCTCCCAGGGCCGATGCGGAAGCTGACCGTATTGCCTGCCCGGGCAGAATTCTTGTTCTCGGAGAGCTTGGACGTGGTCCTGTCCAGCGTGTAGCCGCTCGGGCACTGGAACTGGAGCTTCATGTGGACGAACTCAGGCTTGCTTGCATGCTCGTAGACCGCCGTGACGGGAATCTCGCGAATTTCCACGCCCCCGCCCAGCTGATCGGGCGGTGTCTTGTTCAGCAAGTACCGGACGTCGGCGAAGTACGCCACACGGTCATCGACCTCACCTTCGTAATGCACGACCGCACCGAAGGCGAATGCCTTTGCTGTCAAGGTCATTGCCGCCATCACCGAAACTGCGAGGAGAAGATTTCTTTTCATTCTCTGTATGCAACAGGTGGGGGCACCCGATGATGACGTCCCCGGGGCGGAGATCATCGAAGCAAAGGGTTGCGCGCGGGCTCGCCCTTCTTCGAGCAAACGGCCTCGGAGACCGCGCGCCCGAGCAGGCCGATGGAGCCGCCGACGAAGCACTTGAAATCCTGACCTGCCATGGTTCGGACGCTGCAGGGGGTGGTCAGTTCGATATTTATCCTTTATGTCTTCCAGGATGTCTTGCTGTGCTTCGCGTGCGTTCATTTCTTAGCTCCTATTCTTCATCGAGCGTTCGAGGTGAGGTGCAATCGGCAGTACGCCTCTACCGAGGATTTGGAATCAGGCCCTTTGGCCGTACTGAGGAATTGTTTTTCAAGAACGAAGTGGGCTGCCGTTGCGTTGCATAGCTGTGCTTTTCGATGACCGACGGATGGGCTACCGAATTGGTGGCCAAGTGTTGCCAGCACAGAGAGCGAGGACCCGCCAGGCACGGACAGTTGTGCGGATCAGGCGAGGAGTACCGTTCAGAAGGTTTCGACATGTGCGTCACAGCGAGCTGCGTTATCACGACAGGAGTCCTAGCTCCTTGGCCCTTACCAACAGGTGGGTGCGGTTGCGCGCGCCGGTGATGCTGAAAAGAGCAGTGACGTGTAGCTTTACGGTCCGTTCCGCTATGCCCAATTCGCACGCAATCTGTTTGTTTTGCCGCCCACGGGCGATCAACCGCAGCACTTCGACTTGGCGCGGAGTCGGCGGCTGCCATTCCTCAACTTGTCTGGCCGGCGGGTGATAGGCAAAGCGAGAGTGGCCACGGCAAACAGACTCTAGGGCGCGCGTAAGTTCCAACGGAGAACTGGTTGTCTGGAGAACAGCCTGCGCACCAGCTGCTTGTGCCTGTGCAATCAGCGTCGGGTCCTCGCTCGCGGCCATCAATACCGGGGCCGCGTTTGGGCACTTGAACGCCACGCATCGCAGGCCGTACATACTTGGCATGACCGCCAATCGTTCGTGCAGTAATACTGTATTCAGGCCCGACCATCGCGAAGCTAGTTCTATTCCATCATCAAGCGTCTGCGCAGTGCGTATTTCTATGAACTCACTATGGCCCTTGAGCGCATGTACGACCCCGAGGCTAAACAGAGGCTGGTCATCGATGAGGAGAACATTAATGGGCGCCGGGTCTTGGCGATCAAGCGACATCGCGTGCTGTCCGCGCAATGAGCATTTCATATCGATGGCCGATTGCGGGCAGCGCTGGAGGCCCGTGCAGACGCGATGCTTGAGGAAGGGCTCCGGTGCCGTCGTCGACACGAGTGCTGACGGTGAAGTCACCCCGCCCGGCGCCGAGCGCGAAGGCGGTGCGCTCGACGATGGCATCGTCGCTCACCGCGATCGAGGCACAGCCGGTCGTGGAGGCGGCGCCGACGGCTAGCATGACGGTCAGCAGGAGCGAGTTGATGTTGCGGTTCATGCGTGGTTCCTTGGTTTCAGGCATGGCAAGGCCAGAAGACTTCGCCCGATGCGCTTGGCTTCAAGGCGTCGCGACGTAGCGTCGCGCGCGCGCCACCGTGCCCGAGGTGCCGCCCGATGTCGTGTAGGCGCTCCAGCCGGCAAGCGCCTGGCCGCTGGCGTTCATCCCGAGGCCGGCGTGGAAGTTCCAGGTCTTGTCGTTCGCCGAGACGTCGCTGGCGATGGTGTCCAGCGTCCAGGCGGCACCGCTCGACATGCGCTGCACGTGGATCGCCGCACCGGCCGTGGCGCTCTGGCGCCAGCCGACCATTGCCGTGCCCGCGTCGTTGACGGCCACGGCGGGCAGGCCGGTGATCTCGCCCGCCGGCACGCCGCCGTTTATCGTTGCGACAGTGCCGAAGCTGCCTCCGGCCGGCGCCACGGCGGCCTGCAGTGTGCCGCTCTCGCCCATTCCCCAGGCGATTAGCGCAGTACCGCCGGGCGCCATCGCCAGCACCGGATTGGCGACAGTGGAGCGCACCGTCTGGCGCACGCCGATCAGTGCCGGCGTCATGGTCCACGCCGAGCCATCGAAGCGCAGCGTCTGCACGCCGTGCCAGATGCCGGTCATGTCGACGTCGAGCTGCCCCCACGCGAGCAGTGCGCGGCCCTGCCCGTCGGCGGCGATGGCTGGGCGCGAGCGCGTCGGCCCGCCCGCCGGCGTGGCGATGCGCCGCTCGGCCGCGCCCCAGCCGGACGCCGGCGTGAAGCGCGCGCTCCACAGGCCGTTGATCGTGGCGTTGTGCAACGCCGCCTTCCAGGCCACCAGCACCTGGCCGTTGTCCGACATAGCCAGCGCGGGATTCGTGTCGACGCCGCCCACCGTGTCGTTCGACTCGAGCAACTGCGCCGTGCCCCACCCCGTGCCGCGCACAAAGCGATTCGCCCAGATGCTCCAGCGCGGCGTCATCTGCGTCCAGGCCACCATCGCGTTGCCAGAGGCGTCGATGCCCGCGCTCGGCGTGCCCGCCATGCCGTCGAGCGTCTCGAGGCTGGTGGCGGTGCCCCACCCGGCTGACGGGTCGAAGTCACGCGCCCATACGTTGACCGTGCCGTTCACTGTGTGCAGCCAGGTGAATACGGCGCGGCCGGTCGCGCGGTGCATCGCCAGCTGGGCTTCGCCGGCACCCGCACCGGCGTTGCCGGCCTGGGTTTCCAGCAGCTCCGGTGCCGACCACTGGCCGTTGGCCGCGGTGTAACGGCTGGACCAGAGACTGTTGTTGGTGGCGGAGGCGGAGTCCAGCTGGGCCCATACCGCCAGGCCATTGCCCTGGTCGTCCATCACCACATGGGGCGACGAGGCGCCGAGCGCCGACAGGCCGGCCGCCGGCTGCCAGCCCGCAACGCCGCTCACGCAGCTCACCGTCACGTTGCTGACCGCGGCCTGCATGGTACCGCTGCCGTTGGCCACCGTGCAGGTCTGCCCGCTCGGCTGCGTCGCGATGGCGACGCTGTAGCTCGCGCCCTGCGGTACCTGCTGGCTGAACTGGAAACTGCCGTTGGCCGCCAGCGTGAGGTCGTTCGCGCCGTTGTTGCGCAGCACGATGCTCGCGCCCGAGGCCAGGCCGGCGAGCATGCCGCCCAGTGTGAAGCGCGGCGTCTGGCTGCTCGCGACGAAGGTGGCGCTGACGCTGCGCGCCGCACTCATTGTCAGCGTGCAGGTCGCGGCGCTGCCGCTGCAGGCGCCTGCCCACGCCTGCAGCACGAAGCCGGCCGCCGGTACGGCGGTCAGCGTCACGGCGGTGTTCTCGGCAAGCTGCGCGCTGCAGCTGTTGGAGCAGTCCAGCGGGCCGGTGGGTGAGGTCACGCGGCCGCTGCCGTTGACGGTCACCGCCAGGGTGTGGTTCGTCGGCGTGCTGCCGGCGTCGTCGCTGCCGCCGCAGGCGGCCAAGCCGAGGGCGGTCAGAGCCAGCAGCCCCGATCCTCGACGGGAGATGTTCATTCGTAGCAATGACATAGATAGGCCTCCAGATGACAAAAACGGGGCGGCCACCGAGGGTGGCGGCCGCTCTCCTCAAAGCGACATGCGCGGCAGCCACATCCCCATTGCGGCCGCGAAGGTTCCAATACACGTTGCCAGCGTGACGATGCCGATCACCGCTGTGACACCCAGGTGCGCCGCAGGTCCGCCCCGATCCTTCGCAGTCAAGTACAGCTGCAGCAGTGACAGCGGCAGGACGACATAGACGCCGAACGCCAGAAGGGTGAGGAAGGGGCCCTGGAAGGTAGCGGCATCGAAGCCGACTGGCCGCTGGTGAACAGCCAGCCAGGCCATCAGGCCGACGCGGAAGAACCAGACGCCGCTGGCCACCACGAACAAGCGGAGAGCCCAGCGCCGATGGTCGCCGAACCGGCGCAATCGCGCGGCGCGCCACGCCATGGCTGCGCAGCCCAGAATGAACAGCGCGTTGATGCTGATGGCCAGGTGCTGCGCGAGGTCCCCTACGACACCGCCGCGAACCCAGACCAGCCACAGACCACCAACAGCAAGCGCGGCCGCGAAGCCGATGTACAAGCGGCCATTCCACCGATGAAGCGCCGGCACGTGCCCGCGGACGGCCGGGATCAGCTGCAACATGCCGCTCAGTACCCAAGCGACTGCCAGCAGCAGGTGCAGTCCCAACATCGCGTTGCCCAGGGGCTCCGTTGAATCAAAACCTCTCGGCAGCACCTTGCTCCATCGCTCGTACTCCCCGGCGATTGCGGCACCGCCGTAGAAGTTCGCCACATACGCGGCGAAGACCACCTGGCCTGCCAGCGTGACGATCAGCCAGACCGTGGCGCTGCCTGACAGCGCCACACGGAGAAAGGTCTTCCAGCGATCGCGGCCAAGGGTCGGCGACGAGTGCCGGCCGGTGACAGCGACGGTTGCTTCGCGGCTCGACATGGACCGTTCCTCTGCGGCGGCAACTGGTTCAACGGCTCAGCAATGGGTTCCGGGGCGTTTCGCCCTCCTTGGTACACACGGCCTCCGATACCGCCCGCCCGAGCAGACCGATCGATCCGCCGACGAAGCAGCGGTAGTTCTTGCCCGCCTTGGTACGCACCTGGTAGCGTGTGGCGGCCCCGTCGTCCATACGATTACTGATCGTGAAGTCGCCCTTGGCGAGTCCAAGTGCAAAGGCAGTCCGATCCACGATCGCCTCGTCGCTCACGGCGATGGAGGCGCAGCCACCGGCGAGCAGCGACGACGACAAAATGGCAAGCAACAGCGATGTTTTCATGGTGTCTCCTGGCGAATGAGAAAGAAGGCGTTTGCCCTGACCCACCGGCTGGGCCATCGAGGACGCCGGAGCTACTCGGCGCTGTCTTGAGCGGGGGTTCTAAGATTCGGCTGCTCGGATCGCGACCGTTTCAGCACGGAAATGTCTTGCCGCGATGCCGCGTGCGCGCCGCGGCGGCTTCACGCGAAGTTCTTCCCAGGGCCCGGGCCGTCGGTGCGCCAGGCCTCCCCCGGATGCAGGAAGTAGCGGATCCAGACGTAGCGCCAAGGCATGATCAGGTAGACCACCGCGATCCCGATGCACTCGCCAAAGAGCACTTGCAGTTCGGGCGTCATCCGGTGCGCCAGCCAAGCCGGCAGGATGATCAGCAGGATCGCCACCGTCTTCCACAGCGTCTCGAGCAACATCAGGGGCAACATCTGCAGTGGGTATCTCAACCCCAGAATGCTCAACAGAGCCAGCGCCGCCAGCATCGACTTGGCAATGACACGTGGTGCCGGCCAGGGACCGGTCTCGAAGAGGACCTGCTGCCAGACGAAAATGCCCATCACGCCAGCCATCAGCAGGTATTCCAAGCGCAGCATGTGGATGCGCCACATCGCGACGGAGGGAAACTCAGGTGCTCGGGTGCTTTGCATGGCCGTCCTGCAGACAGTGATTGGGTCGTGAAGGCGATCGACAGACGTGCCGATGGCGTGGTCACGCACTGTGGACGGCCCGCCGGTCGGCGCCCAGCGGAGCCCGATGAGAGACGGGGATCGGCGCCCGAGCGACGACGGGCGCGGACGAACAGCGATGGTGCTGTATCTTGCCGGCGTCGCGGCCCGTCGGACGCTTCATCGCCTCCATGCGTCGCTCGGCTGCCCCGTCCCGCATCCCGTCGGAGGTCGCTGATGGCGGGGCACTCGGCTGCGGCACATTTCGGTCTCGAACCAGCGCCCCCCGATTGGCAACACTACGAACCGTGACATCCGCCGTCGAACTCGATCAGCTTCGCCATCGCGGCAGCAACCACCTGGTCTCCTGGCCGCGGATCAGGCTGTGGCTGGTCGTGACCGTGCTTTGGGCGCTAATCCGTGCGCTCACCTCCGAGACCACCGGTCTGGTGGAATGGCTGCTCCGTTGCAGTCTGGCAGCCGGCTTGGGTGTTCTGACCTACGGTGTGCTGGATCAATGGCCGCGACATCTGCCTCGCTGGGCACCGCGCTGGATCCTGCAACTGCTGGCCGTGCTGTTCGTCATGCCGCCGGCGGTCTACCTCGGCTATGCCGCCACCCTCGGCACACTCGATGTGCTGTCGTTCGGAACCACCTACCGCAACGGGTTGCTGATTACGTCCTTTATGGGCATTCTGGTCGGCCCCTGGATCGCGCTGGGTGCTCAGCTGCACCGCAGCGAAGCCTTCGCGCGGGAGCAGGCCCTTGCCTTCCAGCTGAGAAGCAGCGAACTGGAACGCCAGGCGCTGGACGCACGGCTGCGACTTCTGCGCTCGCAGGTCGAACCGCACTTCCTGTTCAACACGCTCGCCAACATCCGTACGCTGGTGCGCCGCTCGGGCAGCGTGGACGCAACTGAAATGCTCGATCACCTCATCGCCTACCTGCGTGCGGCGGTGCCGAAGCTGGACGTCGACCATGCGACGTTTGAGAATGAGCAGCAGATCGTCTGCGCCTACCTTGAGCTGATGCGGATGCGCATGCCGGACCGACTTGGCTACACGGTGCACCTCGATCCCGAAGCGTTGCTGCTGCACTGTCCGCCCATGGCCTTGCTCACGCTCGTGGAGAACGCCATCAAGCACGGCATCGATCCCAGCGAAACCGGCGGTAGCGTTGATGTGCTTGTGACGGTCCGCGGTCAGCGAGTGCAGGTGCGTGTAGCCGACACCGGTGTCGGTCTGCAGACGCGACGCGGCGAGTCGGCCGGCACGGGCCTGGCGAACCTGCGCGAGCGCCTGGCACTGGCCTTCGGTGACGATGCCCAGGTTCGGCTCGGCAGTGCACGCACCGGTGGCACGGTGGCCGAAGCCGAGTTCCCGGCGCGCTGTGGAGACTCGTCATGACGCCCACCGCCCTCATTGCGGACGACGAACCTCGACTGCGCGAAGAGCTCGCCGACCTGCTGGCGTGCGCCTGGCCCGGGCTGCGCGTCGTGGCGCTGGTCCGCAACGGCCGGGAGGCGGTAGAGCGGTTCGAGAGTCTGCAGCCCACCGTCTGCTTCCTGGACGTGCAGATGCCAGGCATGAGCGGCGTCGAGGCGGCACATCATATCGGCCGACGCGCGCACTTGGTCTTCGTGACTGCCTTCGAGCATTACGCCGTCCAGGCCTTTGAACGGGGCGCCCTGGATTACCTGGTCAAGCCGGTGCAGCCGCTGCGCCTAGCCGACACCGTCAGCCGACTGAGGGAGCGCATCGACGCCGTCGCGCCGGTACACCACACCGAGGAGTTGCTGCGCCAGCTTGCGCATCAGCTGCAGCGCAGCGGCCGGCCGCCAGGGCTCCGATGGCTGCGGGCACAAGTCGGTGCGGCGCTACGGCTGATTCCAGTGGACCGCATCGACTATCTGCGCGCCGACAGCAAGTACACCGTCGTGGCGTGGCGCAACGACGAAGGTGCCGTCAGCGAAGCCGTGGTGAGCGTGCCCCTCAAGGATCTGCTTGCCCAACTGGATCCCGGCCAGTTCGTTCAGGTGCACCGCTCGGCAATCGTCAACCTCGGGTCGATCAGCCATGTCGTGCGCGGCGCGAACGAGACGGCGGACATCCACCTGAAGGGTCGCTCCGAGGTGCTGCGCGCCAGTCGGAACTTCACTTATCACTTCAAGCAGATGCAGTGACCCGTCTTGGCGTTCAAAACTGGGGCGACCATGCCCAGGGGCTTCCCGCGTTTCGCGCGCTTCCTTTGTGTACGTGCTTGTGCGCCGACTGAATTTCGAGCCTTCGACTGCGACTACCTCGGTCCTGCGCGAACTCGTTGCCCAGATCGCCGCGAGGTCTTGGCGTGGGCGTTGATTGATGCGCTCTGATGCCGCGGAACCAGTTCCATGCTTCCGAATAGCTGTCTTTGGTCACTGACTCCTTCTGGCCGATTGCCGATGAGCGCCCCGACGCTCGTTAGCTGACGTTCGCGAGCGGTTCCCCTTGGTGCTCACCGGCCGCTTCGGCCGAGTAGTGTGAATTGCCCATCCGCCGGGCTTGAAAGCACAGCGGCCATTCGGATTGCGGCTTTGCGCCAAGGGTGACAAGCCGCCCCTGGCCGCGGGCTGACCCACCGCTTAGGTCATGACCAACGATCCGGTCGGAGATCACCGGCACGGCTGGCCAGCTCCGCCGGAATCCGTAGGCAGAACCGATGCGTCGTGGCAACGGCACAAGCAGGCGCGGCGACGACATACTTGCAATCCACACCCGCAGCGAGTGCGTGCGACGCACTGCTCTCACGCGCTCTTCCATCGTCGCGGGAGGCAACGTTGAAAGCCATACTGCTGTTCCATAGATGAAGAGCCGGCGCGACAGTAGCCATCACTATCTCTGTCGCCTGCGTATGCAGTCAGGCTGCCACACAAAGCCGCTCGAGCGTCTCTCGGTCTAGGGAATACCAAGCGCGATTTGTAGAGCGCCCGTAATTTGCGAGCGAGGGGTTTTACCGTCTAGAGTGGTCGGGAGACTAGCAATTGGACAAAGGACAAGGACCTTGTCGCTCGGTGACGAAGACCTGCTCTGGGTATCGAAACTATTGGACGGCGCGGACGTCAAGCGGCGCCGCGTGCCGCCTTCGTCGGTCAGTCTGACCGGCAAGGTTGCCTCGACCAAGAACACGCGCTCGCAGCACGCCGAGTCGCTGTTGGAGGCAGATTTCCTTCGATTGCTCGAAAGCGATCACCGCGTCGAACGGTTTGCGTCCCAAGCTGTTTGCATTCCGTGGGTCCTGCCATCGGGCCGGCGTTCGCACTACACGCCTGACGTGATCGTCAAATACACCGATGCCGAGCTCGCCAAGAATCCTTGGCGACGACACACCGTGTTTGAAGTAAAGCCGGCTGGCGTGATTCAGGCGCAGTGGAAGGAGCTCAAACCGAAGTGGATCGCCGCGCGTCGTTGGTGTCGCAGCTTTGGGCTTGCGTTCCGTGTGGTCACTGAGGCGCGGATTCGCGGCCCAGAACTCGCAAACATCACGTTTCTCAAACGCTTTCGGCTAGAGGACCTGACCGACGACCCGCAATCAATGGCGGCGACCCTGGAACACATGCGCTCGCTGCTAGCGGGCATGCGTCAAGGAACGCCGCGTCGGTTGCTCGAACGATGGGCAAAGGATCCGGATGAACGTAGCCGGATGCTTCCATGGGTGTGGCATTTGATCGGTACCGGCCAGATCCGAACCAATCTCAATGAGCCGCTGACGATGGCGAGTAGTATCTGGATCGAACATGGGCGCACCCGCTGAAGCAACACCGCTGACGGTAGCGGTCTCGCCCGGTGATTATATTAACCATGGCGGTAAGACGTATTTGATAGTACGCCTCGATACTACTGAGGCTGTGATCTGCCGTGATGTCTCGGACGGTAGCGAAGTTCGGATTCCCATCTCGGAAATCGCGGCTGCCGCACCGAAATCGAGCACTGTAAGGGACCTTTCAACGATCCCAGCAGATCACTGGAACAAGGCGGTACGGCGTCGCGATCTGCTCCTTCGTTTCTTTGATGACAATGACCGTTCCGTCGCGGCAGTCGATCGTCTTGCCCTCTCTGAGGGAGTGTCCCGCGCCACCATCTACCGGTGGATCAAGCGATTCGACAATGGCGGTGCGGTCACTGATATGGTGCGCCGGCGCCGCTCCGACAATGGAAAGCCAAGGACGAAGGACAAGAGGCTCGTAGCGCTGATCGAAGAGGTGATCCAAAGCGAGTACCTCAACAAGCAACGGAAGAGCCTTGCCGCCGCTTATCGGGTGCTACAAGAGCGTTGTCGCTTGCTCAGGTTGAAGCCAATCTCACGACCAACATTTGTTCGACGAATCGACGCGATTACGCCGCACGCGCAATCGACGCGACGCGGTAATCGGCATGCCGCTAGTCGGCTTACGCCCATGGGACGGGCGCTGGCTGATGTAACGACGCCGCTCCAGGTCATTCAGATCGACCACACACTGTTGGACCTGGAGCTCGTAGACTCGCGATACCGCGCGCCGATCGGCCGGCCATGGATCACCGTCGCAATTGACGTCTTCAGTCGAGTCGTCGTCGGTTGGTACGTGAGCTTCGACAGCCCAGGCACGCTCGCCACGGGGGTCTGTATTGTTCAAGGCATTCTTCCGAAGCACGAGCTGCTAAAGAACCTTGGTGTCGACTACGCGTGGCCTTGTCAGGGCAAGCCAGCTCGGATTCTCCTGGACAACGCGAAAGAGTTCCGCGGGAACTCTCTTGAACGCGCGTGCCAAGAGCATGGGATCGACCTGCAGTTCCGTCCCGTGAAGACCCCACAGTTCGGTGCGCACATTGAGCGCTTGATGGGGACGCTTGCGACGTGGATCCATGAGCTTCCCGGTACGACGTTCTCCAACGTTCAAGAGCGAAAGGACTACGATTCCGCCGCCAATGCTGTGCTCACGCTCGGCGAGCTCGAAGTGTGGTTGGCCGAGTTGATTCTTGGGCGCTATCACAACACCAAACACGAAGGAATCGGATGTTCGCCGCTGTCTCGGTTTCGAGAAGGCATCGAGGGGAGTGACGACGCGCCAGGGATCGGGGTTCTGCCCGTTGTCGGCGACCCTAAACGGCTGCTTCTCGATTTTCTCCCGAGTATCGAGCGTTCGGTCTCAGCGCAGGGGATCGTGCTGGATGGCATCTTCTATTACTCGGGCGCCTTGACCCGATGGATCGGCGCGCGTGACAAGGACTCGCGGAAGGAGGCGCGCCGGTTCGTATGCAAGCGGGATCCTCGGGACATCAGTCATATCTGGTTCTTTGACCCCGACTTGCAGACCTATCTGGAAGTTCCGTATCGCGATTCGTCCCACCCCGCGATCAGTCTTTGGGAGCTGAAGGCGGCACAGCGTTACCTTAAGGAGCGGGGGGATCGCTCACAAGACGAGGACGCCGTCTTTCGGGCCGCTACGCGCATGCGGTCGATCGTCGTCGACAGCACGGATAAGACGCGCGATGCACGTCGGCAACAGGAACGCGTAAGGCAGCACGAGAAACAACGAAAGAAGGCTGCGAGCTCCCCCAAGCCCAAACGCGTCGCGCGGGTCGCAGTGGAGCTCCCGCAAGCCAATCGGCCGGACGAGGAGGACTACTCGGACGTTACGCCGTTCGACGAAATCGAAGTCTCTCAATCCTCGGAGAAGTAGCGCATGGAACAAGTGCATTCCGACGCGGTAGCTATCGCCCCACTTCCGCGCCTATCTTGGGTCGGCTATCCCGCTGCAAGGAGTGTGCTTGCCCGCCTTGAGGAGCTCATCAATCTTCCAAAGACGCACCGAATGCCGAACATGGTGCTCACCGCGCCGACGAACAACGGGAAGACGTTGCTGCTGCGGCGTTTCGTTGATAGGCACGTAGGGGAACCAGATCCGGATGCCGAGCAGTCGAGCATTCCTATCGTCATGATCGACGTGCCGCCAGAGGCCAGCGAGAGTCGGCTGTACCAGGCATTGCTGGAAAGGCTGCTGTCGCCGGGCCCAAACCGCGAACCCATAGATACCAAACTCCATCGGCTCAAGCACATCTTGGAACGGCTGGGGACGCGGATCCTGATCCTCGATGAATTCTCGAATGCGCTTGCTGGCGGGCCGGTTCATCAGATGAAGTTCCTGAACGCCATTAAGGGTTTAGGTAACGCATTGCAGATTCCGATTGTGGTTGCGGGTGTTCCTCAGATTGGAGCGCTTCTGCGGCGCGATCCGCAGTTGGCCAATCGGTTTGAACCCTACCACCTCCCCTCTTGGGAGGGCGAACCGCGGCAGTATGTGAGTCTACTCAAAACCTTTGAACAAGCCGTCGGCTTCGACGCGTCGCCGCTGTTTTCGCGCGGCCCCTTCGTAAAAGAGTGGCTCCGGCAGACTGACGGGCTGATCGGGGAGACCGCCACGCTCTTTTCTCGGATTGCTGAGCGGGCGGCAGCCCAGGGGCGGCGAGTGATCGTCGAGGAGGATATTGGGAAAGAGGTGCTCGCTGCGGTGCGTTGGACTAGACCGCGCGAACGGGTGGCCGAGGCCTAGGCTCCGACGCTGCGATGGGCCAGCTTCTGCTGTTTCGCCCTCGCCCCAAGGATGACGAACTCCTCTCCTCCTGGCTGGTCCGCTTGGCATGGGCGAACCTGACAAAGGTTCATCCGTTCACGCGAAGACTGTTCGACGGGGATCGAACACTCTGGCAGATTGACCTCGATCGATCGTGCCCGGAGAAATACCTCGAGCGACTCTCCAACGCTACGGGAGTTCCTGTGGCGCGCGTCAGCGAAACCACGTTGCGCGGTCTGGGCGGCGTGCTATTCGAGGATTCCGAAAGCTGCGTGAATACGCAATGGCTTCTTGAGATTAAGAAGCGCGGCCGGGCTCGACTCGGATATGCGCAGCAGTATTGTCCTTTGTGTTTGTCGGAGGACCCCGAGCCGTACTTTCGACGCATGTGGCGCCTCGCGTTCTCGGTGGTGTGCCCGAAGCACCGCGTGGTGATGCTCGACGCCTGCCCTGTCTGCCGGTCCTGCGTTGCGTTCCATACCGCGGACTATGGCGATTGGTTGTATCGACACCCGATGAACTTGGCGCGTTGCGTGTCGTGTGGCGCAGACCTTCGGACGCTCAGTCGCGATGACCTCCAGGCAGCTCCTGACGCGCTGTGCGGTTTCGTAGGACAACTCCAAGACATCCTTACTCTCGACGAGTCGTCCGCACCCCGCGAAGATGTCGCGATCCCGCTGGTGCTCTATAAAGGTCTGCACGTGCTTGCGTCAGCCATGGCGTCGATGGGAGCAACCGCCAAGCTTCGTGACGTGATTGCAAGACGCCATGGGCTGCTGCCACTGTCGCCAGCCTTTGGTCGATGCCGGGGGCGCTTTGAGAACCTGCGCGTCGGCGACAGATTCCTATTGCTCAGCTACGTCCAAGACCTCTTTATGGACTGGCCGGTGGGTTTTGTCAGTCTGGCTAAGCAAATCAGACTGTCGAGTTCGTACTTCCAGCGGTACCGGGCGACGATCCCATACTGGGTCGAGCAGCCGATACGATGGGCGCTCTACGGAAAGCACTACTCGCCCAGCGAGATGGAGTGGGCGGCTGCGGCGGAGTGGTTGCGGAGATCGGGAAGGACCGTCAATCCGAATACTGTTCGGAAGGCTTTAGGTGTCGCGTACAAACAGAAGGCGAAGCGGGCATCCTGAGCTGAGCGCCCACGATCGTGGCCCGTGCCCGTGCCATGCGGGTTATGGTTGGCCCGTCCGGCGGCCTGCGCGACGGTGGAAGCGCGATGGACTATCGCAGAGTCGAAACTCGATGCCCCTCGGCAGGGGGCAGCACTCCAGTCGGCATGCTTTCCTCTGGCTGTCCTTGTCCGGCATTGAAGCGATAGACGAGGTATTTCTGGTCAGTCTCGAATCCCTCGTTCGGTATCACGACCAACATGTCGCGATCGGACGTGTAGAGCCACCGTGGCAGCGCCTTCTCCGCGAAGTAGAGGCGCTCCTCCGCATGCGAGACGGGATTCTTTCGCAGGGCGATGCCTTTCTGATACGGCGGACCGTAGTTGAGTGCGAACACGATCGTCTTGTCTGCGCACTTCGCGAGCACGACGTCACCCACGAATTCGGTGTCTGGCATGTCCTGGAAGGCAGGTGCCGTCTTGCCGTCGATTTGCAGGAACAGTGACTTACCATCCAGCCCGTGTGACTGGGCGAGCAAAATGGCCCTTGTCCCATCAGCCATCGGGCACGAGAGAATCGGTCTTGGCGGCGCCGCGGCGACAGGCACCGCGATCAACCCAAGCGAAAGCAACAAATGCTTCATTGCACCTTCACCATGTCGCGCAGCAGTTGCATGGACTCAGGTGCCGCTTTGAGCTTTTCAGCGCAAGCGCTGATCTTCTTGTAGTAGATCCCGTTGGCGACGCCGCGGTAGCGTTTGTAGGCCTCTTCAGTCGAACTCGAGGTGTCGAGCCAGTACTGCATGTACTCGGTACCCAACTGGATGTTCTGGGCCTCGTCGAGGATGCTCGCGCTTGCGTGAAACTTGGCGCCTTCGTCGAAGGCAGCCTTCGTTTGCTTGTCGCTGGGCATGTGCCCAAGCTCTTTCTGCTTCCGATACTTGTAGACCTGCTTTACGGCGTTGAGCTGCATTTGCATCAGACCTTTAGCGTCATGCGCCGCGCCTGCATTGGCGTCGAAGCGAGACTCCATGTAGATCTGGCAGATGACCACGTTGTCGTCGAGCTTGGATTGATTGTTGGCCTGCACCAGCTTTCTGATCTCCCGCAGCCGTGCGGCGTCATCCACTTGAACCGATACAGGTTGGGTGTCCGCCTTAGGCGTCAGAGCGGCCTCACTGCGCTTAACAAGTTTCTTCTGAGTCATATTAGCGGTCCCAGCCAGGATTCAGTGGCGGGGTCTCTTCATAGACTTCCAGCGTTGCGGTCTCTGCCTCTGCGCTTGAGATCTTTTCGGTCAGACCATCTCGGTCTGTGCGCCCCTCGATCCGCGCTCCCGATGCCAAGGTGATGATGTAGGGGTAGTCGGCCAGAGGCTCGCCGGTAGCTTCGTTGGTGATGGCGAAATGTTGGTCGTAGGAGTTGTCCGGATTGACGCTGGATGCTGCGCGTGCCGCCGGGGCAGTCGCCGCGCCTTTTGAATCTGATCCTGAGCCCCCGCCGCTACCGTCAGTCGTCACGCGTTGACCGGCGATCAACGTGGCGCCGCAAGCGGTCTTGTCTCCTTCGCGGGCGGCCGGCATGCCATCAATCATCAGGGTGGGATCCCCCGACACGATCGTGGTGGTGCCACCGTGCCCTTTATGCGGGCAGGTGACTTTGTCGCCGACACGGGCGATTGCTTTGCCGCCAGCGTCCGAGCCCGGCGCGCCGGTAATCACCGTGCCGCCATTGTCGGTCTTGTCGCCGACGAGAATGAGTGGGCGATTCATGCGACATTCAAATAATGACAATCGCCTAATTCTATGCGGACGGTAGTGCAAGGAGGAACACTTACGTCACGGCATCGGCACGTCTTGCCCCAATCACTTCGGGTGCGCGGCCCCCCGCGTTGTACGCCCTGCGGGGAATCCGCGCCCCAACCTCCCACGCCGCGCACGAGTGTTTGGAGTAGCCGTGTCGACGCTTCGCCTTTTGGCGGAACGGCTCCCAGCCAAAGCCGGTTAAGTCATCGAAGAACTCGTTCATAGCCCGATCGCGCATTCTGCTCATATGATCTGCTCAATTCGTTCTCACCTTGGTGACAGCATGGGCCTCATGGACGTTTTCAGGATTTCGGAGATCAAGGCGAAGAGCGCGCGTTTGGAGGCTGAACGAGATGCTGCTCGCGCCGAGATCGCGGCGCTGACTCAAGCGCATGAGCAGCTCCAGACGACGTTCGTTGAGATCGGCGCGGGTGACGTGCTCAAGCTCAAAGACGTGATCCAGTCGTATGAACAGCAAGCCCACGCTCTCAATCAGAACATCGTGGAGCAAGAGCAGCGTCACGCGGCGCTTGAGCAGACTATTCGCGACCGAACACGAGACCTTGTCGTTCTTGATGACGAGCTGCTGCTGGAGTCGTTTGCGCTGTACAAGCCAAAGTTCTCCTTCACCAGCAGTCCCCATTACAAGGAACGCTTGGATCAGGTAAGAGAAAGACAAAAGCTACTCATCAAGGAAGGGTTGGCCGTTACAGCCAATGAGCAGTGGACCGTTAACGGCAGTGCGTCAGAAGGCCGAAAGATGGTCTCCGACATGAAAAAGCTGCTGCTCCGCTCTTTCAACAATGAGTGCGATTACTGCGTCGATAACGTCAAGTTCAGCAACGTCGAAAATCATCGTGCGAGGATCGAGAAGTCGTTCGATGCAGTCAAGAAACTTGGCCGCATCCTGAATGCTCAGATTACTGATTCATTCAAACAGCTCAAGCTAGACGAGTTGCAGCTGGCGTTCGAATACCAGGTCAAGAAACAGGATGAGAAAGAAGAGCTGCGGCGGTTGCGCGAAGAGCAGCGCGAACAGCAGAAGCTTGAGCAGGAAATCAAGGCCGCAAGAGACAAAATTGCCAAGGAGAAAAAGCACTTCTCAGCGGCAATCAAGGATCTCGAGACAAAGCTGGCGGCCTCATCAGACGCCGCGGATCGCCAGAATCTGCAGGATAAGCTAACTGAGGTGAACGAGTTGTTCCGCGCCTTGGAAGATGAAGAGAAGGTCGTCGACTACCGAGAGAAGAACGCCAAGGCGGGTTACGTTTACATCATCTCGAACCTGGGGTCATTTGGCGACGGTGTCTACAAGATCGGCATGACCCGGCGCTTGGACCCGTACGAGCGGGTGCACGAACTCGGCGATGCATCGGTGCCGTTTGTCTTCGATGTTCACGCGATGATCTTTTCGGACGACGCCCCGGCCCTTGAGGCGAAGTTGCATGGTCATTTTGACTCGGACCGCTTGAACAGGATCAATAACCGAAAGGAATTCTTCCGAGCGGACCTGAAGAAGATTGAGGCTGTTCTGCGTGAGAATTACGATCGCGTCTTTGATCTCGTCCATCACGCGCCCGCTGAGCATTTTCGCGAAAGCCAGAAGCTGGCCGAAATGATGCAGGCTTAGTGCACTGAATTCCTATGGCAAAGAAGCAGTCTGGAGTCTTTGACGACATCGTGGCGATAGCCGCGATGCTCCCTTGGTGGGCGGGTGTTGGTTTAGCTCTTGCCGCGTACCTCGTGCTGCACCACTTCGCTGTGCTGCCGGCAATGCCAGCACCTCGGACGGTTGCTGACATGACGGGGACCGTACAACACACGCTGGTTACGACCTTCTGCGGCATCTTGCAGTATGTTGTTCCGGGAGCGTTGTTGCTCGGTGCTTTGGTATCAGGCCTTAAGGCGAGAAAAGCCAAGCAGCTCTACTTCGATGCTCGTGCGGTGCCGGAGGAGGATCGTCTATCCGGCTTCACCTGGAAGGAATTTGAGACCCTTGTTGGTGAGGCGTTCCGACAACGCGGATTCTCAGTGCACGAACGCGGTGGAAGCGGACCCGATGGCGGTGTGGATCTGGAACTGCGCCTCGGTTCGGACAAGTACTTCGTGCAGTGCAAGCACTGGAAGTCCAAGTCCGTCAGCGTCGCTCCTGTTCGAGAGCTGTTTGGCGTCATGTCTGCTGAAGGCGCGGTCGGTGGCTTTGTCGTGGCCTCCGGTGCGTTCACGTCCGAAGCCAAGCGCTTCGTTGAGGGACGCTCCATCGAGCTTGTCGATGCTGTCTCGTTGGTTCGGGGCGCTGCGCCGCGTCGCTCAACTAGTGAGACCCAGCGCACCTGTCCAAGATGTGGGGCCGCGATGGTTCGTAGGCGGGCACGTCGAGGAGTGAACGCCGGCGCGGATTTTTGGGGGTGCCAAAACTACCCGCGCTGCAAGGGGACCGCGCCGCTCTGAGAGCGGCGGCAGCTTGCGTCTTGTTGATCTCGTAGGAGTCTCACTAGTTGGAGCAACGTGGCCGCAGCGGCAGCATGATTGACGGACTCCACGCGCTGGACGAGGCACACGCGGAACTCCTGCGGACGCTACTTCAGCAATGCGAAGCGTCTGGCGGATATGCGGACGCAAAGCCGTTTCGGGTCGCCAGCGCTGAGCGGCGAGTCGCCCTCAACGAGCTCGAGTGCGACGAGTACATCCGGAGAGTTCGAGACGGTCAGCGCGACTGCTACAGAGTCTTGTTGCCGGGAATTTGGCAGCTGTCAGAGTCGTCGGAGGAAGCACGGCGAATCATGGGCGTGGCCGAGTCCTTGTGGGCGGCGTATCAGTCGCACTACCAGACGCACTTCGAAGCGCCAGTGGGGCTCAAGGAGCTGTCCGTGCAGCTGGAGCTAGACGTCGAGACGGTCTCCCGTGTGCATACGTACATGCGTGAGTTTCCGGATTGTCCCGTTGAGTCATGCCCTGCAGACTCTCTGTATCAGTACGTCGCTGTGCAGGAGCGCGTGCTCGACTGGGAGCGATTTTCAGATTGCGTAGCTCAAGTCCGGCGCTGGCAAAGTGACCGAATTGCAAACAGTCGCGCGGGACAGGTGATCAGCTTCCTATCAAATGAAAGCGAATTTGTTGGCGGTGCTTTGCCTCCCTCCGTCGCCGTGCCGCCCTTACCGAGTTGGGCAGATAAGTTGCCGCGACAGGTTGCCAGCATATTCGGCGAGGTTCACACCGGGATCGCCGCGGACTTGAGGGCACTCACCGCGATGGGCATCAGGACCATCGTTGATCTTGTCATTTTCGACCACTTTGGCGAGGACCTCGGTACCTTCAAGGAGAAGCTTAGCCGTATTGCAGAATCGGGACGGTTGACTGCACAGCAGCACCAGGCGTTAGATGCCGTCGTCGAGGCGGGCAACGCGGCTGCTCACCGTGGTTTCACTCCGTCAGCAGACGAGTTGCGAGCAATGATGTCCGCGCTCTCGGTGCTGTTGCAATCGATCTACGTTCTTGATGGAGTGACAGTACAGCTTCGAGCTGCGACCCCGCCTCGTCCGCCCAAACCAAAGCGTTGAGGAGCTGAACTCCCGGTCAAAGCACCAAACTATCGGCCGCCGCTCTCATGGCCGCCTCGAAGTTCAGTAGCGGCTTGAACTCAGTCGATTTCTTGGTAGGTTTGAGCTCGCCCCCAGCGGTTTCCCAGTTGATGTCGTCGTTAGCCGCTGACGCTGCCGCGATCGGACGACACGGCGCCCAGCAGCCGATGGTTGTAGTAGCGCAGAGGATCATCAGTGCTCTGTCGGCCGTAGTTACATGAACGCCGATCTCAAGACGCGCCTCACCGCAGACGATCTTGCGGAAGACAGCATTCGTGTTGGTGACCTTCGACCGGATGATTTCTCTCGCGTTGGCGAGTAGCGCGACGACCTCCTCCCGGCATGCCGCCCATTCAGAATCCGACATCTCACGGGGTCCTTTGGACTTGCCCTCGAGGCTATTTCCGACACCCCGTTCGGCGCGATTTGGTGTCGAGCGCCCAGATGCCTCCGGCTCCTCATCGCCGGTTCCGACGGTGGTCTCTCGATACGCGTAGAGTGGCTTCGAGATGAGATCTGGAAACAGGGGACCAAGCTCGATTTCAACTGGGCGTCCGTGTGAGCGTTTCTGTGGCTCTGCGTCAGACAGTGGTCCGGCCGCCAAGGCTTTCGTGCTGTGTGCCTTTGCATCGTTCGACGTCGCCTCAGCAAGCCGTTTGCGTTTCGCCTTCTTGGGCGTGAACTCGTCGGCGCGAGTGGTTTGACAACGTAGCGCATCTACCGGAAATGGATGGGTGCAGCGCTTGATCCGGAAAACCATAAATCGACGCCGAGCGCCGGCCGTACTTGGAAGCCAGCGGCCTTCAACCGTCAGCTCGCTGAACCCTTGGAAGGGCAACGACATTTGGACATATGGTCTTTGACCACGAAGTGCTTGGCGCTGGAGTGATGGTCGAACACCAAAGGCGGCGCGCCGCGCAGCGTCGTCAAAGACCACCCGCGCTACATCGAACGCGGACGTAACGGGAATTCCAGGAGCCAACTGTACGAAGGGTGGCGTAGATCCGCCGCCGCTGTGCCATGAGCCATAGATGCGGTCGTTGTCGTCCGTCGACAAGATTCGGCTGATCAGTGCCGACGAACTACCGAAGTAGCGAGAAAGGATCTCTACAGACGGGATGATGAGGTCGGCCGTATCGCCAAGTATCGGCAATATCTGGCAGTAGGCGGACGTGTGTCTTCGATGAAGTGCGAAGGCGTCGAACGGCAGCAGAAAAGGACCGGTCCGGTCGTCGCGATCGTCGGTGCACCCGGCCTTCAAGAGTGCGACGCCGACCGCTGTGGTGTCTACGTTGGCTACCAGTGTATCGAGCGGAATCGTCCCAGCGGGTTGGGTGCCATCGAACACCATGCCCATAGCGAGCATGGGCAGAAAACCAACGCCAACCGACCGTTCAACCGGGGCGGCCGACCGGGTTAATGCGTCAGAGCCGTCGTCTACGAAACAGACGGCGATGCTCGGGCTGGAGGAACGATTGTTCAAATCTGGAAACGAGAGGTCGCCGAACCAACTGAGAACGCGACGTCCGGGCGGTAGATCGAGAAAGTTCATGGCGGGATAATGGTTCTGCCGTCAAGGATGTGAAAACCATATATTTCACGCACCGAGCGCTGCTGCACGCTTTGCAGCAGTGTTTGAACCAAGTCGCATCGCAACCGGACATGCCCAGAAACCTTTCGTTCCCCGAACGGCCAAATCCATGAACGACAGCACAGAACCTCGCGTGGCTCAACAAGCAAAGCCGATGAAAGCAAAATGGCGTCTGACGACTAGCACTTCGTCGGCGCGGCGAAGGTCGCCTGGCGCCAAGGAACCGAAGGTCAGCGAGCTCACAAGCATGATCCAACGGGGCTATTTGGCGGTGAGGAAGACTGCAGAGGTCGCGCTTGTGTGCGCCACGCTCATCGTGTTGATGTATTACATGTCGATCGGGTATTTTCCATTCGAGAGTCCCAGTGCGATCGCCGGTTTGGCCGCACCGGTGGCGTTGATAGGTGGCCTTGGGGGTGCCTCGTTCTTGTTCTTGTTCGGCGCCCCGGCTCTGATGTTTGCGCTAATCGCGGATGCCGGCCGTTCGGATCCGCTGGTGACGCCCTTTTTTGGCAAGGCGCGTCGGCGGATCGGTTTCGCTCGTTGCTTCGCGTTCCTGCTGTGTTCTCAAGGTGCAAGCGGACTGTTTGTGGCCGCGCTCTTCCAGACCTCGGCACCGGTCTCTGCGGCTCCGGCCTTTGTGCTTGCGTTGATGGCGTTCGTGGTGGGGGCGCTGGTATACGGATTTGCCGATTTAAGCAGTGAGTTCTTCTGGCGCAGGGTTGCCGCCTACGCGTCAGTGGGCGCGCTTGCGAGCGCGCCGCTGCTTGTATTGTTTCTCCTCATTGGTAGTGCGCCGGTCCTTCGAAACGTCTCCGAGCCTCTTGCTACAGTCATCTACTACGGCGCGCCGCTGGCTTGTGCTTGTGTAGGAGCATTTGCCTTGTGGATCTCCTTGGCCGCGCGCGTGAGGCGCGACGGAGTCATTCTTGCCACCGCCGTATTGGGGCTCGTTCTGCTTACCGGCGCCATTGGGCTTGGACTCAATCGCCCAATGCTCAATAACCTGATGACGGCCGTGACGCTGCGCGTACCTAACGCGACGCTGATTGTTACTGAGGCCGCTTGTCGTCCGCTCAAGCTCCGCGGGGCGAAGATCGAGGCTATAGACGGCTCATCGAGGCCCTCGGAAGCGATCGATATCGCGTCATGCGGTTCGGCAGCGATGCCCTCCGGCTCGACAGTTTCGGCGAACGGACGTCTGTATAGAATTCGGGGGGTGACGATTCTCTCAAGGGTGGGGGCCGACTGGCCGGTTGAGCTGACGGCGGTCGACGATGCCAAGGACAACCGCACCGAGGCCGTCGACTACATGGTCTTGCCGCGCGCTGTAATCGTCGACTGGAGAGTTGCGACGGTGCGGGCTGGTGGCGCGAAGTAGCTGCGTGAACTGCCCACAAAGGGTTATGTCTCAGCAGGTCAAAGGCCAGGGGAACTTTCCTGCGAGGTTCGCGGTGGCGCGCAGGTCTAGAGTCGCTCGCCTCTGCCAGAAACCCGCTCGAGGCTGAAGTCGGACGTCCGCGCTCGGCGGAGCGAGCGACCGCAGCAGCTAACACCGGGCATTCGACAGCCAGCGCTGTGGACGTCCTTTTCATCTCCATCACGCTGGCGTGGGTACACCCACTAGCCACGAGTTGAAAGCAATCGCGTCGCCGGCGCATCACGCCGTCTTCGGTCGTGTTTGACTGCGGAGAGCTTCGACTGCAAGGTTAATGGCCGTGACATCGGGCGCCAGCCTGCCCCACTCCTTCCAAAAGTCGCGGGTAGCGCTGTCTGGAGTAATCGCCGGTTTGTCGAGCCGAATCCGCGATGGGAGAAGAACAGCATCACCGAGCATCAAGGCCTCACCAGTGTCCAGAAGAGGCAGAATGCTCGTAAGGCCCGCTAAGGAATCCGGCATCAAGCGTTTGATGACGGCTTGGTCCGTGTCGTTGGTGAGGCGCAGCGACAGGAAGTTGTTGCACTGGCTCAGAATGGTCTTGCTGACATCCGATGGGCGCTGGCTGACCACTAGCAGCGAGAAGCCGTACTTTCGCCCCTCCTTGGCGATTAGTTCGAACGCACCAAGCGCCTGACGCTGCACCGCGTCGGCGTCATCGCGAACAGGAAGGTAGAGGTGCGCCTCGTCGCAAAGCAGCGTGACGGGTGTGCGCTTCGCCGGGTCCATCCAGAACTGCACGTCATAAAGGAGCCGAGCGAGCGTGCCGGTGACAACTGGCAGCACATCAGATGGCACTTCGGAAAAGTCGATTACTTTGATGCCGTCGCCCCCACTAGACCCAAGTAATTGGGCGACCTGCGCCGCGAGCCACCCATATGTGTTGGCTTTGGCCGGGGGCGAGAACATGAAGCCGTAGCGACGATCATCCAACTTAGCCTCGAGGCGGGAGATGAACCTGGTCAGTTTGTCTTCCCACTCTCCCTTGATTGGTGTGTCGTTCTTTCCTTTGCCTTTTGTCGTGTTGTCGACGCCCAGCAGGGAAACGAGATTCTTGATTGCGTAAGGGACAGGAGAGTCAACCGTAAATGTCTTGACGATCTCAGGCTTATTCTCGGCCTCAAGGGCTTTTTGCTTCAACGTTCGGACGTGCAGCGTGAATCGCGATGCTTGGTTAGGCGCGTTCTGGTCACTGCGATCCAGAATCATCGAGAGCATTTCATCGCGATTCAATAGCCAGTACGGAAGGAATAGCGCGTCGTCGCCAGGGTTTTCGAGATCGCCAGGGCCAGCTATTCGAAGTCGTTTCGCGAAGCCGCCGTTCTTAGCGTCAGCCAGAGGGGCATACTCACCGTGCATGTCGAACACGATGATGTTGGGGAACTTGAGTTTGGCCGCTCGCTCCAGGATTAGGGCGACGGCATAGCTCTTGCCTGAACCCGTGCTGCCAAGAATGGCGGCATGTCGCTGAAAGAACTTGTCGCCGCTGACAATGGCATCCGCACTCCTGTCGGCAACGAACACACCCAGCCGCAGGCGTTCGTTCTCGGGAAAGTCTGTACCCAGGATACCCATGAAGCGCTGCAAGTTGGCAGCATCGACAACGTAGCACTCGCGGTCGATCTGCGGAAAACTGTCAGCGCCGCGCTTGAAAGTGTTCTTCTTGTCCCCATCGACGGTTCGGAAAGTTCCAATCAAGGCACCGCGCACAAGATCGGTCGGCACCGGGACGAGTTCTGCGTCTTCGCCATCTTCCGGCAGCTCAGCCGCAAGTTCGTCACGCATGCTTCTGGTGACGCGTTCCGTCACTGCGATTAGGTACTCGCGCTCGGTGCTTCCGCGCACGGCGATCAGGTTGCCAATTCCAATGCGCGTTAGGAGCACCGAGTTGGAGACATCAATGCTGACGCGGCTAGTGTCCACGGCCGCGACTTTGCCTAGTAGTTCGGCGTCCGTGAATTGTAGGGCGGCAGGGGTGTCGTTCATGGCTCAAGAACCTCGTCAATGAATGAGTTCACGTCCCAGAGGGTGAGCCCTGGAAGGAATTGCTGGGCCTTGTTAATAGTAAGCCGAGTACCCGCGACGCCAGCCTCAACGTGGTGCTCCAGAGCGGTGACATTCGCGTTGGCAAGAGCAATCGCGGCAGCGTTTGGCGTAAGCGTTCGCGAAAGCATTAGTGTCGGCTTTCCGCCCCTGATCGCGGGAGACAGATGCGTCTCCAAGTGGTCGTCGTTAAACCCATAACCAAGGAAGAGGAACCGACTAGCCCGATCAATCGCGTCGTTGGCCTTGGCTCGATGATGATCGAACGGGCTTTCGTAACCGTTGCGAAACTTGTTCTGCCCTGGTGTGATGATCAGTCGCGTAGCATCGGACAGGTCACCTGCATAGCAGACAGGTTTGCCTCCCCGAAGATACCAATCAAGGCTGCCGTGCGGCTTGCAGATCAGCGCACGGGGGGTGTAGTGGTAGATGACCCTCGGCTTCTTGTAGGTGACGTTGCGGCAGAAGCTCAGTTTGCTTTCGCGTTCGTTGAGGGAGCCAGCGAACCGACCAACAAACATCGTGTCGGCACCGATCCCTGCCTCTTCAACAGCCACCTCGACCAAACGGTCATAGTTTGTCGTCACGATTGGGAGGCCGGACGAGGGTTTTAGCATGTGACCGAGCAACCGAGTCAGCCGCAACTGCCGCGTACCGTTGAACACCGAGGAAATGACAAGCCGCTCTCGCTCAGCAAGCATCGCGCCCGTCGCAGCGGACAAGGCCGACTCCAGAGCCGGCGTCGGCACCTTTTCATGCAGAGCGCCTTCCAATCCCATTTCTTTGATGAGCGGAACTATCTCCCCCCAAATAGCCAGATCGGCCTTACCTAGTCCCGCGCCGATGGTGGCGCATAAATGATCCGCCAGCTCACCCATACCGGGCAAACCTTCGGCACAAGACAGTCCTGACCCGATAACGGTGACTAGACCGTCGCTAAGGTGGCCTTGCAGGTGCATCTTGATTTCGTTCAGCGTCATGAGCAGCGCTACGAATTTAAGATGCTCATGATCCTACCGTCCTGGAGATCATTCAGGCCAGCCTACAATGGCAACGCAGTTCGAACAGCTCCCGGCGTGGAGAGCCGTCGCATACTGCACTAGAAGGCAGCAACGCAGTTCGCGAACCAACAGCGACTCAAAATCAGTCCAGATATCGCGACGAAAGGGAAAACGTCAGCCGCGCGGCGCGAACCTTCGGTTGAAACCCCACTGCCAAAACTTCTAGTAGAACTGCAACTCAGACTAGCGCCCGGAACAAGGCGGAGCGATCGCTTCTAACAGCTCAGCGGGTACAGATCCCCCAACGGGCAGGGGCAGCTATCGATGCGAAGCCGTCATTTTCCCGCAGGAGTATCTGACTGCAGACTGTGCGCAAGCTACGGCGATTAAGGACCGAATGCGCGATTGAGTACTTCGGCCAGACGTACCCCCGCGTCGCGCAGCTGCATTTGAACGATGGCCCTGCCGGTCGCGAGGTAGCGCGCATCGAGCGCCACTACCGTCGACGCTGTCGCACCGCATCGCCAGCCCGGCAGATCCGCATAAGCGACTTCCTTGGCTAGGCTGTAGCTATGCGCCGCCCAGTTGCTAATGTTGCCTCGGCGAATCGTGTCGAGATCCGCCTTAGCCGATGCAACGAGTTGCTCGGCATACTTCTCATCCGAGACCCCGCGTAACTCCCGTTTGACCAGTTCCACGTCCCACACTTCGTGAAGGTTGCGCTCGAGTGGTTTGCGCGCGCCAGCGAACATGACGGTGACGTCGTTGCCGCCTCGGTCGCCGTTGTCGGAAACATGCAGCGGCTGATGCTACATCTAAGTTTATACAAAATGGACCGAAGGGATTATTGGCAGATCAATAAATTGGCCACACTAGGTTGTCCATCACGATGGTCATAGGGATGGACACTTTTAGGATGGTC
>NZ_JAYRDJ010000008.1:0-135316 GCF_041909475.1 Niveibacterium sp. | reverse complement strand
GTCCTCGCCGTCGTCGCTGCGCGCCGATTCCCCGAGTTCGCTGCGCTGCTCGGCGCTCTCGACGGGACCCAAAGTCAAAACCGCCGCAATTGCAACGCGCGGTTCAGATTCATAGCTTGGATGGAGCGGAGCGGATTCCAGGTCTGCAGCTAGCCCTTCAAGCACGCACCCCGGATCCGGTCCTTCGGCCTGCATCCAGGCTACGAGAACGCGACAACGGCTGATCGTCGACGCCTTTGCATCCCCCTCTGAAACGCCGAGCAGCGCAGAAGCATCGGGTTCCGACATGCAGAGCATGGCGGTGGCGAGGACTGTCCGAGCACCGAGCGCAGCGAGGGCGAGTTCCGCAGCCACCCGATGCTTCGAGCAGCGCAGGGCACCCCGCCGCAGGCGGGGCGTTGAAGCGGGGCGACTTTCTTTGGGTACTTTCTTTGTTCGCACAAAGAAAGTACCCCGCCCGCCGGGGCGGGACCCGGCTTCAGCGGGAAGGCCGCCGCATACCATCTGCGCAAATCGCGAGCCAGACTCAGCCAAAGCATTCCCTCTGGAAGCACGAACGGGCCCAATCACGACAACACCCCCAAGAACCCCAAGCGATCCCTATCCACCGCCCACCGCGCCGCCCCTTCCGGCGGCGCCGCCAACCTCGCCATCCCCAAGTTGGCGAAATCGACGATGGCCGCCGCAATCGGGTCATCCGCCGCGAGCTGCGTTTCGTACCCGACGCGCGCAGCCCCCAGTCGGAAGGCGTAGTCGACCGTCTCCACCGAGCCGGCGACATGCGCCGGCAGCGCAATCGCGAGCACGTCGCGCACGCGGGTCAGCGTGGCGGCGGCACCAGCCGCACTGCGCCGCACCGGCACCCGTACAACGAGGGTGTGTGCCGCGCCATTCGGGCGTTCGAGGTAGCGCACGTCGCCGGGCCGCTCCGCGAGCGCTGCGTCGTCGTCGAAGATCGACGGGTCGACGCAGGGGTCGGTCGCGATGCGGACGAGGCGTTGCAGCGCAGGCAGCGTGCCGCGACGTGCCAGCAAGCGGTGGCCATAACGGACCAGCAGGCGGCGCCGGCGTTCGTCGACCTGCGGATCGAGCGCAAGGCCCAACCAGCCGGCCAGCCAGGGCAGCGCTTCGCGCGGCGCGGTGCGTGCGTCGAACAG
Organism: Niveibacterium sp.; assembly: GCF_041909475.1. Classification (NCBI taxonomy): domain Bacteria; kingdom Pseudomonadati; phylum Pseudomonadota; class Betaproteobacteria; order Rhodocyclales; family Rhodocyclaceae; genus Niveibacterium; species Niveibacterium sp. The sequence goes on along the minus strand of NZ_JAYRDJ010000008.1, from coordinate 134,159 downwards.
CAGCTGCACCGCGGCGAGGCGATCTTCCCAGCTGGTGAACAGACCCTCGACGTTGGCGAGGAATCGTTCGAGGAAGTCCGCAGCAATCGCGTCTTCGCGCCAGCACGCGGGCAGGTAGCGCAGGTAGTCGAAGCGCGGATACCAGATCCGCAGCGCGCCGATGCGCGGGGTGGCGAGGCCGTTGCCGAGCAGCGCAATGCGCAGTTGCGCATAGCGGCCCTTCACGCCTTGCAACAGCAGTTCGCGACTGCCGCGCTCGCACTGGATCGGTTGCACGTCGCGGCGCGCGAGCCAGGGCAGTTCGGCGCCGATCGCGCGCGGCACCAGCGCGGGTTGATCGCGCCAGGGCGCATTGCGCAGCCCGGCAAGGTCATCGGCGGCACGCGCCTGGATGCGGATTGCACAGGCCGGCGGAATCGCCACGTCCATCACGATGCGGTGCCAGGTGCAGCCGGGCTCGCCGGCGTCGAAGGGCGGGCGAGCCGCCGTGCCGGGCCAGGTGTCGACCTGCAGGCTGCGGCTGTAACGCGGCCGCCGCTGCACGACCAGCGGCACCCAGTGCCCGTCGCTGTCGTACTTCGGCGCGCCGGCAACCGACACCAGGCCGCGCCCGCCGTATCGCCGCATCGGCAGGAATTCGGGCAGCGGCTCAAGCGACAGCACACCCGCACGCTCCACCAGCAGGATGCGGAAGGCCTGGTTGCCATCGTCGCCCACCACCCACAGTTGCGCGCGTGCCGCGCTGCCGTCGTCCGCTGCGGGGGCCTCGGCCAGAAGTGCATGGCCGGCGAGGCGGAAGGCATCGGCGTCTTCATCGGCAATCACCGCACGCACCGCGTCAAGGCTCAGCCGCACGCGCGCCACCGCGGGGTCGGCCGACACGATCACCAGCGCGCCCCAAGGATCAGCGTCGCCGGCCAGCGGCGTGTCGAGCAGGATCGCGCGGCCATCCGGCAAGGACTCGACCGCGATGGGCGAGCGCAGCGCCAGAGCGATCGCATGGGCGAAGTCGATCCGCTTCGGCGCAGGTGGCAGGGCTCGCGGTCCGCCGCCCTGCGGCCCGAAGTCACCCGATTCAGCAACCGGAGCCGCGCCGGCTGGCCCGACGCTGGCGAGTCGGCGATCCAGCCGCCATAGCTGGGCATCGACCGGCATGGCGGGCGGTGCGTCAGCGGGTAGCGCGCGGTCGAGAATCCACAGACCACAGGCATCCGCCGCGATGTCGCAGGGCATGAAGGCGCGCACGCCGGGCGCCGCGTCAGGCCACGCCAACCAGCGCGGCGGCCCGCCGGCGATGAGGTCGAAATCAAGCAGACCGGCCGGTGCGATGCTGCCGGCGATCAGCCGGTGATCGGGCGTCATCGCGAGGCCGGCGAGTTGCGGCGCGGCCTCGTCGGCCACCGAGGCATCACCAAAGCGCGGCTGCCCCACGCCACGGAACGCCGGCGTCGGTTCGCCCCGCAGCGGCAGCTCGGGGCCGAAGGCCTGGGTCACCGCGCCAACAACTTCCGGCATCGGCCGCGCCACAGGCCAGAACACGCTGAGCTGCCCGCTCTGCGCGCACTGGCGCAGGATGCGGCGGCCGTCTTCGTCGATCCAGAACACATTGCCGTCGGCATCCGCCGCGGCACCGCGGCGGCGCGCGGCGCCAGGCTTCACGTCGAGCGGCGCCGCGCGGAAGCGAAAGGCCTCGCGCGGCAGCATCAGCTCGGCGTCGTCCGCGTCCCAGCCTTCTGCAGCTAGTTCGCCAGCGCTGGCACCCGCCGGCCACAGGGAAGCGAGCGTCGGCGAACCGGCGAGATCGCTGCGCACGCACGCGCCCCAATCCTCGGGGCCGAGCAGCAGCCAGTAGCGGGAGCCGTTGGAATCCATGTCAGAGCCCGCCCGGCCGCCCGAAGGGCTCTGAAGCCTCCTCGGGGGGGTGACGCGAGGCATTCGCGAAGCACTGCTTCGCGCTCGCCGAACGGGCCGGCGTTTTTAAGCCGGCCCTGCGCGAATAATTTGAGCGTGGGGGCATCATGGTCCTTAGCACTGATCCGGAATGAAAGGCACCGGCAGGCGGCGATCGCCGCTGGCGCTGCCTGCACGGCCCAAGGTCGCATCGCGCAAGCCAACCAGGGGGTTCTCGCCGGGGGCGAAGTCGCGTGCTTCGACCAGCAGGCCCAGCAGTTCCGGCTGGTCGAGATCGGCAAATGCAATGCGCTCGGTCGCTTGCGGGCCGGAAGACGATTCCTCGCCCAGCAGCAGGTCGTTCACCAGCCGCACGCCGGGCACCCGTGCGACCACTGCAAGTAGCTGTGCAGCGATCACCGGCGCACGCAGCGGCCAGCCGCCGGGCGTGATGTCGTCGATGCCGCCTGGCCGCGTGCTGGCGTCGGCAAGCGGCAGCGGCGATAGGAAGGCCAGCAGCGCGGCCCGCACCCGCGGCCGCAGCTCGGCCAACGCAACACCGGGATCGGGTTCGAGCCCGACCGCGATCCACAGGCCGCGATAGCGCGGGCCGGTGACGTAGACATCGGTGGTGACGAGGCGGCGCGGATCAAGCCATTCGCACACCGCGCGCAGCGCCACCGGATCGGGCCGCGGCGCGTCCGGGTGTTTCGGGTCGCTGGCCGGCACCACCATCACGGTGACGGCGCCCGCCTGCGCGCCCACATCCGCCTTGAAGGCGCTCAGCACTTCCACGCGTGCGAGCCGCACACTGGGCGTACGCAGCGCGAGGTCGCGGAAATCTTCCGCCGTGACCGCGCGGTCGCGATGCCGCAGCCAGGCCTGGATGCTGCGCTCGCCCTCATCCGCCGACTCCGCATTGCGCCCACCCCAGGTGGCAATCGGATTCGCAACGCTGAGCCCGGCGGGCAGGCGTGGCCCCAGCTTCACCGCACCCGCGGCGACGTTGCCTTCGGCGCCCTGGGTGATGTCGTAGTCAACGAGGATCGTTGCATCGAAAGGCGGCCGCGCACCGCGCAAACCGTCGCCGAATATCAGCAGGCCAGCCTCCGCATCCACCGCGAACACGCGACTCAGCTCGCCGCCGCCAGCGGGTTGCAGGCTCTGCGGCAAGCGCGCGTCGCGCAGCGCGATCTCGGGTGGCGCGGCGTACAGCTCGTCGGTCGCGGCCCACGGTGTGCCGGCGACCGAGACCTGCACGCTGCCGGTGACGATAGGCCCCCGAGCGAAGCGGAACTGCTGATCCGGCGCGCCGCTGCCGAGCCCGATCACCTCGTTGCGCACCAGGTCGCGCTGTTCGACGGCGCAGGCGTTGATGCCGGCCCACAGCGGCGCAAGGCGCGCACCGCCCAGATCGCCTTCCGGCCGGATACGTAGCCACAGCGCCACACGCGCATCGGTCTGCGGATCTTCGAACAGCGGCGGCAGTTCGCCCGAACCGGCTTCGAGCGGGTCCACATCGTCGAAAGTGAGCAGCCCTTCTGCGGCCGGCAGTTCCACATCCAGACGCAGCGGTTCGAGCTCGCCATCGCCGCTCATGCGCAGCGGCAGGCTGCGCCAGCTGGCGAGGCGATCCGGTGGCGGGCCCAGGTGATCGGCAGCAGCAATCTCCACCACCAGTTGCGGTGGCTTATGGGTGACGCCCTCGCCGGCCGCGAGGCGGCGCGTGGTGGTCGGTTCCGGCGCCAGCACCATGCTGATCGTCAGCACCTTGCCGGCGATTGCTGCGCGGACGTCTTCGCGCGTGGCGTTGCGGTCGGCACTGCGGCGCAACATCGCGAGCCAGAAGCACTGCCCCTCCGTCTCGCCGATCTCGGTGCCGGGCGCACTCGCCAGATCCACGGTTTCGTACAGACTCAGCTCCGGCGCCGCGCCGCCGGACGAGAAGCTGGCGTAGAGATCCTGATAGGCAGCGAGCGTCACCGCGTCAGGCGAGGCGAGTGTGCGCTTGAACACCAGCGCGGATTCGACCGGCAGCACATCCAGCCCCTGTGTAGTGCGGAAGGGCAGGCTGCCAGCGCGCAGCGGTTCGCCGCGATTGAGCGTGAGTGTCGCAAGCGGGCCGCGAGCGTTGTCGAACGCCACCACGCCACGTGCCGGCTGCGCCGGCAAAAGCGGCACCCCGAGCAGTTGCAGGAACTTGAGGCGATTGCGCTCCGGAATCTGGTTCGCGCGGTAGAGCATGTTCTCCGCCATGAAGGCGAAGAGCTCCAGCAACGTGACACCCGGATCGGCCTCGTTGAAGTTGGTCCACTCCGGTGTGTGCGACGGTATCCGTGCGATCGCCTCATCGGCGATATCGCGGAATGCGCGGTCGTCGAGCTTGGGCAGTTCGATCGGCATCAGCTGCCTCCGAGCGTGAGCGTCAGACCGACCCGTTCCTGCCGGCCGGTCGCAACAAGGCTGTAGGTGATCGTGACGCGCGCCGCAAACGGATCGTCCGGCAGCACATCGACATCGACCTGCGATACGCGGATACGCGGCTCCCATCGCGCCAGCGATTGCTCGACGCGGCCGCGGATCAGCTGGTGGGTGGTAATCGTGTTCGGCTCGAACAGAAACTGCTCGAGCCCGGCGCCAAATTCCGGCACGCCGACGCGTTCGCCGCGATTGGTGGCAAGGATCAGGCGCACGTTCTCGCGGATGTTGTCCTCGCCCGACGAGCGGGCGAGTCGCCCGTCAGGGGTGATCGTGAGCGGCCAGGCCAGGCTGCGGCCGAGGAGGTGGTCAGCGTTCATGGTCTGGCCTCTTCTTCTGTCTCGCGTTCGCAGCCAGCACTCAACTGCGCGTTGAACCGCGCGTTGTGAAGCACAGCAACTTCGGCTGCCTTGTGCGGCATGCGATACACGGTGTCGTGGCTCAGCCGCGCGTTGGCCGGGGTCCCGCCCCCGGCGGGCGTGTTACTTCTTTTGCTTCGCCAAAAGAAGTAACCAAGAAAAGGCGACCCGGCGTTCGCGGTCAGGCACTGCGTGCCTGACTTCCCTGCGTTGCTCGCGCGACCGGGGGCCTGCGGAACTCGCCCTCGCTGCGCTCGGTGCTCAGACAGTCCTCGGCCTTCTTCCCTGTCGCGCTCCGCTACTCGGCGCTCTCGACGGGACCCGAAAGTCAAAACCATCGCTTGAACGACGCTCATGTGTTCTTCGTCGCCTAGATGGCGCGAAGCGAATTCCGACGTGGCCCCAAATGGTTCAGGCGCAGTTCGCGAAGTCCGGCCTATCGCCTGCATCGGGGCTGCGAGATTCAGGCAGCGACGAAACGTCGACGCTTTTCCATCCCCCTCTGAAACGCCGAGCAGCACAGAAGCATCGGGTTCCGACGCACGCAGTGCGGCGGTGGCAAGGACTGTCCGAGCTCCGAGCGCAGCGAGGGCGAGTTCCGCAGCCACCCGATGTTTCGAGCAGCGCAGGGGACCCCGCCGCAGGCGGGGCGTTGAAGCGGGGCGACTTTCTTTGGGTACTTTCTTTGTTCGCACAAAGAAAGTACCCCGCCCGCCGGGGCGGGACCCGGCTTCAGCGGACAAACGACCGCAACGCGACACGGCCAATCGCAAGCCGCACGAAGAACGTTGGGCTTCGCCACGCTCAACCCACCCTGCACAACCATCACTCGCGGCGCGGTTGCGCCCAGCAACAAAACCAAAAATCATGACCCGCCCCCCTTCTTCTTCAGGATCGGGAAACAGATCGCAAAGAACGGCAGCCACGCAAAGATCATGTCGAGCAGCGCGACCATGATCAGCAGCAGGATCAACGCGCACAGCGTGATGATCGGAATCGACAGCGAGCAGATCATGCCGAGCTGGTTGGGGTCGTTCTTCGAACACGGCCCCATGTCGCCGACATCGAGGTCCTTGTGCAGCGGCCACGGCAATACCGAGCGCACGAGATCGATCAGGCCCAGGCCCTTGGCGCGCGCAACCTGGCCACAAAGCAGGTCGCTCATGACGAAGGCGGTGTTCTTGTCGAACTTGCGCAGGCCTGCAGCGCTGGTGTCGACCGGCAGGCCGATGCGGATCGGCCGCGCGGGCGCGTCGGGGTCGAAGAAGCTGGCGAGCTGAAAGGCCTCGGTGGGTGCCGAGAGCAGCGCACCGTGCTTGAAGCATTCCGGCTTCAGATACACGCAGCGGATCACGAACCAGTTCTCCGCATCAAGCCGTGGTGGTGCGGTAACGTTAAGCAGCTTGGCGCGCTCGGGTGCCGCCGGCAGCGCGGCCGTAGCGAGTTCGACGAGCCGGTTGAGCGCGCGGACATGGCGACGCTCGAGCGGCGAGATCTGGAAGGCCGCGTCCTGTTCCGCCAGCGGCATCGGCAAGGGTGCATCGGTGGGCACGACGCCGTCGGCGAGCGGATAGAGGAAGCCCGGCCAGCCGCGCCGCGCCGCGAGCCCGGTCCAGGCGAATACACCCGATGCCGCTTCCAGCACGCTGCGTGCCGCATCGGCCGCGACCAGCGCAGCACACAGCGAGGACGGCATTGCGAACAAGCGCCGGGCGTTCTCGGCGACCGACTTGCTGGCGTCGTAGGCGAGCCCCTCCGGGTTGGCCTGGTACGCGTTGCCCACCGCCTCTGCGAGCGAGTTGGCGAGCCCGCCCCCGACTTGCGCCGCATCCAGCGCATCGAAGAAGGCGCGCTCCGCGGCGCTCATCACTGGCAGTGCCGTGCCGGCTGCACGTGCGCGCACCGCCTGCCATACGTTAGGGAGTTCGGCCGCCAGCCAGCTCGCGAAGTCGGTCAGCACATACCAGCCGCCGATCTGCATCGACTCGCGCAGGCGACGACGCGCGAGCGTCGAACGCCCCTCTTCGTCATCGAGGAATTTCTTGTCGACTACCACCGGGCTGCTGCGTTCATGGCGGTTGTAGTGCGCCCAGCCCTGTTCGATCAGCTGGCGCCAGGGGCCAGCGACCGTCTTGCGCAGCAGCGTGAGGCGCGCGTCATCGTCCTCCACTGCGCCGCTGTCGGGCGCCGGCGGTGCCGCGGCGTCGTCGATTGCGCCACCGAGGTAGGCCTCGCGCTTGCCGACCGGCACCAGGCCAGCCCACATCCTGCGCGGCCGCTCGCCGGTGGGGCCCGCCTCACGCCATGCGAGCGGGAACAGCGGCAGCATCTCTTCGCCGTCCGCCTGCGCGTCGCTTGCCGCTGCGACCCAACGTCCGCCGACCCAGGCGTGTTCCTGCCACTGTTGCGGGTCGTAGGCGGTGTGCGTCGGCTTTGCGAAAGCACCTGTGGTATTCGCGGCGGTCGGCAGCAGGCGCCGCACGACGAAACGCACCGCCTCCTTCTTCGCGCTGTCGAGTGCGCGATCCGGCAGACCCGGCACGCCGCACACGAGGCTCGCACCGACCAGGTAGTAACGTTGATGCGCGGGCTGGAACAGTTTCAGCGGCCGTTCGACCGGCGCCGCCACCGCCACCTTGGGCGCCTCAGCCTGCACGTTGAGACGCAGCGGCTTGCCAATGCGCGCGGCAATGCGTCGTGCCAGGGGTGGCGCCGCGGGTGCAGGCTTCGGTGTCGCAGGCATGCCGTCGCGCCAGGTTTCGCCACGTGCCTGCAAGGCTGCCAGCGCCGCGGTACGCGCCGCCGAATCCGGCTGCGCGAGGATCGCCGCGATGCGCTCCATGAAGTCATCGTCGGCAAAACGCAGCAAGGCTGGCCGCAGCGTGCGCTCACGCGCACCGCCCCACAGCGGCGAAGGCGCCTGCCAGACGCTGTCGTGATGAGGGAAGCGCGCGCGGTCCATGGCTACCAAATATTCCCGGCGCCGGGGGTGTAGGAGGCGCTGATCACCGAATTCGAAATCAGCGTGTCGCACTGGACCACGCCGGAGAAGCGCGACATGCCGGCGTTCACCGTGACCATGCCGGCATTCACCTCGACCGATGCGCCGGCATTCACCGTGACCTTGGCCGCCGCCTCGATGGTGATGCCCGCAGTTTCGAGCTTGATCGAGTTGCCGTTGGAATCGACCACTTCGACCTTGCCCGGACCATCCTGCAGCGTGACCTTCTGGCCGCCGGGGGTTTCGACGATGAACTTCTCCTGCCCGTCCTGATCGTCGAGCGTGAGCTTCACGCCGTTGCGCGAGCGGATCACCTTGCGGTAGTTGTTGCCGGCGCCGTCCATCGAATCCGGTGGTGCGTCGCTGCCGTTCCACAGTGCGCCGACCACGCAGGGGTGGCGCACATCGCCGCCCACGAAGGCCACCAGCACCTCGTCGCCCACATCAGGGATGAACCAGCTGCCGCGGTTGTTGCCGGCCATCAGTGTGGTCAGGCGTGCCCAGCTCTCGTAGTGCGCGCTGCCAGAATCCGGCACCCAGGGCAGTTTCACGCGCACGCGGCCCTGGCCGTCCGGGTCCTTGATGTCGGTAACCTGCGCCGGATACACGCCGTACCAGGGGCCGCCTAGGCCGCTCGCAGCGCGGGTGCGGAGCTCGTCGGCGGCGATCATGAGGCGTCTCCGATCCACGCGCGTTCAAGTGCGATGTCGCTGCGCAAACCAATGCGGTTGTCGAAACGATGCGTCACGCCTACAAGGTCGTACGCACCCGAGAAGAGCGGGCCGACTTCAGCAATCTCGATACGCGCGCCGACTTTCAGATCGGCCGTGGTTTCCGCAACGCCGTGCGCAACGACGAAGCGCCGCGCGCGTGCGGCGAGCCAGGCACGGGCGATGGCGTCGGCCTCGGATTGCGTCGCGGGGAACACATGCGAGACAACTTCGGTGCGCGCCCCGAGTGCCTGCGAGATCAGATCCGCACCGCGGGTACCACCACCTTCGGATGACAGCGACGACGCCGCCGCCTCGCCGCTCAGTGCGTCCTTCGCCGCCACATCCCAGCCGCCCACACGCGCCGTATCCACCTGATGCGCCAGGTCCGCAACGACACGGAAGCTGCGCAGGCTCGCACCGATCGTCAGCGTGAGCGGCGAACCGCGCCGGCTGCTGCGTTCGGCCGCATGCAGGGTGCGGTCGTCCACCCAGATCTCGAAACCACCACGCCGCGCGCGTTCGCGCAGGAAGCGCAGATCGGTCTCGTTCACCTGCGCAAGCACACGATGCGTGTCGCCGGAGAGATTCACCTCCGGCTGCAGGCCGTGATCGTTCGCGATCTGGCGGATCACATCGGCGTCGCTCATCTGCTCGAACACCCGCGTGCGGCGTGCCATGCGCAGGCTTTGCAGGCGGTCTTCCGCGAGCACCGTGATGCCCGGCGGCGTGCCCTCTTCGAACGCGGCCTCGATTGCGCTGATGCGGCCACGGAACAGCGTGGCGTCGCCGACACGGATTTCGAGCTGCTTGCCGAAATCGAACACGCGGCGGTCGAAGTACAGGTAGTCCGGTGTGCCGTTGCGCGGGCCCCAGTTCTCCAGCGTCAGGCTGCAATGCGCGAGGCCGGCGTCGCTATCGCTCACCGCGAGTTCGCGCAGCCCGCTGGCGACCTGCGGATAGGTCTCGCCATCGATCACGACGGTCGGGCGTGCGGAGCGCAGGGCTTCCGGCGGCGGCATGCTCAGTCGTCCTTGAGCCGGTCACTGCGCGCGGCCAGCCAAGCCAGCACCGCGGCGAGGGTGTGCGGGTCGGCCGCCGGCGCGCTGTCGGCGGCAGGTGTGTCGGGCGCGGCGCTGGCGGCACCGGACGGTGCGGGCGCAGTCACCACTTCGAAGTCGTTGATCACGATCGCCATCGCTCAGCCCCGCCCGATGTTCAGGTTGATCAACTGACCCGGCGCCAGCAGGCGCGGATTCTCGATGCCATTGGCCTGCGCGATGGCGCGCCAGTCGCCGCCCTGCCCGCTCGCGGCGGCCATCTGCTGCAGGCTGGCGCCGGTGGGTGCGGCAGTCAGTGCCTGCGCGCCCGGGCCGGTGTTGCCAGCACCGGCGCCGCCGGGTACGGTGGCGCCCGAGCCACCGCCGGTGAGCGGTGTGCGCGGCGCCGCGTCCGGCCGCCCAACAGGCTGCGCGAACTTGAAGGCCGAGATGCGCGGCTGTGACATTGCCAGCGAGACTTGCGCGCGCAGCGGCTTGCCCTCCGGCGCGAAGAACTCGAGCGATTCGTCCATCGAATCGATCATGCCGTTGAACTGGAAGGTGCCCCAGAAGAAGGCCACCGCCGGCGGCACGAACTTCTTCTTGTCCTTCGGTGCGGGCTGCGGCGTGATGAACCAGGCCACTTCCTGTGTCAGCTTGCGGACATCGTCCACCTTGCCGGCGCCGCGTTCGGCCTGCGGCAGCGCACGCGCGTCGATCGGCGCGGTGGCGTCGAACCACAGCTGCACGGTGAGCTTGGTGGTGCCCGCGCCGACGAACTGGATCGATGGCGGCGCACCGGAATCCCCCCCGCCCTGTGGCTGCTGCACCTGGTTGGCGAAGCTGACCTTGAGGCTTTCCGGATTGAACTGCACGAACACGCTGCGGCCGCCCGACTTCACGGTTTCGAAGTCCGGTTCGAGTTCGACCAGGCGTGCCTTTTCGAGCGGAATCGCGACCGGCATCAGCGGCCTCCCGGCGGTTTGAGCGACAGGGTTTCGTAGGCGAGCTGCAGTTCCTCCACCGCGACCATGCCGTCCTTGGCATTCAGCGCGGGCGCCTTCAGCTTCACCGGCAGGCAACGCGCAGCAAGGAAGCGCACGCGCTCGGTGCTTCCGTCGGCGGCGAAGATCACCACCTCGCAGTCGGCGCGCACACGCGGGTCTTCGACGGTCTGCTCAACCCATTCCCACAAATCGAAGTTGGCGGTCATGCCGCGCTTGAGCGTGAGCGTGCCGTAGCTCACCGGCGAGGCGAGCCGCACCAGTTGCCCGTTCGCGCCCCCTTCGCGGATCGTCTTCGCCTCCATCGTGATCTCCAGTCCGTCGCACTCGGCGAAGGACGCCGCAGCCATGCGCTCGGCGCTGCCCGCGCGATTGATCTCGACCGCGAAGTTAAAGGCGGTGAAGGGATACACGACGGTTTCTGGACGCGGGTTGTCCATCTCAGCCCTCCACCCTGAGCGCGTCGCCGTTGCGCACCAGGCGCACGATCAGGAACTCCAGCGGCGTCGCCGGTGCAAAGCGCAACTCCACGATGAAGCGGCCGTCGTCGCGGTCGCGCTGCTGCCCCGGATTGAGCGTGAGCTGCCACGCCTCGGCCGGTTTGCGCCCGGCAAAGGCACCACGAGCATGCAGTTGCGTGAGCCATGCGGTGAGGCCGCGTTCGACCGAACGCTCCAGCGCCGGGCCGTTCGGCTCGAAGCCCCATACGTTGCCTTCGCGGATCAGCAGGCGGCGCAGCAGGCTCATCAGGCGGCGCACATTCAGCGGCACCCAGTCGGGATCGAGACTCAGCGTGCGCGCACCCATCAAGCGCACCCGCAGACCGTCGTAACGCCACAGGTTGGCGCCTGCACCGAACAGGCGCAGCGGGTCGGCCGGCGGGCGTTCGAGGCCGATCGCGTCGGCCACCACTTCGTTCGCGGCGGCGATCCACGCGCCGCGCGACAAGGCTCGCCGCGCAATCAGCCCGCAGGCCGCCCCTTCCGGCGCGAAGGCGACCACGCCATCGGCCCGCCGGCGGCGCAGCCAGGGGTGGTAGATCGCCGCATAGGACAGTGCCGCGACCTCGTCGTCACCCAGCATGGATTCGTCGCCGCCCGGGCCGTGGCGCGACAAGGCGGCGATGTGGCGCTGCGCATCGGCGTCGTCCATCCATGCCGGCGCACCTAGCACAGCGAGGCTGTCGGCCCGCGCCGCGGCGATACGCAACATCGCGCGTTGCACGCGCAGCGCGGTGCGGAGCCCTTCCGGCGCATCCGGCTGCGCTGCCCAGCCGGTCGTTTCCGCCTGCGGCACGATCGCACCGAGCGACCAGTCGCTGTAGCAGCCCGGCGCCGCGACGCGCACCCGCAGGTAGCGCCAGGGTGTGGGTTCGCTGTCAAAGGGCCAGCGCGTTTCGCCGCCCTGGTACAGCACCACCGCATCCTGCCAATCCGGATGCCGTGCGCCTTCAAGGATGAATTGATCCGCCACCGGGTCGGCGGTCCACTGCGCGGTGAGGCGCGATTCGCCGTCGACCACGATCGTCAGCACTGGCGGTGCAACGCGGATCGGCATGCAGGCAGCAAACGGAAGATCCGCGCCGCAGGGACCGGTCGGGCCCGCAACAGGATCCGACGGCGCCGGTGCGGGCCATGAAGCCGCGTTGGCCGGGCGCCACGGCGGCAGGGCGAGGTCGGGCGCCGCGAGCAAGGTGGCCTCTTCCAGCGCGAGCAGGCTATGCACGCCGCGCACCGAACGCGCCGGCATGCGCGCAGGGTCGAAGGGGAAGCGCAAGGCCTCGGCGCGGGCAACGAGGATGTGCATCGTCGCGTCCGCGAGGCGCGGGTCGAGGAACAGCGCCGCCGACAAGCGGCGCAGCCCGTCGCGCGCCATGCTGCTGCGCGCATCCTGCACCGCGTCGAGCCAGCTCGGCGCGGACCATGGAAGACCGATCGGCAGGCAATCGCCCAAGCCACGGCCGGCAATCGGGAACGCATTCGTTCGCGCCTCGGCCCACAATGCCACGTGCTTGGCAGGAATCACAACCTCGTGGGCCGGGTCGGCGCTCCAGCGCGCGTCGTCGCGCGGCAACGCCTGCCATGCGCGCGCATGCCCGGGGCACAGACCGATGTCGGTCAGCGTGCGCGCCCCTTCGACTTCGTCGTCGCTCATCAGCGTGATGCGCAGACGTTCGCCGAGCGGCTCGTCGTTCAGCGCGCAGGGCCCGGGCAACTGTTCCAGCAAGGCCACCTGCGCCTTGAGCGTGACGGTGCTGGCGTCGCGCGCGGCGAGCACGCAATCCCCCAAGGTGGCGAGAAATACCCGCGAGCCGGCGCGAAGCCGCAGCGGGTGGCCAGCCTGCGGCCACTCCGCGCTACGCAGGCTTGCCGGCAATTCGATGCGCAGCACGCCGCACCATTCCGGCCCGATCGGCAATGGCGCCGCCGCCTGATCATCCGCCACAAAGCGCACCGTCACCGCCCTTGCGCGCGGCAGCGAAAGGCTGCCATCGAAGCTCGCGGGCATGGCCTTCGGTACACCGAACCACCAGGATTCGGCAATGCGCGCATCAACACGTGTGCCGTGCTGGCCGTCGTTGCGCTTGAGCACGCTGGCAACGCGCAGGAACGTGACGACGCGCGAGAAATCCGTTGCCACAACCGCATCCGGCGCATCGCTGACGAAGCGCAGCAGGTCGCCGGCTTCAGGCAGCGCAGTGCTCGCCGGGTCCAGCGCAATCCGGTGCGGCGCCTGCCCATCCCATGGGTTGCCCGCGCTCAGCACGCCGAGCGCCGCGCGTTCCAACCGCACGCCGGCGCGCAAGCCGAAGCCCCAACGCCCGCCGCTCGCCGCGCGTGCCTGAACCGCGCGCCAGCCCAGCTTGGTCTCGACCCACAAGCCCGCCAGCGGCAGCTTCGCCGTCACCGGCCGCAGCGCCCCCCGCACCACCCAGCAGCGCCGCCCGCCGTTGGCGAAGAAGCTCTGCACCGCCGGTGCGAGTTGCGCCGTGACCGGCGCACCGCTGCCTGCATCGATGAACAGATCGTGTTCGGGACCGAACACCGACGTGAACGCCGCGTAGTCCTCGCACAGCACCGGCCGATCGATCGGGCCGCGACGCGCGAAACCGACGAACAGCGCGATGTCCATGCGGGGGAGGCGCTCGTCGAGGGCGACGGGGGCGGATTCGAAGGCTAGACCGGGCAGTCGGAGGCTCATGGTTATGGCCTCCGATGCCGGTTCGGGCGCTGATGCGCGTTTCGCCGCGCCAGCGTTTTCGTAGGTTGGGCTGCGTTCGTCGAAGCCCAACGCGAGTGGCGACCGCTGGTGACTATCAACCGTTCGTTGGCCGGGGTCCCGCCCCCGGCGGGCGTGTTACTTCTTTTGCTTCGCCAAAAGAAGTAACCAAGAAAAGGCGACCCGGCGTTCGCGGTCAGGTGCTGCGCACCTGACTTCCCTGCGTTGCTCGCACGACCGGGGGCCTGCGGAACCCGCCCTCGCTGCGCTCGGTGCTCAGACAGTCCTCGGCCTTCTTCCCGGTCGCACTCCGCTACTCGGCGCTCTCGACGGGACCCGAAAGTCAAAACCGTCGGTTGAGCAACGATTGCGTGTGGTTCGTAGCCTGGATGGAGCGCAGCGAAATCCGGGACGGGCACATCCAAATCTTCAAACGCACATCCCGGACTCCGGCCTTCAGCCTGCATCCAGGCTACGAGAATCGGACAACGGGGAAACGTCGACGCGTTTCCCTCCCCCTCTGAAACGCCGAGCAGCGCAGAAGCATCGGGTTCCGACATGCGGAGCATGGCGGTGGCGAGGACTGTTTGAGCTCCGAGCGTAGCGAGGGCGAGTTCCGCAGCCACCCGATGCTTCGAGCAGCACAGGGCACCGTGCGCGAAGCGCGCGGCGTTGAAGCGGGGGCCGCTTCTTTGGTTCCTTTCTTGTCGGCACAAGAAAGGAACCCGCCCGCCGGGGCGGGACCCGGCTTCAGCGGGAAGGCCCCCAAAATGTGCCAACGCGGACCGCAAGGCAAGAGCTGAAAGTTGGGCAGCGCGACGCTCAGCCCAACTTACGCCCAAGGGTGCCGTTGTGGTGGCAACCGAGAGACTGTCACGTGCGAAAAGCACGACGCCTCCCCTCACTCCATCTCCAGCCGCTCATACGCGAGCACCAATTCTTCCATCGCCACATCGGTACCCTTGGCGTTCATCGGCCCCGAGGTGTGCTTGATGATGCGGGCGCGCAAAAGCTTCCAGGTCTGCACGACCTCGGTGTGATCCTCGTTCTGCAGCTGGATCGTCACCGTGCGCATCGCGTTCTGGTTGCCGTTGCGGATTTCGTTGAGCCAGTTGTAGAGCCGCAGCGAGCCGATGACGCCGCGCTTCAGGGTGACGTCGGTACTCTTGTTGAGCCCGGTGATCTTGCGCACCGAGTTTTCACGCTCGTTGCCGTTGCGGTATTCGGCGACGGTGACTTCCATACCGATGCCGGAGACTTCCTGGAAGCCCGCGTCCGGCCCCTCGGTGTTGCCATCACCGAGGTCGACGAGGAAGTTGAATTGCACATAGGGGCGATCGCGTAGCACGGCCATGGTCGGGGTCTCCAGTTAGCGACGTGCATCGGCAGTCCACTGCCCGATGCGGAAGATGACGAATTCGGCGGGTTTGAGCGGCGCGACGCCGATCAGGCAGATCAGGCGGCCGTTATCGAGATCGTTCTGCGTCATCGTCGAACGGTCGCAGCGCACGAAGTAGGCCTTCTCGGGCCGATCGCCGAGCAGCGCGCCGGACTGCCATTCGTTGAGCAGGAAGTCCTCGATCGTGCGGCGCACGTTCGCCCACAGGCGCTCGCCGTTCGGCTCGAACACCGCCCACTGCGTGCCCTTGTCGATCGAGCGCTCGAGGTAGCAGAAGTAGCGGCGGATGTTCACGTACTTCCACTCGGGGTCGGAGCTGATCGTGCGTGCGCCCCACAGCCGCATGCCACGGCCTTCGAAGAAGCGGAAGCAGTTGACCCCTTCGGGGTTCAACACCTCTTGCTGCGCGCGGTTGAGCATCAGCTCGAAGCCGATCGCGCCGCGCACCACTTCGTTCGCCGGCGCTTTCCACACCGCGCGCTCGATGTCGTTGCGCGCGTAGATGCCGGCGACGAAGCCGGAAGGTGGCAGCATCAGATCTTGCCGTGTGATCGGGTCGCGTACCTTGACCCACGGGTAGTACAGCGCGGCGTAGGTCGAATCGAAGCGGGCGCGCATGGTCCGCACGGCAGCGATGGACTGATCGTTGCCGCTGTCGAGCACCGCGATGCGGTAACGCATGCGCGCGGCGTGCGCGATGACGGTGTTGAGAATCGCCTGCGCGTTGCTGCGCGAGGTGTCCGACAGCTCATAGCCGAAGGTGGAGCCCGGTGCCGCGACGATCGAGATGTCCTCGATATCCTCGAACGAGGCGAGGCCGGTCTTGTACGGATCGGTCAATTCGGCACGGCCGGTGTATTCGGTGGCGGTGAGTGGCGCACCGTCGTTGCCACCGGCCAGGCGGATCTCCATGCTGCCTAGCGCACTGTCAGCATCCGGCGCACGCAGTGCATTCGACAACGTGTTGGTCGGGTCGGCGGTGACACCGGCACCCAAGGGGTTAGCAGCGGCGTGCGCGCTCTCCAACGCTGCAATCACCGCGAGCGCGTCGTCGAGGTCTTCACCAGCGAGCACTTCAATCGGGATCTCACGTGCTTGCGGGTCGGCCGCCGGCAGCACGCGAAAGCGCGCGCTGAGCGAATCCGGCGCGCCGCTGCGGGTATGCGCCGGGTCGGCGGCGAGGCCTTCCCACACTTCGGCGCCGCGCGAACCATCCATCGGCTCCACCGCCACCGACAGCGTCAGCACGCGGATGCGGTTGCGCGCGCTCGGGTCGCTGTTGTCGGGGTCGAGATCGGCCAGTTCTACATCGGCGCCGCCATCGGCCGGTTCGAAGGACCAGGTGCGCGTTTCCGAATTCCAGCGGGCGCGGTGCAGCTGACCGTTCTCGCCGTCGGCGGTGTCGATCAGCACCAGGTCGTTGTGCAGCAGCGTGGATACACCGGGCGCGCCATCGCGCAGGCCGAGCACGTTCTGGCCATAGCGGAAGAACACGCGGATGCGGTAATTGCCGGCACGGCCCGGGAAGCGGGCGCGCAGCTCAAGGCTGCCGCCGAGCACACGATCTTCCAGCAGGTTGGCCGCGGAGCGAGCCGCGGTCACTGCGGCGGTCACGTCGTCCGGCACCACAGGCACGGCGTTGGCCGCTTCGGCGGCGGTGGCGGCTGCGTCGCTCGCGGCTTCGGCTGTG
Source organism: Niveibacterium sp. (assembly GCF_041909475.1). Taxonomy (NCBI): domain Bacteria; kingdom Pseudomonadati; phylum Pseudomonadota; class Betaproteobacteria; order Rhodocyclales; family Rhodocyclaceae; genus Niveibacterium; species Niveibacterium sp. The sequence goes on along the minus strand of NZ_JAYRDJ010000008.1, from coordinate 117,369 downwards.
TCATGCAGGGGTGCGGCATCGAGGATGTCGGCCAGCGCATCGGCAGCCGCTGCCGCCGCAGCCGTGGCGGCGGCACCATCACCGCTGGTTGCGGCGCTGGCGGCTTCGCGAACCTGGCGCACGATCTCGATTGCGTTGATCGCGTCTTCCGACACCAGCAGAGCGCGCGCGTGGCCGTCGCCCTGCTGCGCACCGACCTCAGCCAGCAATGCGCCCTCGGCGTCGTCGCTGAGGGTGGCAGGCGGCGGGCCGTAGGGCAGCGGGTTGTCCGGGTCGGTGTCGTCGAGGCGGCGGAAGATGCGGCTGATGTAGAGCCGCTTGCCACCTTCCTCGAAGAAGCTGCGCGCGGCGTGCCACAGGTAGTTGGTGCCGCCGACGGGTGTGCCGCTGTCGTCGAAGGCCAGCGCACGGCCGTCACCGTAGAAGTATTCGAACTCGACCAGCCCGGTCAGGATGTCCGGCCGCTGCGTGATCGGGCCGTAGCGGCAAGGGCCGACGAAGCCGGTGGTCGTGGTGCTGACGCCTTCGATGGATTTGGCACGGAAGGACGTCTCTTCGACGTACACGCCGGGTGCGAGATATTCGGGCATGGCGAGCTCCTAGGGTTGCACGAAGAGCGCCCGCGCGCCGGTAGTAGCCACCGCAAGCGGCTGGCCATAGCGCAGGCTGAGGGAGAGGTCGGCACCCAGATCCACCACCGGCGGCGTGCCGGCAACGGAACGGGCAACGGGCTTGGCGGGCTGCGCAAGCAGATCGCACAGCAGCGGTATCGACGCGCCGGGCTGGCGGCGATACCGCAGCGACAGCGTCAGCGGCCAGCTGACATCAAAGGCGCTGCGCGCGGTGGCGCCGGCATCCGGCGGCTCCGGGTAGGCGAAGGCGAGCAGCACTTCGCCACGCGCATCGGCCATGCCGGTGGCGAGCAACGTCGCGCCGCGGAACACGTCGACCAGCGCCCAGGCGGCCGGCTCGGCGCTATCCGGGTCACCCACCGGCAGCTCGCGCACGCTGGCACGGATGCAGGCCCAGCCCGCCGGTACGCTGCGCGCCGGCGCCGCAAAGAGCGGAATCGGGAAATGATCGATCGGCGGATCGCCCGGCGCAGCGCCGGGGCATTCGAGATGGGCCAGCCGGTTCTGTGGCAGGCGCACGCGGAAGCGCGTCGGCAATACGCGAGCGCGCGGGTCGTTGACGGTGACTTCGAACAGCCGCGCGAGCAATGCAGGGTCGTCACCCTCACCCGCCTCCCACGCACGCAGGCCCGGCAGGCCTTGTGCCGTCCAGTGGCCGGAGGGCGTCGGCAGCAGGGACACCGGCGGCAGGCCGCTGTCAGCCAGCACGATGCTCGCCTGTAGGCCCTCGCCGAGCGGCCCGCCGAAAGGATCTTCAAAGCGCAGGCCCACACCCGGGCGCAAGCGCAGGCGCTCCATTTCGCGTACGCTCACGGCGTCACCTCGCCGAGCGGGAACACGCGTTCGAGCACCGGCCCGTAGCGATGCAGCGGCACGCTGGAATCGAGCAGCACGGCGCGCGCCACGTAAGTCATGCCGATCACCAGATGCGGCTTGAGCTTGTCCCACAGGCCGAGCCAGTCGGCGAGCTGCAGGGGGTCGCAGACAAGCTCGACACCTTCTTCCTCGCCGAACACATCGCTCGCCGGCGCGTAATGGTTGAGCAGGCTGGCCGGCAGCACCGATACGTCTTCCACCTGCCGCATCGCCCAGCCCAGCATCATCTGGCTGGTCTCGACATCCTTGTGCCAGCTCACCAGCAGGTAGTGCAGATCCACCGGCAGCGAAGGGCGCAGGCGTGTGCCGTCCGGCGCCGTGCGCGGCGGCAACGCGCGCCGCGCGGTGTTGATCGTGACGCGGTGCAGCAACAGACCGAAGCCACCGTCGGTCGCGTCCTTCACATCCTTGTAGGCATTGTCGAAGTCCGCCGGCTTCAGCAAGGCGACCGGCAGCTCGGCAAACGCCGCGGGCCGCGCTTCGGCGAGCAGGCCCTGCAGGGTTTTGCTGACAGTCGCGATCGCGTTGGTTCCAGCCACTCAGTGCTCCCCCTGACTTGTCTCACGCGCCACGCGAAAGATCACGCGGCCATCGGGCAAGGTCTGACGTTCAACCCTTGCGTGTGCCACCAGCCACTCCAGCGCCGCCGCCACGTCGCGCGGATCGGCATCGACCCCCTCGGTCGGCAGCCACCATTCGGCGATGCCCAGTTCGCTGTCCGCAGCACCGGGGTGCGCCGAGAGGTAACTCTCGATCGCTTCGACGACCCGACCCACATGCGAATCGCTGGCTGGGCACACGCCAACCTCCATCAGGCGCAACGCTGCAGTTATGCGAATGGCGTGCCAGTCGCGGTGGCTGCACGCAAGCAACTGATCTGAAAGGGGATTGACCGAGATGGCGCGGTTTTCGCGCAGATCGGGCGGGTCGGTGGCGACCCACCCCGCAGGCTGCCGGCGGCGCCTGCTATGAGTTCAGGCTGCGACGCTCGAACGCGACCGGCAGATGGCGGCGCGCCGGTGAGCGGCGCTCGCGCGGGGCGGGTGTGATTTCACCCGGGTGGGTCTGGATTGACCCAGTCACCCGAGCCGCTTCCGGCGCACCGCGGTCCAGGCCGTACTTCTTCAACATCTTGCCGAGGCAGCGACGCTCCTTGCCCGCGATACGCGCGGCGAGGCTGACATTGCCCCCGGCCTCGCGCATCAGGTTTTCAAGGTACTGACGCTCGAAGCGCTCGATCGCGGCAGCGCGCGCCTCGTTGAACGACAAGGGGCCGGATGAAGCGGGCCGCGCCACCGAAGCGGCCGCCCCCCCTAGGCGCAGCACCCCGCCCTCACACAGCAGCAGGCCGCGGTGGATCAGGTTGTCGAGTTCACGCACATTGCCGGGCCACAGATGGGTTTCCAGCCATTGCAGGCTGGCCGGGTCGAGCGAGCAGGCGCCCAGGCCGTAGCGCCGCGCGTAGCGGACGAGGAAGTGCTCGGCCAGCAGGCTGGCGTCTCCGGGCCGTTCGCGCAGCGGCGGCAGTTCGATCGCCAGCACGTTGAGGCGCCAAGCCAGATCCGGCCGGAAGCTGCCGGCCTCGATCAGCGCCGTCAGGCGTGGGCTGGACGCCGCCACCACACGCACGTTGGCAGCACGTTCGCGGCTGCAACCTAGCGGCCGATAGCTCTGATCCTGCAAGAAGCGCAGCAGTGACACCTGCGCGCGCGGCGGCAGCGCATCCAGTTCGTCGAGGAACAGCGTGCCGCCGTCGGCCGCTTCGATCAGGCCGCCGCGTGTCTGGCGCGCATCGGTGTAGGCACCGCGCTCGGCACCGAACAGCTCGCTTTCGATCAGCGCATCGGGCAGCGCACCGCAGTTGAGTGGCACGAAGGGCGCATCACGGCGCGCCGAAAGGTAGTGGATCGCGCGTGCAGCGACCTCCTTGCCGGTACCGGTCTCGCCGGTGATCAGCACCGGCGCGTCGAAGCGTGCCATGCGCTCGATCAGATGCAGCGCATGCAGGAAAACCTCGGATTGGCCGATCAGATGGGGCAAAGCGGACATCGGAAACCTCCGGCGCCGTCCTCCAGCGGGACGACAGTTCACTCGGGCGGACTGTCGTTATAGGCGAGCGGCACGCCAGCGTCATGTTCTTCGGTCGAACCAGAGTGCCTGTCGCATATGGGCGACACGTCGATGGCGGCTTCTCGGCAATCAACCCGATGCATCCGCAGCAGCGCTGCGTCAATCGCAAAAAAGGGCAAAACCTGACCGGGATTGCTCAAGTTTCCGGGAGGCGCACCGATAACCGTGCTCTACATGGCCAGTCCCCTCTCGGAGTTCCAAACAACATGATCAAGAATCTGCGGATTTCGTCCCGACTGGTTCTTCTTTCCAGTTTCCTGCTTGCCCTGGTCGTCGTCGTCGTGGCGCTGGGCCGTTCCGGTTTAAGCACCGCCACCGCGCAGATGGAAAGCGCCTACACGCAGCACACGGTGCCGATGTCCTTGCTCGGCGTGTCGCTCGACACGCTGCACCGTAGCCGCATGCGCATCGTGCTGGCGATGGAAACGCAATACGTCAAGACCGCCGAAGAGCACTTCGAGGCCATGCGCCAGCTCGACGCCGACGCGATGAAAGGGCTGCAGACAGTCTTCAAGTCAATGACCGATGCGACATCGAAGAAGCACATCAAGGAGTTCCAGACCCACTACGCTGAATTCACCGAATCGCGCGACAAGATGGTGAAGCTGTATGGCGAGGGTGACCGCATGCAGGCGGTGTCCGAGTTCCGCTCCAACGCGCTGCCGGCGTTCGAGCAGGCAATCGACGCGCTGACCGCGCTGCTGAAGATGCAGGTGAAGGAGAACGAAGCCTCCAACGCCGCCGTGGCCGCCAATGCCGCAAAGATCAAGAACACCACCATGGCGATCGCGCTGGTCGGGCTCATCGCCGCCGTCGCGCTGTCGTTCTCGATCATCCGCTCGGTCACGAAGCCGCTCGGGCAGTCGGTGAAGCTGGCCGAGAAGATCGCCGATGGCGACTTGAGCACTGAAATCCGCGTCGAACGCAACGACGAAACCGGCAAGCTGCTGACCGCGCTCGACGCGATGCAGCAGCAGCTGCGCACGATGATCGGTGCGATCGAACAATCGAGCGGCAACATCGCCGGCGCCGCGCAGCACCTGAACAGCGCCTACCACGAGATCGAAGGCAGCGCCGCGCAGCAGAGCGAAGCCGCAGCCGGCATCGCCGCAGCCGTGCAGGAAATGACCGCCGGCCTCGATCACGTTGCCGAGCGTGCATCACGCGTGCGCGAAGAGGCGCAGAACGCGCACCGCATGTCGGAAGAAGGCGCGGTGCTGGCCGATGCGGCGAGCGACGAGGTCGGCCGCGTGGCCGAATCGGTGAACACCGCGGCGTCGAACATCGGCCGCCTCGAAGAACACTCCACCCGCATCAGCGGCATCGCCGGCATCATCAAGGAGATCGCCGACCAGACCAACCTGCTCGCGCTCAACGCCGCAATCGAAGCGGCCCGCGCAGGCGAACAGGGGCGCGGTTTCGCGGTGGTGGCCGACGAGGTGCGCAAGCTGGCTGAGAAAACCGGCAAGGCGACCAGCGAGATCATGACCGCGCTCGGCGCGATCCATGGCGAAACCGAAAGCGTGGCGCGCGTGATGCGTGGATCGGCCACGCAAGCGAATTCATCGGTGGAGGCGATCAGCCGCCTTGGCCCGGCGCTGAGCTCCTTGAAGAGCGGTGCCGACACCACCCGCCACGAGGTCGCCGAACTGGTAGAAACCTACAACGAGCAGAGCGCCGCCAGCCACGCGATCGCCGAGCACATCGAACGCATCGCGCAGATGAGCGACTCGACCAACGCGGCTATCACGCGCAGTGCCGGCTCGGTCAGCGACCTCGAATCGATGGCCGAAGAACTGCGCGCTGCGGTATCCAAATTCAGGCTTTGAGCGGACCGGGAGAGACGCTCCTGACGGCGGGCCGCTGGGTTGCGGCGGCCCCCGTTTTCTTTCCTGCCTTGATGCGGCGGTTTGACTTCCCGCCGCCCCCGCGTTAGTTTCCTGTCACTGCGCCGATTTGATCTACAGCTTGCGGGCGCGTTAAAAATGCGGCTAAAGCGAGGGCAACCCGACCGTCTGCTCTTCGCGAGCCGGTCGGGTTTTTGTTTTTCTGACGGGTAACCATGACTTCTTCCGGATCCGTTGGCGTCGTCTCGCCGCAGACGGCGCACTTCGCAGAACCGCTCACGCTGAAAAGCGGCGCGGTGCTGCCCGCCTACGATCTCGTCTACGAGACCTACGGCACCCTCAACGCCACGCGCGACAACGCTGTGCTGGTCTGCCATGCGCTCTCCGGCTCGCACCATGTCGCGGGCACCTATGCAGGCAAGCCGAAAAGCACCGGCTGGTGGGACAACCTCGTCGGCCCCGGCAAACCGCTCGATACCAACAAGTTCTTCGTCATCGGCGTGAACAACCTGGGCGGCTGCTACGGCTCGACCGGGCCGACCTCGATCAACCCGGCCACCGGCAAGCCTTGGGGTGCGGATTTCCCCTTCGTGACGGTGGAAGACTGGGTCGAGGCGCAAGCGCGCCTGGCCGACCGCATGGGTATCGCGCGTTTCGCCGCGGTCGTCGGCGGCAGCCTTGGCGGCATGCAGGCGCTTGAATGGACGCTGGCCTACCCGGACCGCGTGCGCCACGCCGCCATCATCGCCGCGGCGCCGAAGCTTTCGGCGCAGAACATCGCCTTCAACGAAGTCGCGCGGCAGGCGATCAAGTCCGACCCGCAATTCCACGGCGGCCACTACTACGAACACGGCGTGGTGCCGGTGAATGGCCTCAAGCTCGCACGCATGGTCGGCCACATCACCTATCTCTCCGACGATGCGATGGGTGAGAAATTCGGCCGCAAGCTGCGCCACGGTGAGCACAAGTACCACTGGGACGTGGAGTTCGAGATCGAGTCCTACCTGCGCTACCAGGGCGACAAGTTCGCCGGCTACTTCGACGCCAACACCTACCTGCTGGCAACCAAGGCGCTGGACTACTTCGACCCGGCCTTCGATTACGACGGCGACCTTGCTGCGGCACTGTCGCGCGCGAAGGCAGATTTCCTCGTCGCGTCGTTCTCGACCGACTGGCGCTTCGCGCCGGAGCGCTCACGTGAACTGGTGTTCGCGCTGATCCAGAACGGCCTCAAGGTGAGCTATTCCGAGCTGGAAAGCACCGCTGGCCATGACTCCTTCCTGCTCGACGATCCGCAGTACCACGCGGTGTTGCGCGCGTGGTTCGACGGCATTGGAGTTTGAGATGTCTACCCGTTTCGACTTTGAAGTGATTGCCCGCTGGGTGCAGCCCGGCGACACCGCACTGGATCTGGGTTGCGGCGACGGCAGCCTGCTCGCCTTCCTGCGCGACACCCGCCAGGTGAAGGGCTACGGCGTGGAAGCGGACCCCGAGCGCCTGGTCGCCTGCATCCGCAACGGCGTGAACGTGCTGCAGATCGACCTTGAGAAAGGGCTCACCGACTTCAACGACGGCCAGTTCGATCATGTGATCATGAGCCTGTCGCTGCAGGCGGTGCACCACACCGAGAAGATCCTCGACGAGATGCTGCGCGTCGGCCGCGAGGCGGTGGTGAGCTTCCCGAACTTCGGCTACTGGAAGCACCGGCAGGCAATCCTCAACGGCCGCATGCCGGTGTCGGAAAGCCTGCCCTACGAGTGGTACGACACGCCCAACGTCCGCTTCTTCACGATCGCGGATTTTGAAGCGCTGTGCGAGAAGCGCGGCATCCGCATCCTCGAACGTGCAGCCTTCGACGACGACAAACCGGTGAGCGGCGAAGCCAACTTCCTTGCCAGCATGGCGATGTACCGGCTGGCGCGTTGAAGCACGACCCGGCTCGCCGGGTCGGCCCCTACTCTATGCGGTTCAGGCAGCGGCGGCCAGCAGCTTGTGGATCACCTGCTGCACGCCGCGCTCGGTGTTGCACGGCGCGCGGAAACGCGCACGCGCCACCACCGCCGGGTGGGCGTTCTTCATTGCGTAGGAGTGCGCGGCTTCGTCGAGCATTTCCAGGTCATTGACGAAGTCGCCGAAGGCCATCGTCTGCGCACGCTCGACGCCCAACGCCGCCTGCAACTGCTGCAGCCCGCGCCCCTTGTTGACGCCGCTGGCCATCACGTCGACCCAGTGTTCGCCTGACACGACCGCCTTGAGCGATGCGCCCAACGCGGCGAAGTGCGGATAGATCTCGCGTTCCGCCGAGCCCGGCACACAGAGGGCCAGCTTGAGGAAATCGTCCGCCACGGCGGCGAGGTCTTCGACCACTTCAAGGCGCGGGTAGTACTTGGCCACTTCGGCAATGAAACCGGTGCCACTGCGCTCGACGTAAGCCGAGCGCTTGCCGCACATCACTGCGCCAATCTCAAGCCCACGCTGCGTCAGCCCGCGCCAGGTGGCAACCAGTTGCTGCACATCGGCCTGAGCGAGACAGCTCGAAGCCAGCTCGCGCTCGCCCATCATCACCAGTGCGCCGTTTTCGGCGATCACCGGCATCGTCGCGGCCAGCTCGGGGAAGAGCGCGAGGATGCTGTGGTACTGCCGGCCGCTCGCCGGGCAGAACACCACACCGCGCGCCGCAAGTTGTGCCAGCGTGGTCGTGAAATCAGCCGGTAGCTGCTTGTGTTCGTCGAGCAGCGTGCCATCCAGATCGCAGGCGATCAGTCGTATTCCGTTCATGTTTGTTCAACCTTGTTGCGTTTGACGGTGGCTAGAAAGGCCCGCCGTGCCCCTCAGATAGTGACTTCGAGGCGGTTCCCTTCTGGATCCAGCAGCACGTATTCGTAGTAGCCATCACCCGTCCAGCGCGGGCCGTCGAGCACGCGCAGCCCTTCGGCCACGCTTTGCGCATGGTGCTGGTCCACCGCCTCCTTGCTGCCGACCGAGAACGCCAGGTGGATCAGGCCAAGGCGTTGCGCCTGCGCGCTGTCCTGACTGGCCGGGATGCCGGGCATCGCCATCAGTTCCAGCCGCGCACCATCGGCGAACTTCAGAAAGTAGGAACGGAAGTCCTTGCGGGTGTTGTGATACTGATCACCGGCGGTGGCGCCGAAACGCGTTTCATAGAAGCGCCGCAGCGCTTCCAGATCCGCCGCCCAGATCGCGATATGTTCAATCTTCATGCTCGAATCCTCTGAACGACACCCTGTTCGCAGGGCCATGGATTCATCTTGCGCCGCAGGTCATCAAAAGCCAAACTTGTATTTCTTCTGTTTTGATAAGGGTTACTTGTGATCAGAACCCTGCTTCATCATCTGCCGGGCTTTGCCGCCGTCGCCCGCCATGCGAGCTTCTCGAAGGCCGCCGAAGAGCTGGCGCTGACCCAGGCCGGCGTCAGCTACCAGATCCGCCAGCTCGAAGACCGGCTCGGCTTTCCGCTCTTCATTCGCGGCCACGGCCAGCCGCTGAAGCTGACCGAGCGTGGCGCCCTGCTGCTGGAGGAATACCGGCTCGCGGAGAAGTCGATCGAACGCACGCTGGACATGATCCGCATCGGCAACGAGCGCCAGCGCATCCGCGTGACCGCGCCGGTAGACCTGGGCAGCTGCTACATCACTCCGCGCCTGCCGCAGATCGAGGCGCGCGGGCTGATCGTCGATCTGCACCTGTCGGACCAGCCGGTGCCGCTGGTCGACAGCCGCTTCGACCTTGCCGTCCGCAACGAGCCGAACGATGACCGGCTGGTGCACGAACCGCTGCTGACCAGTGCCAACGTGCTGGTGTGCAGCCGCGATTACGCCGCGGCGCACGGCATACCGGACTCCGTCAGCGCGCTCGCCCGCCATCGCCTGCTGCTGCGCAACGCCGAGCGCAGCCACAGCTGGGGCGACCTGCTGGCGGTGGCCGGGTTGGAGCTGGGCTCGCTGGCCGATACGCGGGTGCTCGGCAACAGCTTCGCGCTGCTCGAAGGTGTGCGGGCCGGGCTCGGCATCACGCTGCTGCCGCGCTATCTGGTCGCCGAGCAGATCAACATCGGGCGGCTGGTCGAAGTGCCACTCGCCGACGCCAAACCGGCCGCAACCGGCTTCTATCTGAGCTACTACCCGTCGGTCACCGCGCGGCTGTGGGCGGCGGTGCTGCTCGAATGCCTCGCCACCGCCGACGCGGTCTAGGGAAGGTCTGAATAAGTGAATCAGGCCGGCGCGTACTGCGACAGAAAGCGCTCCAGCCTGCGATCACCGCCGTAGGCGATGTTGATGCGGAAGTACGGCGAGGCCTGCATCTGCGGGCGGAAGGTCTGGCCCGGCGCGAGCAGGATGCCGGCCTGCGCCGCCGCGTCCACCAGCGGCGCGGCATCCTCCACGCCGGTCTTGCGCACCCACAGGAACACGCCGGCGCTCGGCACATAGGGCACTTCGCAGCCGGTGCGCTCGAGCATCCGCAGCGTGCTGGCGCGCGCGGCGTCGAGCCGCTCACGCAGGCGCTCGCAGTGGCGGCGGTACTGGCCGCCGATCAGCATGCCGTGCACCACCGATTCGTTCATTTCGGGCGAAGTGTTGTTGGTGAGCAGCTTCAAGTCGCGCAGCGCTGCGATCAGCGCCGGGTTGGCGGCGATGTAGCCGACCCGCAGATCCGCCGAGATCGTCTTCGAAAAGCTGTTCACGTAGATCACCCGCGCAAGCTGGTCGAGCGTCGCCAGCCGCACCGTCGGCGTGGGCTGGAAGCCGCCGAACACATCGTCCTCCAGAATCGCGAAGTCGTGCTGCTCCGCGCAGCGCAGCACGCGGTGCGCCACGGCTGGCGAGAGGTCGGTGCCGGTCGGGTTGTGCAGCGCCGACTGGGTGTAGAAGAAGCGCGGCTTGTGCTCGGCGGCAAGGCGTTCCAGCGCATCAGGGTCCGGCCCCTGCGCGGTGCGCGGCACACCGATCAGGCGCGCACCCTGCAGCCTGAGGTTGCCGAAGAAGGCGTGGTAGCCGGGGTCGTCCACCAGCACCGCATCGCCCGGGCGCACTAGATGCCGCGCCACCAGATCCAGCGCCTGCGAAGCACCCTGCGTCAGCAACACCTGCTCGGGCTGCGCCACGACACCGCGGGCTGCCAGCCGCACACAGATCTGCTCGCGCAGTGGCAGGTAACCCATGGAGTTGCCGTAGCGCGTGAGGCGCGGGTTCTCTTCGCGTGCGATGGCGCGCAGCTGGCGGCGGATCTCCTCCTCCGGCAGCCACGAGGGCGGCAGCCAGCCGGCGCTGGCTCGCAATTGTTCGTCCGGTGCGTCGAGGCCGCTACGCACCACCCAGGCCACATCGAGTGCGCGATCTGGCACCGGTTCGGCGGCGCGCACAGGCCCGCTGTCGTCACGCGACTGCACATAAAAGCCAGAGCCGCGGCGCGACTGCAGGTAGCCCAGTGCGACCAGCCGCTCGTAGGCCTCGACCACGGTAAAGCGGCTCACGCCGTAGTGCGTGGCGAATTGACGGATCGGCGGCAGGCGGCTGCCACCCCGCAGCAGACGGTCGTCGATCTGTTCGCGCACGCCGCGCACGATCTGCTCCACCAAGGGCAGGCTGGTCGAAGTGTCGAGAGTGAGGCTCAGCATGGGCGGCTCCGATTACAGGTGTCATGGCGAAACGACCGGTACGGTCCCGCACACACCACGGCAAGTGTCAGGGTTCAATGCAACAAGTGTCCGGTATTGTCCGCTCAAATGCAACGGAGGTCACCATGACACAACGCCCCCCTCTACAACGCCCCCGCCCCCTTGGCCGCCTTGTCGCCGCTGCACTGGCACTTGTCGCCACCGCATCGGATGCCGGCCCTCCCCGCCCGGAAGTCGTGTGGGCCGATCGCCAGATCGTGTTCTGGGCCGAAGCAGATACCGGTGCGGTGCATGCAGTCGGCATCCGGCAAGGGGTCAGCGAGTTCGGCGTGCTGCGTGCGCCGCAGCGCCGCGGTGTGTCGCAGCTCGCGCTGGACGGCAAGAGCGCGGTGCTAACGGTGTGGGGCGACGACGCGATCTACCGCTACGACGCGCGCAGCTTGCGGCTGCTGAGTCGCGACGAAACCCGCATCGCACGCGCAGCCACCCAGCCGCGCCGCTGAATCGAGTAACGCCCTTGCGTACCGCACACGCCCCCGCCAGCGCCTACCTGCTGGGCTCCCTCGGTGTGGCCAGTTTCAGCCTGACCTTCCCGATGACGCGCTTGGCGGTGGCGGAACTGGATCCGGTATTTGTCGGCCTCGGCCGCGCCATCGTCGCAGCGCTGCTGGCCTTGCTGGTGCTGAAATGGCAGCAGGCGCCTCGGCCGACAGGGCGGCAGGTGCGACGGCTGATCGTTGTCGCACTCGGCGTGGTGGTGGGCTTCCCACTGCTCAGCGCATGGGCAATGCGCACGGTGGATTCGAGCCACGGCGCCGTCATCGCGGGCCTGCTGCCGCTCGCCACCGCGGCGGGCGGCGCGTTACGCGCAAAAGAACGGTTGAGCCTGCAATGGTGGATATGTGCGGTGGCCGGCAGCGTGCTGGTGCTGGCCCATGCGCTGCGCGCCGGGGCTGGCGGGCTGCAGGGCGCCGATCTGGCGCTTGTCGGCGCGGTCATGGCCGCCGCAATCGGCTATACCGAGGGCGCGCTGCTGGCGCGCGAAATGCCCGCCGAGCGGGTGATCTGCTGGGCGCTGGTGATCGCTGCACCCTTCATCCTGCTGGTGCTCGTAATCTATCCGCTGCGCTGGCAGCCTGCCTCGCTCGCGGCGTGGGGCGCCTTCGGCTACGTCAGCGCCTTCAGCATGTTCCTCGGCTTCTTTGCGTGGTATCGCGGCCTCGCGAAGGGCGGCATCGCACGCATCAGCCAGATTCAACTGCTGCAGCCCTTCCTGACCTTGCTGGCCGCTGCCTTCCTGTTTGGCGAACTGGTCGCCCCGGAAATGTGGTCGTTCGCCGCGGGGGTGGTCATCTGCGTGGCGCTCGGGCGCCGAATGCCCGCAGCGTCAGCGCGTCAGGGGAACACGAACAGCCGGTAGCGGCGCGGCAGGCCGGGCCGGTACTCGATCCGCCCACCGTTGGCGACCGGGCCGGCAAGGTTCTGATCGCGTGCATAGACCTTGATGTTGCCGGACGGGTTGGCCAGCAACGAATCGGCGTCGCAAAGGATCGCACCGCCTTCATAGCGCTTCGTCACGCAACGCGACAGCCAGGCCGGGCCCTTGATCTCCGGCTCCGGCTTGGCAGCCGGTGAGGGCGGCAAGGCCGCTTCGCTCTCGACCTTGGGCGGTGCCACCGCCGTGGTGCCCGCCGCGGCTGCAGCGGCAGCCGCCTTGTCCTTCTCGGCTTTCTCGGCCTTCTTCGATTTGGGTTTGGCCGGCTTGGCCGGTGCGGCCGGCTTCGCCGCGGGTACGACAGGCTCCACCGACGAAATCACCGGCGCGGGTTGGGGCTCCGGCGGTGCGGATGGGGGCGGTTCAGGCGCAGTTGCGCACGCGCCCAGCCAGAGCGCCGCCACCATCGGCAGGATTCGCGCTGTTGCTGACATGCTTGCACCTCCAGTGATCATCAGTCCTTTGTATACCACCGCACCGATTTCCGCTTGCTCGACCGGATCAATGGTCGCCGCCGCGCGCGTCGCGGCCCGCCCGGAACTTTCGTAACGGCCCTCGGGCGCATCGCTTGAGACCATGCGACGAACAGGGTCGTTCCCGCCAAGGCGCGCCCAGCCTGGGCGGACAGATCCGACTTGCCAGCCCTTGCCCCATTGGTTAGCCTGTTTGTTTCGCCAGGGGTCCCCGCCGCACTTTCGAAATCGGCGGGGTGAGAGACACCCTCTGCACCTGATCCGGGTCATGCCGGCGTAGGGAGGCGAAGCCGCCACCGGGCACCCTGCCCGCCTGCCTGCTTCCTCCCCGCCCCAAGAGAGGAAGCACCATGAACGCCAAAGAACAATTCATCGCCTCGAACGCGCATGTCGACGAGGCCGCCATCCAGCCGCTGCCCAATTCGCGCAAGGTGTACTTCGAAGGCTCGCGCGCCGACATCCGCGTGCCGATGCGCGAGATCACGCAGGCCGACACGCCGACCGCCTTCGGTGGCGAGAAAAACCCGCCGATCTATGTCTACGACTGCTCCGGCCCCTACACCGATCCAGCGGTGAAGGTGGATGTGCGCAACGGCCTCGCCGCGCTGCGCGCGAAGTGGATCGAGGTACGCGGCGACACCGAAGTGCTGCCGCATCTGTCGTCCGAATACGGCCGCGCACGCGAGGCCGACGCCAAACTCGACGAACTGCGCTTCAACCTGCAGCGCAAGCCGCGCAAAGCCAAAGCCGGTGCCAACGTGACGCAGATGCACTACGCGCGTCGCGGCATCATCACGCCGGAGATGGAGTTCATCGCGATCCGCGAGAACCTCAACCGCGCCGCCTACATCGAGTCGCTGAAGGCCACCGGCCCCACCGGCGAGAAGATGGCCGCCTTCATGGGCCGTCGTCACCCGGGGCAAAGCTTCGGCGCCGCGATTCCGGACGTCATCACGCCAGAGTTCGTGCGTGACGAAGTCGCCCGCGGCCGCGCGATCATCCCGAGCAACATCAACCACCCCGAAAGCGAGCCGATGATCATCGGCCGCAACTTCCTCACCAAGATCAACGCCAACATCGGCAACAGCGCGGTGTCCTCCTCCATTCAGGAGGAAGTCGACAAGCTCACTTGGAGCATCCGCTGGGGCGGCGACACGGTGATGGATCTCTCCACCGGCAAGAACATCCACGAAACACGCGAGTGGATCCTGCGCAACTCGCCGGTGCCGATCGGCACAGTGCCGATCTATCAGGCGCTGGAGAAGGTGAACGGCAAGGCCGAAGACCTGACCTGGGAGATCTTCCGCGACACGCTGATCGAGCAGGCCGAGCAGGGCGTCGACTACTTCACGATCCACGCCGGCGTGCTGCTCAAGTACGTGCCGATGACCGCCAACCGCATGACCGGCATCGTCAGCCGCGGCGGCTCGATCATGGCCAAGTGGTGCCTCGCGCACCACAAGGAGAACTTCACCTACACGCACTTCGAAGAGATCTGCGAAATCATGAAGGCCTACGACGTGGCCTTCTCGCTCGGCGATGGCCTGCGCCCCGGCTCGATCTGGGACGCCAACGACGAAGCGCAGCTCGGTGAATTGAAGACGCTCGGCGAGCTGACGCAGATTGCGTGGAAGCACGATGTGCAGGTGATGATCGAAGGCCCCGGCCACGTGCCGCAGCAGCTGATCAAGGAGAACATGGACCTGCAGCTGGACTGGTGCGACGAAGCGCCGTTCTACACGCTGGGGCCGCTGACCACCGACATCGCGCCGGGCTACGACCACATCACCAGCGCCATCGGCGCCGCGCAGATCGGCTGGTACGGCTGCGCCATGCTGTGCTACGTCACCCCGAAGGAACACCTCGGCCTGCCGAACAAGGACGACGTGAAGGCCGGCATCATCGCCTACAAGATCGCAGCCCACGCCGCCGATCTCGCCAAGGGCCACCCGGCCAGCCAGATCCGCGACAACGCGATGAGCAAGGCACGCTTCGAGTTCCGCTGGGAAGACCAGTTCAACCTCGGCCTGGACCCCGACACCGCGCGCAGCTACCACGACGAGACCCTGCCGCAGGAAGGCGCCAAGGTCGCCCACTTCTGCTCGATGTGCGGCCCGCACTTCTGCTCGATGAAGATCACGCAAGACGTGCGCGACTTCGCCGCCGCGCAAGGCGTATCGGAAGAAGAGGCGCTGAAGAAGGGGATGGAAGTGAAGTCGGTGGAGTTCGTGAAGACAGGCGCGCAGGTCTATCACAAGGTGTGATCACGCGCGTCACCATGCGAAGGGCCGCGTAAGCGGCCCTTGTTGCGTCTACTCGGTGACCGCAAGATGTTTGCGATTGCGCTCGCGCCGAAGACGCCCCTCCTTCATCAGAATTCCCAAGATGCTGTAGCTCAAGTAGTCCTTTGAGCCACCGCCGTAGTCGGACTGCAAGCCAAGATATTTGGCCGCGTCACTGTTGCTGATGCCTGTTGGATTCGCCTTGGCGAGCTCCATGACCGCTGCCTTGAGCAGTTGAAGCGCCATCTGGGCCTTTTCGTAACAGCCTTCGGGCACGTTCAACCCGCTCTGCCGCAACGACTGATCAGCGTTGGGGCGTACCTGATTCGTGAGCACGCCGCCATGCGCGCGCACACCGAAAGCGGCGATCAGCTCTGCTTCAAGTTTGAGCGCCTGCAACTCTGTCAGGTCGTCCGCCAAGATCGTGTGAAGAACCTTCAGGCCTGCATCGCGGATAGCCGCAATCACGTGCCCTTTCTCTGAGTCGTCAATTTGACTTTGGTGCTCCCATGCACGATTGCCAGTTCCTTTTCCGATGTAGAACGCCTTAGCGGGGTTCGATCGGGGGTCTTTCAACGCGTAAACGTAAAAGGGATTTTGGTTGCTCATTTCGGCTCCGAGAGTCTTGAACTTGGGCTCGTCGGTCGACCATCGACACTTCGACTCCGACAACTCCGTTCCGCGCCCGGCAGCACATCCATCGCATGTCGCATGAAATCGACAAAGCTGCGTAGCTTGGCCGGGTAGTGCGCGGCATAGGGGTACATCAGATAGACAGGCAGCGGTGGCGCTTCCCAGTTGGGGGCGAGCTGCACCAAGGCGCCGCGCTTGAGCTCGTCTTCGACGACCCAGGCGGACACCACGGCAATGCCCACGTCTCGCAGCAGCGCGCTGCGGATCGCGTAGAGGCTATCCGAAGCGATGCGTGGCTGGATCGCGATGCTCGCCTCGGCACCATCGGCATCACGCAAGGTGACTTCGTTGCGATAGAAGGGCCGCAAGGCCAGCCAAGGCAGGCCTGCCAGGTCGTCAGGGGTTCGCGGCGTTGGGTGGCCACCGAGCAGCGCCGGACTGCCGACGACGATACGCGACACCTCGGCCAGCTTGAGCGCTACGACCGATAGATCGCTGATCGCGCCAACCCGGATGGCGCAGTCGACACCCTGCTCGACGAAGTTCAGCGGCGCGTCGTGCAGCAACCATTCGACTGAAACCTTGGGGTATCGCTCAAGGTATTCGCTGAGCGGGCCGACCAGATGGTGCTGCCCGAAAGCATGGGGCGCCACCACGCGCAGCATGCCCTGCGGCTCGTCGATCACCCCGCGCAAGCCCGATTCGAATTCGCCCCATGCAGCCAGCAGATCTTTAGCGCGTTCGAAGTAGCGTGCACCGGCCTCGGTCAGGGTCATCGCATGGGTTGTCCGATGCAGCAGCGTCAGCCCAAGCGACGCTTCAAGTGCTTTCAGGCGGCGGCTGATCGTGGGCTGCGTTGCGTTCATCTGCAGCGCAGCGGCGGACAGGCTCCCGGCCTCGACGATCCGCACAAAGGTTTGCATCAACGCGAGGCGATCCAGGCTCGGTTTCATACGCTCAGTGTATAGCCGTTCTTCGTTTCATACGCCTACCGCGCAAACGGATTCGCTCGCACACTGCCCGCAACGAATCATCGCCACGCAGGTCGCCCATGAACACCCAAGTCCTGACAGCAGAAGAACCCGCGCAGAGCGCCGATACGCCGCTTGGTGCAGGGCTCGTCTTCCTGCTCGCAAGTGCGGCGGGCCTCAGCGTCGCCTCGCTGTACTACAACCAGCCGATGCTGAGCACGCTGGCGGCTGAATTCCATGCCTCACCAACGGCTATCGGTCGTATCCCCACGCTGACACAACTCGGCTACGCGCTCGGCATCCTGCTGCTGGCGCCGCTGGGCGACCGCTTCGATCGCCGCACGATCATTCTGAGCAAAACGGCGCTGCTCGCGCTGGCCTTGCTCGCAACAGCGGCGGCACAGTCGATCGCGCAACTCGGCGCCCTGTCGGTCGTCATCGGCATCACCGCCAGCCTTGCGCAGGACGCGGTGCCCGCCGCCGCGGCACTGGCGCCGGAAAACCGACGCGGCAAGATCGTCGGCAGTGTGATGACCGGCTTGCTGCTGGGGATTCTGCTGTCGCGGGTGGCGAGCGGATTGGTGACCGAGTTGCTTGGCTGGCGAGCGCTGTTCGTGATCGCGGCCGGCTTGGTTGCGCTGCTTGGCATTGTGGCGGCGCGCCGCCTGCCGCATTTCGCGCCGACCACCGATTTACCGTACGCAGCACTGCTCGGCTCGCTGCTCACCCTGTGGCAACGCCATGCCGACATGCGCCGCGCGGCGCTGGCACAAGGACTACTCAGCGCCGCCTTCAGCGCGTTCTGGTCCACCCTCGCGGTGATGCTGCACCAACCCCCGTTTGGCTATGGCAGCGCCATCGCAGGCGCGTTCGGCCTTGCCGGCGCGATCGGCGCACTCGCTGCGCCGGTTGCAGGGAGCATCGCCGACCGCCGAGGGCCCGAACACGTCACGCGCATCGGCGCGGTACTCGTGATCATCAGCTTCGCCGGCTTTGGGCTGTTGCCACACAGCCTCGGCATGCTGATCGCCGGAACACTCGTCTTCGACCTGGGCGTACAGGCCTCACTGATCGCGCACCAGAGCATCGTCTATGGCCTGGAGCCCGGTGCGCGTAGCCGGCTCAACGCCTTGCTGATCGGCGCGATGTTCGTGGGCATGGCTGGCGGGTCAGCGCTTGGCAGCCTCGCACTGGATCTCGCCGGCTGGCGAGGCCTGTGCGCCTTCGCCGGAAGCGCGGCACTTGCGGCACTGGCGGTACGTCTGTGGCCGCATCGCGCAAGGACGTAAGCTGACGAGGGCGCGCGCCGCGCTGCTCCCGGCCAATGGGAGCGCGCGGCCTACAACCCCAACTCACTCAGCCCCGGATGCCCATCCGGCCGTCTGCCCTGCTCCCAGTGGAACTTGCGTTCGGACTCCGCGATCGGCAGGTCGTTGATGCTGGCGAAGCGGCGGGCCATCAGGCCGTTCTCGTCGAACTCCCAGTTCTCGTTGCCGTAGGAGCGGAACCAGTTGCCGGCGTCGTCGCGCCATTCGTAGGCGAAGCGCACCGCAATGCGGTTGTCGGTGAAGGCCCAGAGTTCCTTGATCAGGCGGTATTCGATCTCGCGCGCCCACTTGCGGGCGAGGAAGGCCTCGATTTCGGCACGGCCGCGCGGGAATTCCGTACGGTTGCGCCAGACGCTATCGGGCGTGTAGGCGAGGGCGACACGCGCCGGGTCGCGGCTGTTCCAGGCGTCTTCCGCCATGCGGACCTTCTGGACCGCCGTCTCGTGGGTAAAAGGCGGCAGCGGCGGACGGGCGTGGGTTGCGGCGTTCATGGGCTTACTCCCTGGCTGTGTCGTTGGAAGCAGACGGCTCTGCTGCAATGCGCCCGTGCGTTTCGGCGAAGGTGCGTAGTGCATTCAGTTCGGCAAGCAGCGGCGCGACCGCCGCATTCACTTCGGCCTGTGTGAAGCGCGGGGTGATGTGCTGCGGGCAGTTCCATTCGATCGCTTCGATATGGATCAGCACGCCGCGTTCGACCTGGGCACGGTAGCCCGGCACGCCAAGCTGCGCGAGCAAGGCCGGCGCATCCGCCTCGTGCACGATGCGCGCACGGCCCCATAGCTTGAGGCGACGGCGGTTCGCGTAGTCCATCAGGATCAGCGATACGCGATCATTGGCGTTGAGATTGCCGACACTGAGGTACTGCCGGTTACCGCGAAAGTCGGCGTAGCCAATCGTGCGGGCGTCGAGTACTCGCAGGAAGCCAGGCGGACCGCCGCGGTGCTGCACATAGGGCCAGCCGCTCTCGCTCACGGTGGCCTGGTAGAAGCTGTCGCGCGAGGCGATGAATTCGATCTCGTGCTCGTGCAGTTCATTGCGGGGGTCTTCAGCCAGCTCGAAACCGCGGTTATTGTCGCGGCTGCCATAGCGCGCCTGCGCGGCCTTGACGCCGGGCGTGAAACTGATGTCGGCAAAGGCGCGGGGCATGATGGACCTCCCTTCTCTTCGATGCGGCGGCCCGAACTCGCGTTCAGGCCGCCGACCCGCGCTGCAATCAAGCGGCCTTGCGCAACACGCGCGGGAAGTCGATATCGGTCTCGGCCACGTTGTTGATGTAGTTCGTCAGCACATTGAGCGCGACGCTGAGCACGATCTCGACCACGCTGGCGTCGTCGAAGCCGGCGGCGCGCAGGCTGGCGAGGTCGGCATCACTGACGCGGCCACGCTCGGCGGCAACGCGGCGGGCGAAGTGCAGTGCGGCGCGGGTCTTCGCATCGGCCGAGTGCGCATCGCGGGCGGCTGCGATCTCCGCTGCGTCGATCTTCGCAACATGGGTGGCCAGATAGCTGTGCGCCGACAGGCAGTAGTCGCAGCCGTTGAATTCGGCCACCGCCAGCGCGATGCGCTCGCGCAGTTGCACGCTCAGCACACCCTTGGCCAGCGCGCCGTTGAGCGAGAGGTAGCCCTCCAGCGCCGCCGGGCTGTGGCCGACCAGCTTCATCAGGTTGGGCACCACGCCCAGTTGCTTGTGGACCGCATCCAGCAGCGGCTTGGTGGCGGCGGGCGATTGTTCGACGGAGGGGATGGCGATGCGGGACATGGTGTAACTCCTGTATTCGGTTGGGTTCGGAGGCCGCTGCACCCTGTGTGCTGTGGCGTGACTGCATTCTTCCAAAGCACGAACAGAAGAAGAATCCGCACACAGAACAATAGATAATTCCTCGGATCGGAATAATCGGAGCCCAACATGGATCGCCTGCACCTGATGAGCGTGTTCGTCGCCGTGGCCGAGTCGGAGAGCTTTGCCGGCGGTGCGCGCCGGCTCGCGATGTCGCCACCGGCCGTGACGCGGGCGGTGGCCGCGCTGGAAGCGCACCTCGGCGTCAAGCTGCTCAACCGCACCACGCGCCATGTGCGGGTCACCGAGGCCGGCCAGCGCTACCTCGACGATGCGCGCCGCGTGATCGCCGCGGCGGATGAAGCGGACGAAGCGGCTGTCGGACTGAACGCCGCACCACGTGGCCACATCACGGTGACTGCGCCGGTAATGTTCGGCCGCTTGTACGTGATGCCGGGCATCGTCGACTACCTGCAGCGCTATCCGGGCACCGAGGTCGCCGCAATGCTGCTCGACCGCGTCGTCAACCTGCTTGAAGAGGGGGTCGATGTCGGCATCCGCATCGGCGAGCTGGCCGATTCGAGCTTCAAGGCACTCCGCGTCGGCCAGGTCGGGCGCGTGGTCTGCGCCGCACCGGCCTACCTCGCCGCCCACGGCACGCCGGCAACCCCCGCAGAACTTGCATCGCACACCATCGTGGCGGCGAGCGCGATCGGCCCCACCGCCGAATGGCGCTTCCTGCGTGGCGACGCCGCCAGCGCGGTGCGTGTCGCGCCACGGCTCACCGTCACCACCAACGATGCCGCGATTGAAGCCACGGTCCGCGGACTCGGCATCTCGCGCCTGATGTCGTATCAGGTTGCGCCGCAGCTTGCGTCCGGCGAGTTGGTGCTACTGCTGCGCGATTTCGAACCGCCACGCATGCCGGTGCACATCCTGCATCGAGAAGGCCGCCACGCGTCGGCCAAGATCCGCAGCTTCGTTGACCTGATGGCGACACGCTTGCGCAACGACCCGTCGCTGAACTGAGCCGCACCTCGCCGCGCACCGCCGCATTTGCTTTGGGTCACCACGCTGGTTTGCCGCTTGTGATGTGCTGTCACCGAAGGATCGCTGCCCAGGCGCTGACACTGCCGGACGCCCGCAGCGAGCCGTTTGCAGCCCGTGACCCACCATGAACCCGCGAGCGGAGTCCCGATTGCCGCGACGTTTCGTTACGCTGCTGAGGCGGCGCTTCCCTGCGTTTGAGCAACTGTGGCTGCGTTTCCCCGACAGCGTGTTCGTGATCCGCTGTGAAGCCGACGGGCGTTTCGTCATCGAGGCGATCAACCCGGTGCTCGCCAACGTGATCGGGCGCGCCGGCGACTCCGTAGTCGGGCTCGAACTGGACGCGGTCGTACCGCCGGACTACCTCGCCGCCACGCTGCAGCGCTATCGCGATTGCGTCGCCCGCGGCGAGCCGATGACCTACGAGGAAACCGCCGGCCCGGCTGACGCAGAACCGCGCCATTGGCAAACGCTGCTAGTGCCCGCCAACGACACCACCGGGCGGGTCGAGTACATCCTCGGCATCTCGCGCGACATCTCTGCACTACGCCGCGCCGAGGCCTCTTTGCGCGAAGCCAACGAGGCGCTTGAACAGCGCGTCGTCGCGCGCACCGCCGAACTCGAACACGCCAACCGGCGCCTGACCGACCTCGCCACCCATGACGAACTGACGCGCCTCTACAACCGCCGCCACCTGTTCGAGCTCGCCGCACGGGAATTCCGGCGCGCGCAGCGCAGCGGCCTGCCACTGGCCGCGCTGATGCTGGACCTGGATCACTTCAAGGGGATCAACGATCGCTTCGGGCATGCTGCCGGCGACGATGTGCTTCGGCGGCTGGCGATCGCTTTGCAGGGCTCGCTGAGGCAGACCGACGTAATCGGCCGCTACGGCGGCGAGGAGTTTCTGGTGCTGCTGCCCGACACCGACGCCGTCGAGGCCCACCGGACCGCGGAGCGCCTGCGCGCCTGCTGCGCGACATGCGGACATGGCTGGCAGGGGCGCCCGATCCACTGCACCCTCAGCATCGGCATCGCCCACTTCGACCCCGCGCGCGACGACCGCCTCGACAGCCTGCTGCAGCGCGCCGACATGGCCTTGCTACGCGCCAAGGCCGCGGGCCGCGACTGCCTGGTTGTCGCCGCCTAGCAGCGGCGAACTCGCGGCGTAAGCGGCCAGATGTTCGATCAAGGCCTTCACCCGCGCTGGCGTAAATCCCTGCTGCGGCCACACCGCAAATACATCGCGCCCCGCGGCGCGCCACGGCTCCAGCACGCAGCGCAAAGCGCCGCGCTCGATTGCCGCATGGCATTCGGTCAGCGGGCACAGCAAAAGCCCGAAGCCCTGCTCGGCCATCGTCACCGCCAGCCGCATGTCGTTCGCGCGCAGGCGGCTGGCAGTCGGCATCAGCATGCGCTCGACGCCGCTGGTCGGATCACGGAAGCGCCATTCGCGGATCGGCTCCGCCACGATCAGCGCATGCCCCGATAGCGATTCGGGATCTGCCGGCGCGCCGTGCTGCGCAAGGTAGGCCGGCGAAGCCACCAGCACCAGCTCGATCCGGCCCAACCGGCGTTGCAACAGCAGTGAATCGGCCTGCGGGCCGACGCGGATCGCCAGATCGGCCCCGCGGCCAACAATATCCTGCACCTCGTTGCTCAATTCCAGCTCCAGGCTGACAGCCGGATAGCGCGCGAGGAAGCCCGGCCAGGCCCCGAGCAAGGCCCCGTTGGCCAGATTCACCGGCGCCAGCACACGGATTGAACCGCTCACCTGATGCATCGACTGATCGAGCGATTGCGTCGCCTGCGTCAGTGCATGCAGCAGCGGGCGGCACTGGGCGTAGTACTGCCAGCCCTCCGCGGTGGGCACCAGACGGCGCGCGGAGCGATGCAAAAGTCGCACGCCAAGCTGCTGTTCAAGCCGCTGCAGGCGGCGAGTCACGGTTGCCGGCGGGGTACCGCTGCGCGCCGCAGCCTGGTTCAGGCTACCGGCCTCAACGATTGCGACGAAGAGCGCAAGGTCATCGAACAGATATTCCATTTTTGGAATCCATTATTGAATTTTCGGCCGTAGTTGCATTCAAGTATGAACCCTAGACTCCAAGCACGTCTTTCCAAATGAGGAGTCCGACCATGAGCACCCCACAACGCCAGCGCATCCTGTTCGCCTTGCTGATGTCGCTGTTGATGTCCGCGCTGATGACCGGCTGGGTCACCTGGCTCAACCTGGGCCTGCAGCCCGGCTTCTTCGCGCACTGGCGCGCCGCCTTTGTCGCAGCCTGGCCGGCGGCCTTCCTGATCGTCGTCAGCTGCGGGCCGGCCGTGCAGCGCGCAAGTCAGGCGCTGCTGGCGCGCATCACGCCTCAGGGTTGAGTGCGGCACCGCAGCGTTGCACTCCTGCCAGCGCGCGCCTATCAAGAAGCATGGCGCACCGGTGTGCACGGCATGCGCCGGAACGAAGCCTCGTGAAAGGCATCCAACTCAAGCGGGCGGCAGAGACCCTGCCCCCGCAACGCGCAGCGCCACCCACCGGCGGCGCGACTGACAGGGGGACATCGGCATGGACACGCGATCCACCAAGGCAACGCACGATGAAGACCCGATCGGTGATGCCCGCTTCAGTAGCGAGCGACCGACGCTGTTCGGCGATGTCGGCTTCGACGCCGCCTACGCCACCGAAAGCCACCCGGAAGGCCTGCGCTACGGCGAAAAACCGCGCGCACCGGGTGTCGAACCCCACCGGGCGAAAGCCGAGCCAGCGCCGGATGCGGATGGCCACGGGATCATTTCGGTCGGCTGAACCCGCGAGCGTCCGGCGCCGCCAAGTGCCGGATGCAAAACGATTTTTATCGATCCGACGGGTCGGATCGGGCTACAATCCGCGCCCTCGCGCAGCGGGCCCGGAGAGCTTCGCGCGCCTGCCGCAATCACATCCGCCAGACCCCGACGAGACGCCCCGATGAGCCAGCCCACCCACCCGCTTGAACTGCTATCCCCCGCGAAAACCGCCGAGATCGGCCGCGAGGCGATCCTGCACGGCGCGGACGCGGTCTACATCGGCGGCCCCTCGTTCGGCGCGCGCCACAACGCCAGCAATACCGTCAGCGAGATCGCCGGGCTGGTGGCCTTCGCGCACCGCTACCGCGCGCGCATCTTCGTCACGCTCAACACCATCCTGCACGACGCCGAGCTGGAACCCGCGCGCAAGCTGGTGCATGAGCTCTACGACGCCGGCGTCGATGCGCTGATCGTGCAGGACATGGGCCTGCTGGAACTCGACATTCCACCTATCGAGCTGCACGCCTCGACGCAGTGCGACATCCGCACAGTAGAAAAGGCGAAGTTCCTCGCCGAGTCGGGCTTCTCGCAGATCGTGCTGGCGCGCGAGCTGACGATCGAGCAGATCGCCGCGGTGCGGGCAGCGGTGCCGGCCGATACGGTGATCGAACACTTCATCCACGGCGCGCTGTGCGTGGCCTTCTCGGGCCAGTGCAACATCAGCCACGCCCACACCGGCCGCAGCGCCAACCGCGGTGACTGCTCGCAGGCCTGCCGCCTGCCCTACACGCTGCAGGATCAGCAAGGCCGCGTGGTGGCCTTCGAGAAGCACCTGCTGTCGATGAAGGACAACAACCAGAGTGCGAACCTCGCCCACCTGATCGCTGCCGGCGTGCGCAGCTTCAAGATCGAAGGGCGCTACAAGGACGCGAGCTACGTCAAGAACATCACCGGCCACTACCGCCGCCTGATCGATGCGCTGATCGACGCGCAGCCCGAGCTTGGGCGCAGTTCCAGCGGCCGCACCGAACTCTTCTTCACGCCCGACCCGGACAAGACCTTCCACCGCGGCGCGACCGACTACTTCGCCACTGGCCGCAAGGCCGACATCGGCGCCTTCGACACGCCGACCTTCGTCGGTCTGTCGCTCGGCACCGTGACCCGCGTCGGCAAGGACAGCTTCGAGATCGACGCGCTTGAGCCGCTCGCCAACGGCGACGGGCTCAACTACATGCACAAGCGCGAAGTCGTCGGCCTGCAGGCCAACGTCGTCGAAAAGCTGGGCGCCGGCGAAGAAGGCACCCTGTGGCGCGTGTTGCCGAACGAGCCGGTGGCGCAGTTGCCGGGCCTCAAGCCCGGCGTGGCGGTGAGCCGCAACCGCGACCACGCTTGGGAACTGGCGCTGCTGAAGAAATCGGCCGAACGCCGCATCGCGGTGTGGGCGCAGTGCGCCGAGACTGCTGCAGGCCTCGCGCTGACGCTGACCGACGAAGACGGCTTCACCGCCACCGCCGAGGCCACTTTCGACAAGCAGCCGGCGCAGAACATCGAACGCGCCGAGACGACGCTGCGCGAGCATCTCGCCAAGTTCGGCGCCACCGAATTCGCGCTGCAGGAACTGACGCTGTCGTGGTCGGCGCCGCTGTTTGTGCCGGCTTCGGTCGCCAACGCGCTGCGCCGCGACGCCGCCGAGCGCCTGATGGCCACGCGCCTGGCCGGCTGGCAGCGCCCGCTGCGCCGGCCGGAAGTCGAACCGCCGGTGCCCTACCCGGACGAGACGCTGTCCTTCCTCGCCAACGTCTACAACCTGGCGGCGCGCGACTTCTACACCCGCCACGGCGTGAAGCTGATCGCCGCGGCCTACGAGGCGCACGAGGAAGCCGGCGAAGTGCCGCTGATGATCACCAAGCACTGCCTGCGCTTCTCCTTCAACCTGTGCCCGAAGCAGGCCAAGGGCGTTCAGGGCGTGCAGGGGCAGGTGCGTGCCGAGCCGATGACGCTGGTGAATGGCAACGAGCGCTTCACGCTCAAGTTCGACTGCCGCCCCTGCGAGATGCATGTGATCGGCAAAGCCAAGAAGCACGTCCTGCAAAGCCCGCCGCCCTCGCAGGTGCCGGCCAGCGCGCCATTGACCTTCTACAAGCGCCGCGCTGACGCCCCCGCGCTGCCCTGAGGGCCGTTCGTCACCGGGTCTTGGGGTGGCCCGCCCTGCGGGCCTACACTGAAACATTGCCCAAGGACTGACGCACGGCGGCGGCAGTGGACGACCTGCTATTCATCGACGACAACGAAGAAGCGGAACCCCCTGCCGCCGAGGCTGATGGGGCCGGCTGGGTCGTTCTGGTCATCGACGACGATCCCGACGTGCATGCCGTCACTCAGATGGCGCTGCATCACTTCCGGTTTGAGGGACGGCCGCTGAAGTTCGTCGACTGCTACACCGCCCGCGAGGCGCAGGCAGTATTGCCGACCTTGCCGGACCTTGCCTTGATCCTGCTCGACGTTGTGATGGAGGACGAGGAAGCCGGCACGCGGCTCGCCCGGACGATCCGCGCGACACCCCGCTACGACAAGATCCAAATCGTCGTCCGCACGGCGGCCGGAGGATACGGCGGATGCGTTGCATTCAGTGACATTCCGATCCATGCGTTCGTGTGGAAGAACGAGATCGGCAAGGCGGATCTGGAACGCATCGTCGCCAGCGCGCTGGCCGCCCACTGCGCCGCCACCGCCGCGTCGTCCTGAGGCCGCATCCGGCCGGGCGCTCAACACCGGCTTCGCCTGCGGCCTTGCCCGATGGCCGCCCTCCGCATAGCCTGTGGGGCCCCAACGCAGGAGTTTGGCCCATGAGCGTCCGTGACCGTGTCCGAGTGATCGAAGAGCGCCTGCTCTCCGACAACTGGTACATCCTGAAAACCACGCATTTCGAGTTCCGCCGTGGCGACGGGCGCTGGCAGGCCCAGCATCGCGAAACCTACGATCGCGGCAACGGCGCGGCGATCCTGCTCTACAGCCTGCCGCGCCGCAGCGTGATCATGACGCGGCAGTTCCGCTACCCGGCCTTCGTCAATCACTACGACGAGCTGATGATCGAAGTGCCCGCCGGCCTGCTCGACGAAGCCGATCCGGAAACCCGCATCCGCACCGAAGCCGAGGAAGAAGCCGGCTACCGCGTCGGCAAGGTGCGCAAGGTGTGCGAGGCCTTCATGAGCCCGGGCGCCGTCACCGAGCGCCTGCACCTGTTCGTCGCCGAATACGACCCCGGCGACAAGGTCAGCGATGGCGGCGGGCTGGAGCAGGAGGGCGAGGATATCGAAGTGTTCGAACTGGACTTCGACGAAGCGATGGCGATGGTTGCCGATGGCCGCATCTGCGACGCCAAGACCATCATGCTGCTGCAATACGCCGCGCTGAACCTGTTCAGCGCGGCAGGAATCGGCGCCTAGAACTTCAACTCCAGCCCCACCTTCAGGTCGGGGCTGGTGCTGTTGCGCGCGGTGTCGACCGCCATGCCGACGCCGTAGCGCAGCACCACGCCATCGTCGAGCAGATAACGGCCACTCACGCGCGGTGTCAGCGTCGGTTCGGGTGCCGCAAGAAGCCCTTCGTCCACCCGCCGGGTGCCGGATGCAGCAATGCCGAACGACAGCACCGGGCGGTACTCGTAGTCGGCACGCCAGGTGTAGTTCATCTCGGTCTTGCGTAGATCGGCCATCGGTTCGCGCTCGACCGAGAAATCGGCGCCCAGATTCAGCCGACCGATGCGCGAACGCACGCGCGGCCGCAGGCCCATGCCCCAGCGCGAATCGTCGTCGAACTGGCGGTCGAGCCGCATGCCCATGTCCACCCGCAGTGGCACGCCGCCAAGCCTGAACTTGCCGAAGTCGACATCGTGATCGAGCCGCAGCGAATCGAGCCGCGGCCCACCGCCACCGGTACTGAGCGCCTCGGTAGTGAATGAAGTGCTGCCAGCTGCGCTCTTGCCGAAATCCACACTCATGCCGAGCGTGTCGGTACCGCGCGTGGCCGCATCGGACTGCGCACGCAGCTTGAGCTGCGGGTCATCCGGGCGCACCGTGAGGGTTTGTTCGCGTACGTATTCTGCGCCGCTGGCGACGCTCACCGCGCCAAGCATCGCGAGCGCCAGCAGCACTACCTTGCAAGACGACATCGCCCGAGTATCGCGGATCGGGCGACGGCCCGACGCCGGCAGCCGCGGGCAAATTGCAAGCAAATGCAAGCCGACTCAGGCGGGCCGCAAGCGCGGCCAGGCCAAGGTACCGATGCGCGACTCGAAGCCATGATGGAACGCGGCGCCGGCCGCCACGCTACCGAGCCACACCAGCAACACGCCCAAGCCTTGCAGCACCGGATCGGCGGGCAGGTTGGGCCACACGATCGCCGTCACCACCATGCAGACAGGGAAGTGGATCAGGAACACCGAATACGAGATTCGCGACAGGTAGGCGATGACACGGTGCGAAGCCCAGCTCGCGAGCGCCGCATGCCGCTGCGTCAGCGACAACACCACCGCAAGCACGGTGGCCAGCGCAAGGCGATCGCGGAAGTCGATCAGCAAGGCCAGCGCTGCCATCGCCACCATCAGCACGAGCCAGCTGGCGCGCCCGCGTTGAGCCCCCCACCAGGCGAAGGCGCCCAGCGCGTAGGAACCGAAGAAGTAGGGCGCGGCCACATCCCAGGCCGGATCGCGATTGAAGCCGAACATCGACAGCACCGCCAGCAGGGCGACCAGCAGCGGCGGCGGCAGACGGCGGCGCACCGCCCGCCAGCGCGACACCTGCATCAGCGCTGCAAACAGCAGGAAGAGCTGGAAATCGATAGCGACGTACCAGACACCGGCGGACAGCGCCGCATGGCCGACCAGGTCCTGCAACAGGAACACATGCGCCAGCACTTGCGCCGGCGTCGGCGCCGCGGGCAGCAGCTCATGCTCGAACTGGGTGCGCGCGAAGGCCGCCGTCAGCATCGCGATCGACAGCACTACCAGCAGCGGCAACGCGAGGCGCACATAGCGCTGCCATGCCAGTGCGGGCAGCGACGTATCCACGGCCAGGCGCCCCTGCGGCGCAAGGCTGCGCGCGGCGAGAAAGCCTCCGACGACAAGGAAAGCCTGCACCGCCAGCCGCGCGTCGCGCGCCAGCCATTCAAAAAGCGCAGGCGCCAGCACCGCCGCCACGTCGGACATCGGGCCGTAGAACGCGAGGTGGTGCAGAACGATAAGTTGGGATGCGACCGCCTTGATGAGATCGACACAAGGCAGGCGTGAAGCGGGACGGGTCATCAAACCAGCATCCGGCCGCGATTCCGCCGGATGGTGAAACGAAAGGCGGCGATTGTAACCCCTGCCTCGACAGCGTGCGAGACGTCGTGACCCGGCGACGCTCAGCCCCCAGCCCAGGCTACGACACGCTAACGCAACGCAGGGCCGGACTGCGCACCTGCAAGGGGCGCCTCCTGACCTTAGAACAGTTCGACTTCGGTTTGCTCCGGCGTGCTCAGCTTGAAGTAGCCAACGTCCTGCGCCAGCGCTTGCGCGATGTGATCGATGCGGTCGCTGGTGACGGACACGCCTTCCGAGGCATCGGCGTTTTCCGCCGCCATCTGCGCGATCTGTTCGACCTTGGTGGCGATGTCGTGGGTGTTGGCACGCTGTTCGGACAACGCGGTATGGATGCGGCTCACTTGATCGCAGGCGCCGAGCGACTCCTGCTTCAGCGCATCCATCGCAAGGCGCGCGTCCTCAGCCATGGCCGCGCTGGTCTCGACGCGTTCGACGCCGCGCGAGATGGTGCTGACGACTTCGCCGGTCACCGCATGTACGTCGGCGATCATCTGCGCGATCGAAACGGTGGCGCCGCTGGTGCGTTCGGCGAGCTTGCGCACTTCGTCGGCCACCACGGCAAAGCCGCGGCCCGTTTCGCCGGCGCGCGCGGCCTCGATGGCGGCATTCAGCGCGAGCAGGTTGGTCTGGTCGGCGATCGCGCGAATCGTGGTGACGATGCCGGCGATGTCCTGCGCCCGGGCATCGAGCCGGCTGACCTGGCTGGCCGCCTCCTGAACAGTGCGCGCCACCTCTTCGACCTCTTGCCGCACGAAGGAAATGATCTGGCTCGATTCCACCGCCGACTGCCCCATGCTGCGCACATGGGTGTTCGCCTCACCGGCGTCGGCCGCGATCTGCTCGGCGCTGGTCGACAGCTGTTCCACGTTCGCCGCAATCGCGGCGGCCGCCTCGCTCTGCCGCGCGCCGTTGCTGGCCAGCGCATGGGCCTTGTGCTGCAACTCGCCGGCACCCGCGCTCATCTGCGCCGCCTGGCCGCGCAAGCCGCTTGCCACATCGGTCCAGCGTGCGCGCATCGTGGCCAGTTGCGCGATCAGGCTGTCGGTATCGCCGGGGCGTACGGCAATCGTGTGCGTCAGATCGCCCTGAGCGAGATAGGCCGCGAGCTTCGCGCCGTGCAGCGGCTCTGCGCCGATCAGGCGATAGATCAGATCCACCAGTTTCCAGGCCACACCGCTAACCACAAGGCAGATCAGCAAGGCCAGTCCGACGGCGCCCCACAGCGTGCGCTCGATCGAAGCCTGCACCCGCCCGCGCGTATCGTCCTGCAGCGCATTGATCCGGGCTCCGAGGCGGTCGATCGCCGCCTGAGCGAGTTCAGCACGCTTGTCGAAACCGTCCGCGCCCTTCATCACCTGGTTACCGGCTTCGCGGCCTGTCTTGTAGGCCTCGACCATGCGCATCCCGACCTCACGCAGTTGCTCGACCTCACGCGACAGCGCTTCAACCTCAGCGGCGAACGCAGGCGCAAGCCCGCTCAGCTTCGCAAGCGAGGCGCGTGCCGCGGCGTAGGCCTTTTCGGCGTCCGCCACACCGTCCTGCTCACCGGTTGCCGACGCGTCGGTCAGGAACTGCTGTACCTGAACGATCTGCAGCTTGGCCGCTGCCAGCTGATCAACCATCACGTCGGTCACGCTGTGCTCGTATTCGCTCTGCGCGCGCAGGGCGCTGAGCTGCAGCACGACAACCGCGGCCAGCACCACGACCAGCGCGATCGTGATACCGACGAACGCAAACACGAGAGGGCGAATCTTCTTCATCAGGGGGCTTTCGCTTGCAGGATTGGCCGATACGGGCTTTGAGGCACTGCACTGAATACCAGATTACGGCAGCCAATGGCATCCCTACAGGTCAACCCGGCTCGCGAGATGCGATAAGCTCGCCGCCTGCCGCATCCAAGGCGGCCGGTAACATGCAGGAGCCCCGTCTTGTCTTCCCGTATCCCCAACGCGCTGAGCATCGCTGGCATCGACCCTTCCGGCGGCGCCGGCATCTATGCCGACCTGAAAGCCTTTTCCGCACTCGGCGCCTACGGCTGTGGCGTGGTGGCCGCCCTCACCGCGCAGAACACGCAGGCCGTGACCGGGGTGCACACCCCGCCAATCGACTTTCTGCGCCTGCAGATCGACACCTTGTTCGCCGACGTACGCATCGATGCCGTGAAGCTGGGCATGCTCGGTACCGCCGACATCGTTGCCGCCGTGGCCGACCGCCTCGCGCACTACGCGGCAAAGTTCGTCGTGTGCGATCCGGTGATGGTCGCCAAGAGCGGCGACCACCTGCTGGCGAAGAACGCCGTCGCGATGGTCAAGGAGGCGCTGCTGCCGCAGAGCTTCATGATCACGCCGAACCTGCCCGAAGCCGGCGTGCTGCTGGATCAGCGCGCGCCCGAATCGGTCAAGGAAATGTATCGCGCGGCGGAACGTCTGCGCGAGCTGCTGCCGCTGTCTTCAGAACGCTGGGTGCTGCTCAAGGGCGGCCATCTGCCCGGTGGCGAGTTGATGGATCTGCTGTTTGACGGCGACCGCATGGTCGAGCTGCCGGGGCGACGCATCGAGACGAAGAACACCCACGGCACGGGCTGCACGCTGTCCTCCGCCATTGCGGCGCTGCTGCCGCAGGCGCAAGACCAGATGCTGCCGGTCGAAGCCGCAGTGCGCCACGCCCGCGAATGGCTGCTGCGCGCGATCGCTGCGTCGGGCGAGCTGGAGGTCGGCAAAGGCCACGGGCCGGTGCATCACTTCCACGCGCTCTGGAAGCGCTGATCCACCGCAGGGCCTTGCCGGGAACCCGCAGCGAGAATGGCGGTCTGGGCTACGCCGCCCGAACAGACAAGAACAACGATGCCGACACTCAAGCACCTGAGCACCCGCCTGCGCCCGTGGCGCCTGCCGATTACCGTTGTCTTCGCGCTGATCCTGCTGATCAGCTGGATGCTCAGCCGCGGCAAGGAAGTCGAACTGCGCAGCGCGAGCCGCCAGGCGATCGCACAAACCCTGATCGCCACCGGCCGCGTCGAAACGCCCGCCCAGGTGCAACTGGGCCTGCCGGTCGCCGGCATCGTCGATACGCTGGCCGCGAAGGAAGGCAGCATCGTCAAGCAAGGCGAACTGCTGATCGCGCTGCGTGCCGACGAAGCCCGCGCCAGCCTGGCCGCCGCCGACGCGGCGGTGGTCGAAGCGCGTGCGCGGCTTCGGCAGGTGGAACAGGTGGCCGGCCCGGTAAGCAGCCAGCAGCAGCGGCAAGCGGAAGAAAACCTGCGCGTCGCCCAGCTCGAATACCAGCGGGTCGAGGCCCTAATCGCGCAAGGCTTTGTGTCACCGAGCCGCCGTGACGACGCCCGCCGCACCCTGCAGAACGCCGAAGCCGCGCTGTCGGCCGCACGCAGCCAGGCCGCAGCGAACCAGCCCGCCGGCAGCGAGATGGCCGCAGCGGCGAGCCGGCTGGCGCAGGCCGAGGCCAACCTGCGAGCCGCCCGCGCTCGCATGGCCAACCATGAACTGCGCGCGCCAGCCGACGGCACGGTGCTGTCGCGCGAAGTAAACGTGGGCGACATCACGCAGGCTGGCCGGGTACTGATGCGCTTCGCCGCCGGCGGCACTCAACGCATCGTCACGCAGATGGATGAGAAACACCTCGCGCGCCTCAAACCCGGCGTAGCCGGCAAGGCGGTGGCCGACGCCTACCCCGGCCAGCCCTTCGACGTGGTGATCGACTATGTTGCACCGGGCATCGATGCGCTGCGCGGCACGGTCGAAGTGAAGTTCTCGGTGCCGCAACCGCCGGCCTTCCTGCGGCCGGATATGACCGTCTCGGTCGAGATCGTGGTGGCACGCAAGGACAGCGCCGTGGTGCTGCCGCTCGACGCAATTCATGCAGCCGAAAGCGAATCGCCTTGGGTGCTGCGCGTGCGCGAAGGTCGTGCCGAGCGGGTCGCCGTCACGCTGGGCGTGCGAGGCATGGGTGCCGCCGAAATCGCGAAGGGCCTCGACGCGGGCGAACTCGTCGTCGCCGCGTCGGAACCCACCCAGCCCCGCGAACGCGTGCGCGGCAAGCCGCAGCGCAAGGCCGGCCTGCAGGGCGCACCGGGTTTGACGCGCTGAGCCGCCGATGCGCATCCGCCTGCCGTTTGAACTGCTCGTCGCGCTGCGCTTTCTGCGCGAGGGGCGTACCCAGTCGCTACTGATTCTGGGTGGTGTGACCGCGGGCGTCGCGGTGACGATCTTCCTCACACACCTGATCGGCGAACTGCAAAGCTCGATCATCGAACGCGTGCTCGGCAGCCAGCCGCATGTGGTGATCCGCCCACCGGACGAAGCCAACCGCCGCGCACTGCCCGACACACCCGGCACGCTCGCCACCGACCAGCCCCGCGCGCAGCGCCTGCGGCCGGTGGACCAGTGGGAATCGGTCGCGCGACTCGCCGCCGCCACGCCGGATGTGGTGGCGGTGTCGCCGCTGGTCACCGGCCCCGCGTTCGCACTACGTGGCGAAGCGAGCAAGTCGGTCGCGCTGATGGGCGTCGAGCCCAACGCCTACCGCCGCATCGTGCTGATGGACAAGTACCTCAGCGCGGGTCGCTTCGCGCCATCCGGCACCAACACCGTGATCGGCATCGAACTGGCGAAGGATCTGGGGGTCTCGCTCGGCGACCGCATCCGGGTGCAGACTGCGGGCGGCCGCGAGGAAGTGCTGACGATCAGCGGGCTCTTCGATATCGGCAACCGCGACCTGAACCGCCGCTGGGTCTTCGTATCGCTGCGGCTGGGGCAGTCACTGCTCGATCTCGCCGGCGGCGTGTCGCAGGTCGACCTACGGGTGACGGATATCTTCGAGGCTGAGTCGATCGCGCGCCCGCTCGCCGACGCCACCGGCCTCAAGGTCGAGAGCTGGATGACGACCAACGCACAGTTGCTCGCCGGCCTGAAGAACCAGAGCACCTCGCTGAACCTGATCCGCAGCTTCGTGACGCTGATCGTCGCGCTCGGCATTGCCAGCGTGCTGGTCGTGTCGGTGGTGCAGAAGCAGCGTGAGATCGGCATCCTGCGCGCGATGGGCGCGGGCCGCCGGCAACTGCTGGCGGTGTTCCTGATCCAGGGCGCGCTGGTCGGCAGCGTGGGTTCTGCGCTCGGCGCATCGCTCGGCTGGGGGCTGCTGCAGATCTTTGCGTCGGTGTTCCGCAACGGCGATGGCACGCCGATCTTCTCGCCCGAGCTGCCGGCAGATATCGTCATCGGCGCCTGCCTCATCGCCACCGTGGTCGGCACACTCGCGGCGATGATCCCGGCGCGGCGCGCCGCCTCGCTCGACCCGGTCGACGCGATCCGGAGCTGACGATGGCGCAACCCGTGATCCGCCTCGCCGGCATCCGCAAGTCCTACAACATCGGCACCGAGGTCGAGACCGAAATCCTGCATGGCATAGACCTCGACATCGCAGCGGGCGAGTTCGTCGCGCTGATCGGCCCTTCCGGTTCAGGCAAGAGCACGCTGCTCAATATCGTCGGACTGCTCGAACGCGCCACCGCCGGCCGCATCGAGATCGACGGCATCGACTCGGCGACGCAGGACGATGCGGGCCTCACCCGCCTGCGCAACCGCAGCATCGGCTTCGTGTTCCAGTTCCACCACCTGCTGCCGGCGTTCAGCGCGCTGGAGAACGCCATGATGCCCGGCATCATCGCCGAGGGCCGCGCCACCGACGCCCACGAAGCTGCCGCGCGCGAGCTGCTGCGCCGTGTCGGGCTCGAAACGCATTCGCACAAAAAACCCAATCAGCTCTCCGGCGGGCAACAACAGCGCGTGGCGATTGCGCGCGCGCTGCTGCTGGGGCCGCGCCTGATCCTCGCCGACGAGCCGACCGGCAACCTCGACACCCACACCGCCGACGAGATCTTCGCGCTGATGCGCGAGGTGAACCACGAGCGCGGCTCGGCCTGCCTGATCGTCACCCACGACCCGCGTCTGGCGGAACGTTGTGACCGCGCAGTGACCATGATCGACGGCCGTCTGCGCGCGGACTGAGCAGCGCCTAACGATCAGCGTGAAGAGAAGCGCAGCAACGTCACTTGGACATCGACCTTGAATCCAATCTGGCCCAGTCTCGTCGGCATGTCACTCGCAGCGCTTCTACCGTTAGCGATCGCAACTGCGCTGCGACGACTTAGCAGTTCGCCCGGAACGACGTGTCGGGGGATCTTCCGGTGGGCCGCGAACCCGTTCGCGATAGGATCGGTTGCATTTGGTGGCGCGATGGCTGCAGCACTTCTGTCCGCTTCTTTGTGGGAGACACCCTCGGCCTGCAGGGAGTTTCGAGGCGATGCCCGCCTGATACAGATAAAAAGAACTTCGGCGGTGGCACGCTTGAGCTGAAAACCAGTACAGGAATATCGCGCCAGAGCTTGAATTGCACCGCAGTCACGGATTTCTGCAAATGGCTCCGAGACAAGAGCGAAACCGGACGTTCTGTTGAATATGTACCAGTACATATCTGCCTTCGGCACAACAGTGAGAGCGAAGCCGCACAGCTCTCTTGGTCCAGCCCGCCAAGCATTGCGCTAAGTGCGGAGGATGTGGCGAGACGTGAGCTCCTGCTACGAGCGTCTGACCAGACAACGCTTCTTGTGATTTCGTTCATCGCAATTTCGCTTGCGACCTCGACCCTCGCATGGTTCATCGCCGACGAAGCGCGCAAAAGTCGAACGAAATAAGGCCGCGAAAGATCAGGGCAGCGCCCTGTTTGTCGGCCTTGAATGTCCGCGCTACATCGAGGCACGGATTTGCTCGCTATCAGCCACGCCTTCGTGAGCGACGCGCTAACCGGTATGCTGTTGCACCCCGTTTTTTGCCTCGACAATGCCGCTCGCCGATCTGCTCAGCCGCTTTACCGACGATGTGCTGCAGGAACTCTTCACCAGCGCCGCGATTGCGAAAGGCCGCCAGTACATCGGCCGCGTGCGCGAGCTGGAGGTGTCCGGCGACTCGCTGAGTGCGCTGGTCACCGGCAGCGCGCCGCGGCCCTACCGCACCACGGCACGCATCAGCCAGCGCGAACTGCTCGGCGAGATTTCGCTCGATCTGCACAGCCGCTGCTCCTGCCCGGTCGGCACCCGCTGCAAGCACGTCGTGGCATTGCTGCTCGCCGCGCAGCGCCCCGGCGCATTGGTCGAGAAGCCCCGCGCCGAGGTGCTGGCCTGGGCACAGCAACTACGTAGCCGGGTCAGCAAGCAACGCCTCGGCACCAAACCCAAGGCTGCCGCCAACCGCCAGATGCTGCACTACACCGTGACGCCGGGGCCGCACGGCGCTGGGGCCACCCTGCGCATCGACAAGGTGCGGCGGCTCGCCGATGGCGAAATCGCGCAGTGCGAGCCCTGGTACAACATCGATCAGGCGCTGCTCAAACCCCCTGCCTTCGTCGGCGAGGAAGACCTCGCCGTGCTGCGCCATATCCGCGCGATCGAACGCAGCAACGCACGTGCGGCAGACTGGGGCGAAGTGCCGATCAACGGCCGCTATGGCAGCGCCTTGCTCGATGCGCTGCTCGATAGCGGCCGCGCCTTCCTCGACACCGACCACGACACCTCGCTGCCAGCCGAACTGCCGCTCAGCAAAGGCCCCAAACGCACCGGCCGCATGAGCTGGCAACCCACCCGCGAAGGCGGCCTGCGCGCGCGGCTCGACACCACGCCGCCGGTGCTGGCGGTGCTGCACACGCAGCCCTTCCGCTACATCGACGCGGAAGGCCGCTGCGGCGTACTGGAAGTGCCCGAGGCAGAGGTGGTGGCCGAAGCGCTTGCACTACCACCGCTCAACAGCGCCGAACTGAGCCTCGTCGCCAGCGTGCTGGCTGAAGTCGCACCGAAGTTGCCGGCCCCCACGCCAGCCGCGCTGCCCAGGCTAGAAGCCCCGGCCCACCCGGTGCTGCGGCTGCAAAGCCTGCATGTGTGGCAGTTGCAGGCGCATCGGGATTACCGCGACACGCTGCACGCCACCTACGACTATGCGCAAGCCGTTTTCCGCTACGGCGATGCGGAGCTGCCCGCCGGCAGCAGCGAAACGCTGACCACGCTGCCCGACGGCCGCGCAGCCCGCATCGTGCGCGACAGCGCCGCCGAAACCGATGCGCTGGCCGCCCTGCGCCGCGCCGGTTTCGCACCGGTGCCGGTGCGCGTGCTGAACACTTTCGAGCGCCTGCCCGACGGCATGCTGGGCCTTGCAGGCGAAGCCGCCTGGCGCGACTTCTTCAACGCGCAGGCACCGAGCCTGCGTGCCGCCGGCTGGCAGATCGAATGCGCGGCGGACTTCCGCCACCATGTGCTGACCGTCGATGACTGGCACGCCGAACTGGAAGAGGACACCAACGGCTGGCTCGCGCTGTCGCTCGGCATCGAGGTCGCGGGCCAGACGCTCGATCTGGCGCCCTTGCTGCATGCGCTGTTCCAGCGCGACGCACGCTGGCTGGACCGCGCCGCGATCGACGCGATCGCCGACGACGAAGCGATCGAACTGATCGGCCCTGACGGCGCCCGCATTCAACTGCCGGCGGCACGCGTCAAGCCGCTCGCATCGACCCTGGTCGATCTGTTCGACACGCCCAGCGCCACACTCAAGCTCAGCGCGCTGGATGCCCCGCGTCTGAAGCAGGCCTTCACCGACAGTGACTGGACGCTCGAAGGCGCAGATCGCCTCGCGCCCTGGATCGCACGCCTTGCCGACGCGGCAAACGTCGCCCCGGTGGCGACACCCGAAGGCTTCACCGGCACGTTGCGCGCCTACCAGCAGGAAGGCCTCGCGTGGATGCAACACCTGCGCGCACACGAACTGGGCGGCATCCTCGCCGACGACATGGGCCTCGGCAAGACGGCGCAAACGCTCGCGCATCTGCTGACCGAAAAGCGTGCAGGCCGCATGGATAAACCCACGCTGATCGTGCTGCCGACCTCGCTGGTGTTCAACTGGCAACAAGAAGCGGCCCGCTTCGCACCGGATCTGCGCGTGCTGAAACTCCACGGGGCGGATCGCCGCGAGCGCTTCGACGCAATAGCCGCGCACGATGTGGTGCTGACCACCTACCCCCTGCTCGCGCGCGACCGCGAAGCGCTCACCGCGCGCAGCTGGCACTACCTGATCCTCGACGAAGCGCAGACGGTGAAGAACGTGCGCAGCCTCGCCGCGCAGGTGGTGCGCGAAGTCGAAGCGCGGCATCGGCTCTGCCTCACCGGCACGCCGCTGGAAAACCACCTCGGCGAGCTGTGGTCGCAGTTCGACTTCCTGATGCCCGGCTTCCTTGGCGACAGCAAGGCCTTCACGCAAGCCTGGCGCACACCGATCGAAAAGCACGGCAACCTGCTGCGGCGCGAGTTGCTGGCGCGGCGGCTGTCGCCTTTCATCCTGCGCCGCCGCAAGCAGGAGGTTGCCGCCGAACTACCGCCCAAGACCATCATCGTGCGCAGCGTTGAACTCGAAGGCCGCCAGCGCGACCTCTACGAAACCGTGCGCGCGACGATGGACAAACGCATCCGCGACGAAGTGGCCGCGCGCGGCTTTGCGCGCAGCCAGATCGTGATCCTCGATGCGCTGTTGAAGCTCCGCCAGGTCTGCTGCGACCCGCGCCTGCTACAGACCCCGGCCGCCGCAAAGGTGAAGGAGCACGCCAAGCTCGACCTGCTGATGGACCTGCTGCCCGGCCTCGTCGAAGAAGGCCGCCGGGTGCTGCTGTTCTCGCAGTTCACAACGATGCTGGATCTGATCGGTGAGGCGCTCGCCGAGGCGAAGATCGCGCATGTGCGGCTCGATGGCAGTACGCGCGACCGGCAGGCGGTGGTGGAACAGTTCCAGCACGGCGATGCGCCGGTCTTCCTGATCAGCCTGAAGGCCGGTGGCGTGGGCTTGAACCTCACCGCCGCCGACACCGTGATCCACTTCGACCCGTGGTGGAACCCGGCCGCTGAGGACCAGGCCACCGACCGCGCCCACCGCATCGGCCAGACGAAGAACGTGTTCGTCTACAAACTCGTGGTCGCCGGCAGCATCGAAGAGAAGATCCTCGCGCTGCAGGAACAGAAGGCCGCACTCGCCGCCGGCATCCTCTCCGAAGACCACGCCGGCGACGCGAAATTCGACGAAGCCGGGCTACAGGCGCTGTTCGCACCACTGCCGGACTGACCCGACCCACACCGCCTTGGCCCTGCGTCAACGACACCGGCGCGCCTGCTTGCGATCACCCCCTGCGGGCCTAGGCTGCAATCAGGCATCTCGCCGTATTGCTCGTGGAGCTCGGATCATGGCCTATGAGACTTTCGTGGCGTTCAAGTCGGACTTTCTCGCCGCACACAAAAGCACTTACCAGTTCGATGCAAAGGCGGATTTCGCGCAGGCCGCAGCCGCCTTCAGGTACTACCTGCACGGGCTCGAACAAGGTGCCCGCAGCGGGCTCAACATCGGCCTGATCGAACACCTTCAGGAACTGCTTGCGAAGAACAAATCCGTCTTCGATGGTGGCGGCATCTTCGTCGATACCAGCAACCAGGACCGCTGGCGCCTGTTCTACAACGACGCCTTCATCCTCGGCGGCATCCACTCGCACGGCCCGTTCACGCTGGTGCATACCGACCGGCTTGAACACGGCTGGGTCGCGGCGGGCAAGGATCAGCGCATGGGCTTTGCCGGCGCCAAACAGCTCGACTTCCACACCGGCGACACGCCCTATCTGCGTGTGACGCAGCGCGAAGTGCTCGCGCTCAACATCTTCGGCTACGCCGGTTCGCCGGGCGAAGACGGCAGCATGGCCTTCAAATGCACCAACCCGCAGCTGGCCGACAGCGCAACCTTCGTACGCTACAAGAACGAGGTCGGCGATCTGGAAGGGGCGCTCGCGGCCTGACAGCGTCTCTCACGCCACGGCACGCATCGGGCTGCGATGCGTGCAGGGCGAAGGCAGTAGATCAAGGCTTCAGCCTTGCAGCGGAAGTATCACCCGCGCGAGCAGTCCGCCCTCGGGGCGGTTCTCAAGTTCGAGCCGCCCACCCATCTCGCCGATCAGGCGGTCGACGATCGCAAGGCCAAGCCCGCTGTGACCGCTGCCGCCGCGCGCGGCGTCGAGGCGGGCGAAGGGGCGGCGCGCTTCATCGAGGCGCTCGGGCGGAATGCCGGGGCCGTGATCGGCGATCTCGAGCATCGCCAGTGCGCCGTCACGACGCAGCGTCAGTTGCACCGGCTGCGCGCCGTACGCGAACGCGTTGCCGAGCAGGTTGGTGACGATGCGTCGCAGTGCGGCCGAGCGCACCTGCGCGCGCAGGCCGGGTTCGAGCGCGAGTTGCAGCCCCTGATCGCGCCACGGCGCAGCCATTTCTTCGAGTAGCAAACCAAGCTCGCGGGTTTCCAGCGGCTCGCCACCTGCACCACCGGCGAAGAGGCGGAAGTGGTCGATGATCTCGCCGAGCTGGTCGAGCTCGCGCAGCATCGCTGCCTTGCGCTTGTCGTCGATGCCCTGCGGGCCGGCGGCCAGCTCGATCTGCAGTTGCAGGCGAGTGAGTGGCGTGCGCAGGTCGTGCGCGATGCCCGCGAGCATCGTGGTGCGATCACTCTCCAGCCGGCCGAGTCGCGCGAGCATGTCGTTGAAGCGCCCGGCGAGCACGCGGATCTCGCTCGCGCCGGTCAGCGACAGCGGTTGCGGCGCACTCGCGGAGCCGACGGCGCCGAGGGCGTCGCCCAAGCGGCGCAGCGGCCGATTCACCTGCACGACGAGGAAGAGGGCTGCGGCAAACGCAATCACGAAGCCAAGCACCGGCACCACGATCGCCGAGTCGAAGCGGCGGATCGGCGGCGGAAACGGCAAGGCGGAAGCCGGCACCCATAGCCACTTTGGGGTGTCGCTGGCGAGGCGGATCCAGATGCCGGGCCCTTCGCCACGCATGCCGCCGGGGCGGATCTCGGCGCTGCGCCCGAGCGCCTGGGTCAGCGCGGTATCGAACTGTTCGAGGCGGAGCCCGTGGCCGCGCAAGCGCGGTGGCGCCCCGGGCGCCGCATCGTTGGGCGGCGGCCCGCCAGGGCCTCCGATGTCGCCATCCGGCGGGGGCTGATGATCTTCGCCAGCGGGCGGCGGACGGCGATCATCCGCTCCCGGCGCTTGCGGGCGCAACCAACCACGCCCGCGACCGAACATCGGCGGCTCGTCGCCCTCCGCAATTCGGATGTCGTCGCGCAGCGTGCCACCCGGCTGGGCGAGCTGGCCTTCGGCGGCTTTCACGCGGGCCGCGATCGTCTGCGCGGCCTGCGCGGCACGCAGATCGGCAACATGGGTCTGCAGCAGCCACGCCATCAGGCCATAACTGCCGCCGAGTACCAGAAACAGGATCAGCGCGAGGCGCAGGTTGAGGGACTGCGACCAGCAGCGCAGTCGGTTCATGGGGCAGCGGCGTCGGGTGGATCGGGCACGAACACATAGCCCACGCCCCACACCGTCTGGATGTGGCGCGGGCGTGCCGGATCGGGTTCGACGAGGCGGCGCACGCGCGAGATCTGCACATCCATGCTGCGCTCGTAGGTTTCGGATTCCGGCCCGCGCGCGATCTCGATCAGGCGTTCGCGCGTCAGCGGCTGGTGCGGGTGGCGTGCCAGCGCCGCGAGCAAGGCGAATTCACCGGTCGTCATCTCGATCCGCTCGCCGCGTCGCCACAGGCTACGGCTGGAGAGATCGAGCCGGCAGTCGCCAAAGCTCACCGCTTCTTCTTCCGGCAGCGGCGCGCCGGCGCGCGGTGCCGTGCGGCGCTTGAGCACGGCGCGGATGCGGGCAGACAGCTCGCGCGGCAGGAAGGGCTTGCCGAGGTAATCGTCGGCGCCCATCTCGATGCCGACGACGCGGTCGATCGGGTCGTTGCGCGCAGTCAGCATGATGATCGGTACATCGTCGCCGGTCGCGCGGATTCGGCGGCAGACCGACAGACCATCCTCGCCCGGCATCATCAGATCCAGCACCAGCAGATCAGGGCGTTCGCGCGGCAAGCGGCGCACCGGATCAGCAGCATCGGCAAACACGCGTGTGTCGAAGCCCTCACGGTCGAGGTATTCGGCGAGCAGCGCTCGCAGTTCGGGGTCGTCATCGATCACCCAGATCAGCGTTTTTCGTTCCATGCCTGCCACTCTAGCGCGCGCACGCGACGCTGCGCATTCACGATTCTTACAGAGTGCAACCGGCCCGGCTCACGAACGCCAGCGCTCGTAGTCGCGCCGCTCGCGTTTGGTTGGCCGGCCGTGACGATCGGCCGCGGGCTCCACCTTCAGGCGTCGTGCGTCGGCCACCTGCTCGCGCGCGGCAAGGCTCTCGCCCGTTTCTTCGTAGAGTTGCTGCGCCACCGGCGCCGGGCCGCGCTTGTCGGCGATGCCAAGCACGATCACTTCGCGGCTGACCGGGCCGTTGCTGAAGGCCACCCGGTCACCGGGGCGCACGTCTTTTGCCGGCTTCACGCCCAGCCCGTTGATGCGCACCTTGCCGCCTTCCACCGCATCGGTGGCAAGGCTGCGGGTCTTGAAGAAACGGGCCGCCCAGAGCCATTTGTCGATGCGCGTGCGCGCGCCGGGATCCTGATCCATGCGCAAATTCCTTGCCTGTGAAGCCGCGAGGATAGCGCGCGGCCGTGGCCTGTGCGCGGCCGCCCTGCGGGTGCCGGCGCGGCGCCACCGGGGAGTAGGCCCTACAATCGCAGCTTGCCTTCGATCCGCCCAACCATTTCACAGGAGTTCCGCATGCGTCGCTTCGCCATCGCTTCCCTGCTCGCCGCCTTGCTCACCTCGTTTGGCGCTGCCGGCGCCTTCGCCGCCGACGTCAAGGTCGAAGGCGCCTGGGTGCGCGGCACGACACCGTCGCAAAAAGCCACCGGCGCCTTTATGCGACTCACCAGCGCGCAGGGCGCGACGCTGGTTGGCGCATCGTCGCCGATTGCCGGCAAGACCGAGGTGCACGAGATGAAGATGGTCGCCGACAACATGAAGATGAGCCCGGTGCAGAAGCTCGCGCTGCCCGCCGGCAAGACGGTGGAGCTCAAGCCCGGTGGCTATCACGTGATGCTGCTGGATCTGAAGGCACCGGTGAACGATGGCGACATCGTGAAGCTGACGCTTGAGATCGAACAGGGCGGCAAGCGCGAGCAGATCACCGTGGACGCTGCCGTGCGGCCGCTGGGCGACACCACCACCCACGAGCACATGCATTGATCGCTCGGGATCTTCGCTTTCGTATCGCCGGCGCCGCCGATGCGCCGGCCGTCGCGCAACTGCATGCAGCGAGCTGGCGCAGCGCCTATCGCGGCGTGCTGCGCGACGCCTACCTCGACGGCGCACTCGACAGCGAACGCGCCGCGCTGTGGCATGAGCGCCTGGTGAATGGTGCCGACGCACCGCTCGAAGTGCTGCTGATGGAAGACCCGCGCGGCCTGCTCGGCTTCGGCTGCCTGTGCCCGGATGCCGACCCCGCCTGGGGGCCACTGATCGACAACCTGCATGTGCAGCCGGCCCTCAAGGGCGAAGGCCTCGGCCGGCAGCTGATGGGCGCGCTGCAGCAGCGCATCACTGCATCCGGTGCAACGCAAGGCTTCCATCTGTGGGTACTTGAGGCGAACCTCGCCGCACGCGCGTTCTACCGCCGCCTCGGCGGCCGCGAGCTGGCACCGGAACACCATGAAATGCCA
The DNA here is from genome assembly GCF_041909475.1 of Niveibacterium sp. Classification (NCBI taxonomy): domain Bacteria; kingdom Pseudomonadati; phylum Pseudomonadota; class Betaproteobacteria; order Rhodocyclales; family Rhodocyclaceae; genus Niveibacterium; species Niveibacterium sp. The sequence goes on along the minus strand of NZ_JAYRDJ010000008.1, from coordinate 73,417 downwards.
GACGGCGCCACCTACCCCTGCCTGCGCGTGGTTTGGCAGGGCGCCGCACCCGCCTCCGCCTGATCCGGCGCTGGCGCCTGCGGCGATCCGCCGCAAGCACCTGTGGCCGTACACCGGATCAGCGCGATAGACTCAATGCCCAAACGTTGCGAGCGCTACCCATGCGTGCCTGGCAGCAGATTCTCTTATTGGTGCTGAGCCTGGGCGGCAGCGAGGTCGCCGCGGCGGGCGAGCAGCCGATCAGTGTTCACTACAACACCCGGGTGCCCTACGCCTACGTCGAGCACGGCGAAGTGCGGGGCCTCATGGCCGAACCGATCGCCCGCGCGCTGAAAGCGGCGAAGTTGCCGTTCAACTGGGTCGAGACGCCGTTCAGCCGCCAGATGGCGACGATCAAGGGCAACACCGGCGCCGATTGCATGATCGGCGTGTTCAAGAAGCCCGGGCGCGAGCGTATCGGCCGCTACTCGGCGCCGGTGTACCAGGACCGCCCGCAGATCCTGCTGGTGCGCGCGGACGACGAGGTCAGCTTCCAGCGCTACCCGAGCCTCCGCGCAGCCATCACCGACGGCCAATTCCGGCTGCTGATCAAGGAAAGCTATTCCTACGGACCCGGCTTCGACGCATTGCTGCAGGCACGCAAAGGGCCGACCGAGCATGTGTACAACGAAAACGGCCAGATGCTGCGAATGCTGGCCGAATCGATGACCGATGCACTGATCATGGCGCCCGAGGAAGCGAACGCGCTGATCCGGCATCGCGAACTGAAGCCCGAGCACTTCGCCTACATCCGCTACCCGGATACCCCGGCCGGCGAATGGCGCCACCTGTTCTGCAGCTTCAAGGTGGCGCAATCGGTACTCGACCGCTTCAACCAGGCGCTGACTGTTGCGAGTCGTTAAGCACGCGGCACAAGGCCAGCGGTCTTGTATTGCGGCGGCTAAGCCAGCGACGCGGCGCTGACCACGACTTCGACGCGCCAACCCGCGCGCGCCAGCCCCGCCACCTTGACGCAGGCGCGCGACGGCGCACAGCCAGGCACCAGCCAGGCATCCCAGACCGCGTTGAAGCCGTCGTAGTCGGCCATGTCGGTCAGGTACACCGTTGCAGTCAACAGCCGCGCCTTGCTGCTGCCGGCGCGCTCAAGCGTTGTTTCGAGCGCGGTGAGCAGGCCCCGGGTCTGCTCCGTGATGTCGCCCGCTTCGGTGGGCGGCACTTCAACGGCGTGCACGACACCGCCATGCACCACGGCGTCGGCATAACGCGGCGTTACGCCGATACGCTGGATATCCATATCAATCATCCATCTCTGTGAAGTCAGCGGGCGAAGAGTTGGCCTTCGCCCATGAAAACCGCCTGCCCGCCCACGCGCACCGCCGCCACGCGCGCTTGCCGGATCTCGGTGGTCACGACGATGCGGCTTGGGCGCCCGAGATCCTCGCCTTGCGAGATCTCCCACGAGAGATCCGCATCGCTCCGCGAGTCGTAGGTGCCCAGCAGCCCGCCCAGCGCCGCTGCGGCCGACCCGGTGGCCGGGTCTTCGACGATGCCAAGGCCCGTCGCGAACATCCGCGCGTGCAACAGCGTCGGGCGATCGAGGTCTTCGGTGTAGGCGTAGATGCCGTGCGCAAGACCGGCGAGCCCGCGCTGCATCGCCGCGTTGTTCGGCATGATGCGCGACAGCGCCGCGCGATTGCGCAGCGGCACGCACAGGAAGGGCACGCCGCAGGACGCGACACTGCAACGCGGCAGGATGTCGTCCTCGCCAAGGCCCAGCATCGTCGCGATGTGCGGCGGCGCCGGCGCGAAGCTGGGTGCCTGCGCAGCGGCAAACTCGGCGCGCAGCGCTTGCCCGCCCTGCATCGTGACCCGCACCGGCACCGGCCCGACGCCTTCTTCCAGCACCAGCAGATGCTCGCCATCGGCCAGGGCTTGCGGTGCAAAACGCGCCAGCAGCAAAGCGGTGCCGATGGTCGGGTGGCCGGCAAATGGCAGCTCGCTTGCCGGCGTGAAGATGCGCACCCGCGCCGCATGCGCCGGGTTGTCGGGCGGCAGCACGAACACGGTTTCCGAGAGGTTCAGCTCGCCGGCGATCGTCTGCATCTGCGCCGGATCGACCGCAGCACCTTCCGGAAACACGGCCAGCGGGTTACCCGAAAACGGGCGGTCGGTGAAAACGTCGGCAAGCCAGTAGCGATGCATCGGTGGTACCCGAAGTAAATGCGTTGATGGATCAAATGGTTGCTGCAACGGAGTGCGGAAAAACGACAGTCGTCGCATCCGGCGTCAGGCTGGAATTTGAACACTTGATACCGCTCAAACGCCAGCGCCGGACAAAAACCACACTGCACGTGCAGTTTTTCTGCACAGCAACATTCAATCAATTGGGGGAGTTATGTCCAGCATCATCCGGACTGCGATCGCGGGGGCGATCGCAACCAGCATGTTTGCCGCGGGGGCGGCATTCGCTGCCGATGGCAATTGGCTCGTACGTGGCCGCGCCGTCAGCATGATCAACGACAACGGCAACAGCGACAACCTGCTGCCCGCCGAAGTGACGGCCAGCGACAAGTGGCTGCCCGATCTCGACATCAGCTATTTCTTCACGCCGAACATCGCGCTCGAGGTGGTGCTGAGCGTGCCGCAAACGCACGACATCGAACTCGGCGGCACCAAGATCGGCACCGTCAAGCAGCTGCCGCCGCACTTCATGCTGCAGTACCACCACCCGATGGGCGCGTTCAAACCCTACGTCGGCCTCGGCGTGAACATGACGCGCTTCTGGGATGTGGATCTGCCGGCAGGCATAGACATCGAGCGCACCAGCTGGGGCGCGTCGGTTCAGGCCGGTCTCGACTACGAGATCAGCCCGCAGTGGTATCTGAACGCCGACATCAAGAAGACCTGGATCGGCACCGATGTGAAAGCGGGCGGCGTGGTCGTCGATACGCTCAACATCGATCCGTGGCTGATCGGCATCGGCGTCGGCTATCGCTTCTGATCCACACGACGATCCAACATCAAAGGGCGCTTCGGCGCCCTTTTTGCTGCGCGAACGCTACGGCCCCGTAACACTACGGATAGCCGCCCGCCCCAAGCTGGCTAGAATCCGTTCTCCAACCGGCGGATGGCCTCATGTTCCTGCGCATCGTCTCGATCCTGTTCCCGCTCTTTGCCATCGTCGGCCTCGGCTGGCTAGTCGCGCGCCGCGCGAAGCCCGATCTCAGCGTCGCAAACAAGCTGAACATGGATGTCTTCGTGCCAGCGCTGGTGTTCGCCGCGCTGGTATCGAAGGAATTCCGCCTTGCCGACTTCCTGCCGCTGGCCGGCATTTCCTTCTTCATGGTGGTCGCGTTCGGCCTCGTCGGCTGGGCCGCCGCGCGCATCAGCGGTATCGCAGTCAAGACGCTGGTGCCGCCAACGATGTTCAACAACTGCGGCAACCTCGGCCTGCCGCTCGCGGTGCTGGCCTTCGGCGAGCAGGCACTGGCGCCGGCCGTGGTGATGTTCATGGTGTCGAACTTCTTGCACTTTTCATACGGCGCCTGGCTGCTCGATCACAAGACCCGGCTCGCGACGATCTGGAAAGTGCCCTCGGTGCTCGCCACGCTCGCGGGCATCGCGGTCGGCAGCGCCGGCATTGCGATATGGCCGCCGCTGATGCTCGCGATCAAGATGGTTGGCGACATCTCGATTCCGCTGATGCTGTTCTCGCTTGGCGTGCGCCTCACCGATGCCAACTTCCACGCCTGGCGCATCGGCGTTGGCGGTGCGTTGCTGCGACCGATCGGCGGCCTGCTGGTCGCAACGCTTGTGGTGTCGGTCGTCGATTTGCCGCCCTTGCAGCGCGCGCTGGTGATCGTGTTCGGCGCGCTGCCGCCGGCAGTGCTCAACTTCATGTTCGCCGAGCGCTACCGGCAGGAGCCGGAGAAAGTCGCCTCGATCGTGATGATCGGCAACCTGTTCGCGCTGATCTTCCTGCCGATCGCACTCGCGCTGACGCTGCAGCACTGACAAACGCTTACGTTTCGGACACTTTGCCGATCAACGACGCAGCGAGAATCGCCGCCGTTCTCATCAACAGGACCTGCCATGAAGCGCATCGCCCTCGCTTTACTGCTGCTGCCGCTCACCGCCCTCGCTGACGATGTGCCGCCACCACCGGCGGCGGACGCCCCCACCGAGAAGCTGGTCGTGAAAGGCGTGCGCGATCCGGCCATCATGCCCTACGCCGACGCCTACAAGTTCTTCAGCCAGGTCGACCGCGTCGAACACGACAAGGTGCTCATGCGCATGCAAGTGAAGTCGGCAGACAAGTCGGTCAAACCCGCGGACATCCGCATCCGCCTGATCGGTGACAACACCGACATCGCGGTGCCGCTCGGCGAGGAAGGCGACATCGAAGTACCGCGCTCCGAGGCGGCGCTCGCCGACAAGGCCGAGTTTGTCACCAACCAGAAGAAGGACAGCCTGCAAGTCCATCTAACCCTGACGCCGAACCTGCCGATTGCCGATCAAGTGAGCTATGCCGACGCCCTGGCCTCCGCCGATCAGGCGCGGCGGCTGGTGAAAGAGATCGTGCCCTGGTACTTCCGCCTGCTGATCTCGGACCCGAACGCGATGCGCGCCTGTTTCGAGCGCGACGGCGGCGAAGCTGCGCTGCTCACCGGCAGCGGCAGTGAAGCCCTCGCGATCAAAGGCAAGCGCCAGTGCGCCGTGTTTGCCCTTGATCCCAAGCACGGCGATCGCTGGCAGGCTGTGGCGCTGAACCCGCCATACAAGCTCGAATTCACGCACATCGGCTGGTTCTCCGACGGCCAGCCCGACTGATCAAGCAAGCCCCTGCTGCGCGCGCCAGGCCGCCACGCGCGGATCCATCACCCGGCGCCACAGCGGCGGCACCAAGGCCAGCAGCACGAGTGCGGCGTACCCCGCAGGCAACTGCGGCGCAGCCGCCATGTGGCGCAGGATCTGGTAACGCCGTGCGGCGTGGTCGTGGTGATCCGAGTGGCGTTGCAACTGGAACAGCAGCAGGTTCGTCAGCAGGAAGGGGCTGTTCCAGGAATGATGTTCGGTGACCGGCCCGTGGCGGCCGTTGGGCAGCGGAGTGCGGATCAGACCGTAGTGTTCGAGGTAGTTCACGATCTCCAACAACGCGATCGCGCCGAAGCCGATAGCCAGGTGGGCGACCAAGCCGGGCGCCCCCAGCCACAGCGCGAAACCAACCGCCCAGGCGAGCGACAGCCCCCACCACAGCAAAAGCTCGTTGCGCCACCACGGCAGGTTGCGGCGTGACAGGCGCGCCCGTTCGAGTTCCCAGGCCCGCACCGGATTGGTCGTGAACGCGCGCCACAGGAAGCGATACACGTTCTCGCCCAGGCGCGCGGTAGAGGTATCCCGCGGCGTGGCGACATCCACATGATGGCCGCGGATATGCTCGATCTTGAATCCGCCGTAGCCGACGCTCGCAAGCAGCCAGCCGCCGCCGGCACGCTCTGCGCGGCGAGTCTTGTGGATCAGCTCGTGCCCGACGTTGATCGCCACCGCACCGCCCACGGTTGCAAGTGAGGCAAGCAAGCCCACACGACCGGCCAGCCCCAACGTCGCTTGGCTCACCGCCCATACACCCCACACCAGCAGAGCGCTCCAGGCCGGCACTGCCAGCAGCGTCAGGGCCGGATACCAGGGATCGGCCAGCAGCGCGCGCTCTTCGTCCGGGCCGGGGTTCGCTGTATCGCGACCCAAGCAGGTATCGAGCAAGGGCACCAGACCGAACACCACGACCACCGTCAGCCAAGCCCCCCAGTCCGGCACCGCGTAATGCGCGCCGAGCATCAAACCGGCGGGCGGCAAGACCAGCGGAATCAGAAACAGTGCGTAGGCATAGCGCTTGAAACGGATCACCCTTTGCACGCAGCGCCCTCCTGTAAGCCGGCATGTAGCTTACGGTCGGCCCACGGCTTCGCGTCTTGTCGAATCACGTCACGCGAGCAGCCATGAAAAAGCCCCGCTCGCGGCGGGGCTTTCGGGCAACGGTGGCCGACGCTTACTTCGCGCCGATCTCCAGCGCCACGGCTTCGACGTAGGTCACTTCGACCTGATCGCCAACCTTGACGTTCTTCAACTTCGCCGGATCATCCACCTTCAGGGTGCGCGACTGCTTCGGACCACGCAGCGTTACGGTGCCCGCCTTGTGATCGACCTTCGTCACATCGGCCACGATGATCATGCGGCGGCCCGCTGCGCCGGCCGGCTTTTCACCCGGTGCGGCAGCAACCGCATCGGTGGCTTCACGGCGCTCACGCACGCCCTTGCCGCCCTTCTTCAACTCGAAAGCGATCGCTTCGGCATAGGTCACCGTCAGCACATCGCCAACCTTGATCTGGTCGAAGTTCTTCACCTCGTCGCCAGCGACAACTTCAAACACATTGCCCTTTTCACCCTTGAAGGTAACGGTGCGGGTAGCGGCATCCACCGCTTCGACCTTTGCCTTGGCGCTGACACGGCCTGCGGCACCAACCTTGCCCGGCGCCTGACCCACGGCAACAGCGGCATCGGCAGCCATGCCGGCGACCGGCACACACGCAAGCAGGGCAACAAGCAGGGCGGAATGAAGTTTCATGGTTTGCTCCGGCGCAAATGAAGGAACTGCCGATCATACGCGCGCAGACAATGCGAGCGTTATGACATGACTCACTCTTTCGGCTTTCGCCGCGCACGCGGATGCGCCGCGTCGTAAGCCTTGGCGAGGTGCTGGAAGTCGAGATGGGTATAGATCTGTGTGGTGGCAATGCTCTCGTGCCCCAGCAACTCCTGCACCGCACGCAGGTCACCGGACGACTGCAGCAGATGACTCGCAAAGCTGTGCCGCAGCATATGCGGATGAACATGCACGCCAAGGCCGCTGCGCTGCGCCCACAGCGACAGGCGCTGCTGGATCATGCGCGGGCTGATGCGGCCACCGCAGCTATTGAGGAACAGCGCCACCTCGTCGGCGCGTGCATGCTGGCTGCGTGCAGCCAGCCAGGCCGCCAGCGCCTCACGTGCCTTGGCGCCAACCGGCACGGTGCGCGTCTTGTTCCGCTTGCCGGTCACCATCACTTCGGCCTCGCGCAGGTCGAGTGCCGGCCCGATGTCCAGCCCGGCGAGTTCCGACAAGCGCAGGCCTGACGAGTAGAAAAGTTCGAACATCGCCCGATCGCGCAGCGCAAACGGATCGTTTTCCGACCCTTGCGGCGCATCCAGCAGCGTCGCTGCCTGATCGGGAGAGAGTGCCTGCGGCAGCGCCTTCGGTGACTTGGGCGGCCGGATGCCCACGACAGGATTGGCGCCCAGCGCACCCGACTTGGCCCACCAGGCGAAGAAACCGCGCCAGCACGACAGATGCCGCGCAATCGAACGCCCGCTCAGCCCCTGGCCATGCAAGCGGGCCACATAGCGCCGGATATCGTGTGGCGAGACCTGTTCGAGCGCCCGCCCGGCGCTCAGCTCGAGCAAGCGCTGCAGATCGCGCCGGTAGTTGCTGATCGTCAGCGCCGCGAGCCGCCGCTCATGCGCGAGCATCGCCAGCCACGCCTCCATCGGCGCCGTGAGCTCCGCTGGTGCTGACAGATCCATCTCAGCCCAGCGCCGGGGAGAGGCGCGCCATGATCACGACATCCTCAAAGCCATCCGGCACCCGCACGGCGAAGCGCTTGAGCCCTTCCTGCACGAATCCATGCTTGCAATACAGGGCGATCGCCGCGGCGTTGTCGGCCCGCACGCTCAGCTCGATACGCAGAAAGCCGGCTTGCGCCGCGCGCGCCAGCGCAGCATTGATCAGCGCATTGCCGATACCGCGGCGGCGCCAACCTGCAACAACGCCGATCCCGAGCAGGCCGACATGGCGTTTGAGCGGGCGACCTTCCGGCGTGATGTCGCACCAGCCCACCAGCGCGCCATCGGCCAGCGCAACCACATGCGGGTAGCCGTGTTCGATGTTGGCGTTGACGAAGCGGCCCACCGCATCGAGCGACGGCGCTTCGTAGCTGGCGAGGAAACGCCCCTCGCGCGCAACACTATCGACCGCCGTACGAAACGGCAGGATGTCGTCGGCGCGGATGTTCTCGATCGCGACGCTCATCGGGGCTGCAGTGCTGAGCTAACCGAGGTGATTGATCAGCGAAGCGCTGACCAGATCCGCAATGCGCGCGACGTACAGCGTGCCCATCTCGGGGTAAAAGCGCTCGATGTCTTCGCTGCCCAGCGCGAGCAGGCCGAACACCACGCCATCGCGGCGCAGCGGCAGCAGCGCCACCGAGCGCACATGCGCGCCGGCCTCGCCGAACCAGCCGGTGACTTCAGGCTGCGTGGCCGGGCCGCAGTAGGGGTGGCGCAGGTCGGCCGCGAAGAAGCGCAGCTCTTCCGATACCGGCGAGAACTCCACCGTGTCGCGCTGGATGATGCTGTTCCACACCCGCAGCGCCACATGGGGCACCGCAAAATCTTCGACGAGATGCGTGTCGATCACGCCGACCACCGCCTCGACGCTGTTCGACTCGAGCAGGCCCAGCGTGAGCCGGTGCACCTTCTCGCCGATCACGTCGTTCTCTTCACCGAAGCGCACCAGCTCGGCCATCTTCTCCTGCATCAGCTGCAGCTTCTCGCGCATCGCAAGCAACTGGCGCTCGGTCAGCGAGATCGCCTGCCCGGTATCGGGATGCGGCACGGCCAGTTCGGCCAGCAGCGCCGGCTGCTCGTTGAAGAACTCCGGATTTGCCTGCAGGTAGGCAACGACTTCCTGATCGGTCATGCGTGTAAGCCTCGTTTCCGCGGTGGCGTGCCACCGCAGTCATCAATCGATTTCGATCTCGCCTTCGAATACGGTAACTGCCGGGCCGGTCATCAGCACCGGCTGGCCGGGGCCGGCCCACGCGATGCTCAACTCGCCGCCGCGCGCATGCACGCGCACCGGGCTGTCGAGCAGGCCACGGCGAATGCCGGACACCACCGCCGCGCAGGCGCCGGTGCCACAGGCCAGCGTTTCACCGGCCGCCCGCTCGAACACCCGCAGGCGGATCGTGTGGCGGTCAACAACCTGCATGAAGCCGGCGTTCACGCGCGCCGGAAAGCGCGGGTGGTGCTCGATCAGCGGACCTTGCGTCGCGACCGGCGCGCTGTCGACATCGGCCACCACCTGCACCGCATGCGGGTTGCCCATGCTGACGGCGCCGATCGTGATCGTATCGCCCGCCACGTCCAGCGGCTGCGCCGGCGCATCGGTGTCGGAGACAAACGGGATGCGCGCCGGATCGAGCACCGGTGCCCCCATGTCGACCGTCACCAGCCCGTCGGCGCCGAGCCGCGGCGAGATCACGCCCGCCAGCGTCTCGACGCGGATCTCGTCCTTGTCGGTGAGGCCCTTGTCGCGCACATAGCGCGCGAAGCAGCGCGAACCGTTGCCGCACTGCTCCACCTCACCGTCGAGGTTGAAGATGCGGTAGCGGAAGTCCACGCCCGCCATGCGGCTGGGCTCGACGATCAGGATCTGATCGCAGCCCACGCCGAAACGGCGGTCAGCCAGAAAGCGCGCGCGCTCGGGCGTCATCTCGCAGGGCTGGCGCACCGCGTCGATCACGACGAAATCGTTGCCCAGGCCCTGCATTTTCGTGAAGCGGAGTTTCATGCGTGCAATTGTCCCACAGGCCAGCGCGGCTCGATCATTCAGTCAGTTGCCGCCAGCGGCGATAGATGCAGTCGTCCATCACCACGGTGGCCCCCGCGTCGCGTGCGCGCAGCGCGGCCGCTTCGTCGACAACATGGTCCTGCATCCAGATGAAGGGAATGCCCAGCGCTACTGCCTCGTCCACCATCGGGCCGACGCGCTCCGCGTTGATGTAGAAGTCCGCCAGGTCGATCTTCTCAGGCACGTCGGAGAGGCGCTTGTAGACCTTCTCGCCAAAGATTTCCTCGGCCGCCGGGTGGATCGGGATCACGCGGTAACCCTGCTGCTTCAGGAAGGCGCCGATGTAGTGGCTGGGGCGCTCTGGCTTGGGCGACGCACCGACGATGGCGATCGTCTTCACCGCGGCCAGCGCGGCGCGCAGCACTTCGGTATCCGGATTCTTGAACATCAGTTACTCCTTGAATCGTTCAGCGCGGTTTGCGCTGCGGCGTGGCGCGGATGAAGGGGCGGATCGCCGCGACCTGCCACGGGCGGCAGGCGAGCAGCAGGCTCACCGGCTGGCGTTCGCTCTGTGGCAGCGCGCCTTCATCCCAATGTAGTTCGGCGAACTCACGCGCAAGCTTCTTCAGGCGTTCGGCCAACGCGTGCCGCGCACCGGGCGTGAGGCGACCGTTGAGCAGGAACATCGCCTCGCCGGCGCCGGCGAAGTCGCTCGCGAAGAAATCCGCCACGTTGTCCTTGAAGGCTTCCATGATCGGCCCGTTCGGCGTCCACGAAAAGGTGCGCGCGACGCGCAAACGTATCCGGTTGTTGGGCATCAGTTCGATGAATCCGATGCGATCGAGCCGCGCGAGTAGGCCGATCAGCTCGGCGCGCTCGAATTCGTACAGCGCGAGCATGTCGTCGAAGCCGAGCAGATTCAGCGCCGACAGCGCCGCGAGGAAGAGCTTGGGCTCGCTGACGATCTCGCGCTCCTGCGCCACCGTGAGCCGCGCCACCAGCCGCGCTTCGCGGTCGAAACCGCCGGTCAGCTCGGCGAAATCGATGCCGACTGCGTCGCACACGGCATCGAGCCGCGCCAGCGTGAAGTTGCGCTGCGCGAACCAGCGCTTCACGCTCGCTTCGGACTGCCCGACGCGGCGCGCAAGTTCGGCGTAGGTGATGCCGCGCGCCTTCAGCGCGGCTTTGAGCAGATCGACGACTTCGACAGCCTGGGTCATGGTGTAAGCCTGAAACGCGTATCAGGAAATGATACCGGCGGCGGCGCATTCGCCGACAGTGAATCCCGCATGCGGCCGGCCGATGCGTGCAGGCACAATGTCGCCATCGCGCTGTTCCAAAGGCCAGACATGACGATCCGCATCCAACGCGCCGACCTCGACGCCGCCAGCCAGGCGGGTCTGCTGCCGGCCAAATCAACCGAAGCGCTGTGGCAGTTCCTCGTCGCCCGCCGCGCCGGCGACCCCGACGCGCCACGTTTCGATTTCACCCATGTGCTGTACTACCTCGGCGGCTTGCTCGCGATCGGCGCGATGTCGCTGTTCATGACGCTGGGCTGGGAGCAGTTCGGCGGCTGGGGCATCTTCTTCATCGCGCTGCTGTACGCCGGCGTCGCCTGGAAGCTCGCCGAGCGCTTCGAGCGCATGGGGCTAGCGGTGCCCAGCGGCATCATGGCCGCGCTGATCGTGGTGCTGGTGCCGCTTGCGGTGTGGGGCCTGCAGCACGCGTTCGGGCTGTGGGCGGAAGCCGAGCACATCAAGGGCTACCGCGATTACCACGTGTACATCGACTGGCGCTGGATCACGCTGGAGTTCGCCACGCTGATCGCCGGCGCCCTGATGTTGTACCGTTGGCGCACGCCTTTCCTGGTCATGCCGATCGCGGTGACGCTGTGGTACATGAGCATGGACCTCGCCGTCTTCATCCTCGCGGAGGACGACGCCTACCACTGGAGCGAGGCGTCCTGGACCTTCCGCAAGTGGTTCTCGCTCGCCTTCGGCCTGATCATGCTGCTGGTGGCCTTCTGGTTCGAGTTGCGCAGCCGCTCGCGCAAGGACTACCCGTTCTGGCTTTACCTGTTCGGCCTGATGGCGTTCTGGGGCGGGCTCAGCTCGCTCGGCTCCGGGCTCTTGTCGGGCAAGCTGATCTACCTCGCGATCAACCTGCTGCTGATCGGCGTTGGCGCCGTGCTGGTGCGGCGGACCTTCGTGGTGTTCGGCGCGCTCGGTGTCGCGATCGTGCTGGGCGATCTGTCACACCACTACTTCCGTGACAGCTGGCTGTTCCCGCTCGCACTCACCGCGATCGGGCTGGGCATCGTGTTCGCCGGCGTGGCTTGGCGCAAACATGAAGCGCGGTTGACCGAGCAGCTGCGTGCGCTGCTGCCGGCGGACCTGCGCCGGCTGATCGAATCGCGTCAGCTAGCACGCTGAGCGAGCACCCTCACCGCATTCGCGTGGCCTGGCTGCATCAACCAGCGTTGCAGCAGCCGCGCGATATCGAGATCGAAGCGGCGTGGCGGCGGATCGTTCAGCAGGGTCGCGAGCGCCGCCTCATCGCGAGCGCTGCCGAGGTGGCACCACTGGTCGAATACGTGCGTCGCGGCGCGGCCGCTGTCCTCATGCAGCTCTGCAATCGCCACCGGGCCGGACCAGGGCCAGGCGCGCGGCGCGAGTGAGGCCAAGGCACGCCGCAGGCGCGCGTCGTGGACCTCGGGCCGCTCGGCATCGACGCAGACGCCGTCGCAACGCTTCAGGCCATAGGCCTGACAGGCACCGCGACCGTTTTCCAGCCCGAGCCGCTGCGGACACAGGCGGTGCAGCAGCGCGAGTTCGCGCAAGGTGTTCTCGGCCTCGCGCCGGCCACGGAAGCTGCCGAACACCTCGCCCCACTCGAGCGGATCGCTGCCATGCAGCTCCACCTCGTCGAGCACCGGCGGCCGGCGCCGGTTCGGCACGAAGCGCCAGCCGAGCGAGCGGGTCGGATACTTTTCCGGCACATGGCGGCGCAGCAGCGCGAGCTCGCGCAATTGCGAATCCAGCTCGCCCGCGGTGAATTCGGTTTCGACTCGCCGCACCTGGTTGCCCAGCTTCACGCTCTTGGCGTCCCCGCGGCCGGTAAACAGGCCCAGAAGCTTGGAGCGCAGATGATTGGAGCGCCCGCATTGCAGCAGTTGCCCGCCAGCGCCAAACAGCAGATAGACGCCCGGCGCCTCGGGCAGCGCCTCCAGGTCGCCTTCCGGCAACTTCGGCACCGCCGCGCCTTCGCTGCCAGCACGGCGCAGCGCCAGCAGCAGGCGGTCGTGATCGAAGGCGGCCGCCGCATCCTGCATCAGGCGCCACACCAGGTCGGCGTGCGGCAGCCCGCCCGGACGGTTCTCCACCCCCGAGCCGCGGCGCCCGCGGATCCCCGCCAGCCCATGACGCGCATGCTCCGGGTACAGCGCACGCGACAGCTTCACGGTGCACAGCACCGGCGGGTCGAAGGCGATTTCGCGCGCGGCGAAGGCTGCACGCAGAAAGTTGTAATCGAAACGCGCGTTGTGTGCGACGAACACCGCGCCCGCCAGTCGTTCAGCGATCTCGTCGGCGAGCGCGCGAAAGTTCGGCGCTCCCGCGACCATCTCGTTGGAGATGCCGGTAAATTCCTGGATCCGGTACGGGATCGGCATTTCCGGGTCGACCAGGCTGGACCAGCGATCAACCACCTCACCGCCCTCCACCCGCACGATCGCCACCTCGGTGATGCGGTCGCGGTGCGGGTCGGCACCGGTCGTTTCAAGGTCAACGATCGCAAGCGGGCGTTCAAAGAGCGGATTCATGGGGACCGGAAATGCGAAAAGCCTCTCGAACGAGAGGCTTTGGGGCAATCAGACTTCGCTCTGATAGGGATAGGGCTTTTGCGCGACCTTGGCGTCGGCGTTGCGGCGCGAGGTTTCCAGATCCTGCGGCTTGTCCCACCACAGGGCGCGGCCTTTGCGTTGCTCTTCGGCTTCCTGCGGATGCTTTTCCATCCACTCGCGCATGAATTTGGTGTGCTCGGATTCGTACATCGCCATGGTGATTCCTCCTCAGCCCGCAATTCTAGCAGGCTGAGCCACCCGGCAGTTCAGCCCGGGCGGGCTTCCGAGGCCTTCAGCCGCGCGATGCGGACCACTTCCGGGATGCGGCGCACCGCGCGCATCAGCCGCGCAAGGTGCAGGCGATCGCTCACCTGCAGCGTGAAGTAGATCTGGTGATGCGACGCACCCTCGCCATCCATGCTCACATGCTGGATGTTCGAGTGCTCCTCGGCAATCGCGGCGGCGATCTTAGCCAGCACGCCACGGCGGTTTTCGGTGATCACACGGATCTGCACATCGAACAGGCGCTCGGTTTCGGATTCCCACTCGACGTCGACCCAACGCTCGCGGTCAGCGCGGTTGCGCGACAGATTGGGGCAGTCGTTCAAATGCACTTCCATGCCCTGGCCCTTGCGCAGCAGCCCCACGATCGGGTCGCCGGGAATCGGCCGGCAGCAGCGTGCGAGCTGCACCGCCATGCCTTCGCTGCCGCGAATCAGGATCGCCCCTGCCGGGCGCGGCCGGATAGGCTGCCCTTCGACGCCCTCGACGCCGACCGACTCGACCACCGTCGCAAGCCGCTTCGCCACCACCGCCGGCAAACGCTTGCCGAGCCCGATATCGGTGTAGATATCGTTCTTCTCCCGCGCACCAGCGTCGCGCAGGAAGCGGTCCCATACCAACTTGTTCAGCGCCGCCGGCGTCAGCCCGTGGGCACGCAGGGCCTGCGCCAGCAAACGCTCGCCCAGCGCGACGGACTCTTCCTGCTGGGCGGTCTTGAGGAAATGGCGGATCTGCGCGCGCGCCTTGCCCGAACGCACATACGACAGCCAGGCCGGGTTCGGGCTGGCATGCGACGCGGTCACCACCTCCACCTGATCGCCGTTCTTCAGTTCGGTGCGCAGCGGCATCAGATCACCGTTGATGCGACAGGCCACGCAACGATTACCGATATCGGTATGCACCGCGTAGGCAAAATCGACCACCGTCGCGCCACGCGGCAGATTGAAAATCTTGCCCTTGGGGCTGAACACGAAGACCTCGCCCGGGAAGAGGTCAATCTTCACGTGTTCAAGGAATTCGGTTGAATCACCCGAGGTGGATTGCAACTCAATCAGCGACTGCAGCCAGTTGTGCGTGCGCTGCTGGATGTCCGACAGCGGGCCTTCGGACTCCTTGTAGAGCCAGTGCGAGGCCACGCCGCTGTCCGCCACCTGGTTCATCTCGCGCGTACGGATCTGCACCTCGACCGGCGTGCCGTAGGGGCCGAACAGCGTGGTGTGCAGCGACTGGTAGCCATTGGCCTTCGGGATCGCGATGTAATCCTTGAACTTGCCCGGCACCGGCTTGTACAGCTCATGCAGCGCACCGAGCGTGAGGTAGCAGGTCGGGATGTCCTTCACGACGATGCGGAAGCCGTAGATATCGAGTACCTGCGAGAAGGTCAGGTGCTTGTCGACCATCTTGCGGTAAATGCCGTACACATGCTTCTCACGGCCCCACACCTCGGCATCGATCTGCCAGGTCGGCAGGCGCTCCTGAATCGCGCCAAGCAGTTTGCCGACGATTTCGCGGCGGTTGCCACGCGCAGCGCGAACGGCCTTGGCGAGCACGCGATAGCGCATCGGGTGCAGGTAACGGAACGAAAGCTCCTGCAGCTCGCGGTAAAGATTGTTGAGCCCCAGCCGGTTGGCAATCGGGGCATACAACTCCAGGGTTTCGCGCGCGATGCGGCGCTGCTTCTCGGGCCGCACCGCATCGAGCGTGCGCATGTTGTGCAGGCGATCGGCGAGCTTGATGAGGATCACGCGCACATCGCGCGCCATCGCGAGGAACATCTTGCGGAAGTTCTCCGCCTGCGCTTCCTCATGCGTGCGCGCTTCGATCTTGTCGAGCTTCGAAACACCATCGACCAGTTCGGCCGACACCTTGCCGAAGGCATCCGCGATCGCCTGCTTGGTGATCTCGGTATCTTCCATCACGTCGTGCAGCAGGGCCGCGATCAGCGCCTGCGCATCGAGGTGCCACTCGGTGAGGATCTCGGCCACCGCAACCGGGTGCGAGACATAGGGTTCGCCGCTGCTGCGGAACTGTCCGAGGTGGGCTTCCGCCGAGAAGCGCGCGGCGCGCTCAAGGCGTTCGCGGTCGTCGTCCTTGAGGTATTCGGCGACGCGTCGTCGCAAGGTCGAGAGGTCGACACCCTCCAGCGGGTCAATCTCGCCGCCGTGCGGCGCAGCGGCGGCGTTGGCAAGCGTCGTCGGGTTCGGCATCTGTGGCGCGGCGGCTTCCATACTCACCCCCGACACCATCGGCGTGCATGCACGCGACCCGCCCCGCTCTGCGTAGCCGGTCGACAGCGATGCATGCCATCAGATTCCATGCGCTCTTCCCCGATTCAGTGCTCAGCCCGCAGGAAGGAGAACGCGTCGGCATGACGCGCCTTCTGCACATTGAGGCGCACGCGGCAGGCGCGGACCACCGCCGCCAGATCCGCCTGAGCCTCGGCTAAGTCATTGTTGATAATACAGTAATGAAATTCGTCGACATGCTCCATCTCGCCCAGCGCGGCGTCGAGGCGACGGGCGATGACTTCATCCGAATCAGAATTACGACCGCGCAGACGGCGCTCGAGTTCTTCCATGGAGGGCGGCAGGATGAAGATGCCGACCGCCTGCGGAAACGCCAATCGCACCTGGCGGGCGCCCTGCCAGTCGATTTCAAGCAGGATGTCCATGCCGGTCGCCATCTGCTGCTCGATCCACGCACGCGAAGTACCGTAGAGGTTGCCATGCACCTCGGCGGATTCGAGGAAGCCACCGGTTGCGCGCAGCGATTCGAAGCTCGCCCGGTCGGTGAAGTGGTAATGCTGGCCATCGACCTCGCCGGGCCGCGGTGCGCGAGTCGTGTGTGAGACCGACAGACGGATGCCGCGATCCCGTTCCAGCAGGCCACGCACCAGGGTGGTCTTGCCCGCGCCGGAGGGGGCGGAAACGATATAGAGCTGTCCGGGCATGGCTTACTCGATTGAACCTGAATCAGTAGTGGCGAGCACAAAGGCCCGCCACTACTGATTCATGTCTAATACATTTTTTCATTGGGTACACCCTTGGGTACATGTTTTTGATGCCCTTATCTGATCCAATTTGAGACGAGTGATGGTAAGCGCCCAACACAATCGGAAGAGCGTATTTTCACCCGCGCCGAGTACTTGGCACAATCAAGTATTAACGCAATTTCTGCCAGATCCTGTAGTAGCGACGTAGCCGACACTCCGATTCTGGACTCTAGGCTCTGAGGACAACTAGGTAAAGGTATTCGCACAGGGACAACCGATCGTCAGCCAACCTGAAGTACATGCTGCCAAATCCCAGCTGTGTGCAATCGCTCTGCTCAGCGAAGAACACCTGACAATTCAACCTTGGGCGACAATATCAACATGGGGCTGCGGATATTTTTTTTCAAAACGCGGCGAGATCGAGGCACGCCGGATGCAAATGCAATGAATGAAAGTGACGACGCTAAAATCTACGACCATCAACTAGTGCTAGCTGATGCTCCTTACCTACCGCTCACCTTCCTGCTCAAGCAGCTAGCCTATTTCATTTTTCCTGAAGTTGATCACCGAGGCAATGAGATCCCCTTTAGCAACAGCATGCATGACGTCAACGGTGAAAACCGCAAGGTATATTTATCTCATTTGAGATCGACGCTGGTTGAAGCTATCAATCGTGAAGAAATCGTTGTCAAAAACCACGTTGAGATAATCATCAAGCCTCCTGCAACAGTTGCTGAATTAAAAGACGCAGTAATTTACAAGTCGCAGATACATATATTTACTCGCCTACTCAGGATTAAAACAATTTTTAAGCCAATTAATGAAATGGTTTTTTCTGTAAATTGCGACGGAAAAGATTTCATTCAATTCAAACACTTCAATAAGTATCTCTCTCAGGATACCGAAAGCGCGTCATCTAACTCCAGCCTAATGTCGGCAGATACAGGTGACGCCGTGCATATCAACAAAAACCGAAGCCCCGATGAAGCCCGCACTGAGGAGGACAGCAATAACGACAAGTCACGTCTAGCGACCTACATAGAGCTTGCCAATGCTTTCAAAATCAAGAATGACGACGAAAAAAATCGCCAATGGTTCAGAGAGCGCTGTAGCAACCCCAATCGATACAAAGAGTTCTTGGCCGCTAGGACAGTAGCAGGTCGACGCCAGCCTGGCGCAGCGGCGCTATTTGATGTTTTATCCATAGTTGCGATATTGCTCGGATGCAAAAAGCAAAAAGAAAGAAAACACAGCGACTTTTATAGGCCGCTCGATTACCGACGGTATCTTAGAAACCAGATAGAGCACTATTTTCCTAATCTGCTTCGAGATTTCGATACCTACTTCGGAACATCCGATTGATTTAATCCGCTTTAACCACCACTAGCGCGCTCAATCCAGTTTCCAGCTTGAGCGCTCCGTCACTTGTTCGAGTGAATTTAGCGTAACCATATCCAAGATAACGGCGGGCAGGATATGGCGAATATAGGTTCCGATAGTCGCAATCGTGCAGGACTTGCGTCTGCCAACCAGCCACTAGCTAGCTTCCCTCCAAAAGCGATCGAGATATCTACGCACGACATCAATCAAACCGGGGTTGATCACACTAGAAGATTATCCGGATGTCGGCAGTTTCTGCATACAAAACTTCCGCATAACTACCGTAAGTCATCTTCCGCAAAAAATCGCTCAATCCAAACGGTATCGGGCATACCTAGACCGCAAAAACTGCGGGAAAAACCCCAATGTCTATTCTCTGCCATGAAATCGCGGCGCACCGTGCTTCGCGATCAACAGAAGGAGATACGAATGAACAACGGTAGGACCAGCCCATGGCATCACACCCTGAAGAATTTTGACGACCTCCCAGACTCCGCAAACGTTTCGATTCAGATTGTCTGCGCACTTTTTTGCTGTTCCACCGCGACGGTTTGGCGGCGAGTGAAGCAGGGGACCTTCGTTCAACCAGTCAAATTTGGTCTAAGAACTACCCGATGGAATGTAGGCCAATTGCGTGCTGCGCTGAACGCACGATAACCCAGAAGGAGGAAGCACAACCCAAAAACACTCAGACATACAGCTGATCGCAATGCACGGGCCCTGCAAAGCACTCAGAAAACACTTGTTATGCAGGAAACCGAATTGGAGAAGCAAAATGAAAGAAGTTGAAGTCACCTGTGCTGCATTCATCCCCCCCATTGCCGTCGACTGGATTTGGAACGGCAATTTAGCAGCGGGAAAGTTGACAGTAATGGCAGGCGCCCCCGGCACGGGGAAAACCCTCATCGCATTAGCATGTGCGGCGATTGTATCTAACGGTGGTTTGGGCGGCCTTATCTGGCCAGATGGCACATATTCGCCCGCCGGAAATGTCCTGATCTGGAGCTGTGAAGATGGTGTTGAAGACAGCATCATTCCCCGCCTGATTGCCGCCAACGCTAACCTTTCGCGCGTCCACGTCATCGGTGCCACCCTCGAGAATGGTAGGCGTCGCTCATTTAGTTTTGAGAAAGACCTTCCGCATTTGGAAGAAAAATCTCGGCAAATTGGAAAAGTAAAGTTGGTGATTATTGATTCGATCGCCCGGGTCGTTGGTGGAGATTCGCACAAAAATTCGGATGTTCGGCGTGCGCTCGAACCGCTCATTCAATTTGCCGAAAACCACGGCTGCGCGATCCTCGGCATCACCCACCTGACCAAACAATCAAAGGGGAAAGCCCCTCTTGATCGCGTAGCCGGCAGTTTTGCCTTCAGTGCTGTTGCACGGGTCGTGTTGTTGACCGCGAAAGTCTCATCCGGACAATTGGAAGACGGATCTCACTGTTCTGTCCTTGTCAGGGCAAAATCAAACCTGGGTTCGGATCATGGCGGTTTTTTGTACGAAACTCACAGTGCAACCGTTATGGCTGAACATCACCCAATTGAAACGGCGGCGGTATTGTGGAAGGAATCACTCGATGGTACGGCCCGCGAGATTCTGGATTGGGCTGAAGGTGGTGACTCCGAACCAGCCTCAGGAGCTGTAGGCCAGGCCTACACTTTCCTGGTTAACCAACTTGCGAACGGGCCGCTTCCAGCCAAAGAGGTCGAAAACGCTGCAGCATCGGTCGGAATCTCCGCGGCATCCCTCAAACGCGCAAAGAAGGCCGCTGGTGTTTCAAGCCGCAAAACAGCGACGTACACCTTGTGGGAACTGCCCTCAACATTACCAAGCACAATCCCCGCTTTGGTTCCGGCTCGATACGATCGCTCAGGGAACGCGCATCCGTTCCCTAACCAGCAGTTCAACATCGCTGCTATGGCCCAAGGGATGGCTCTCCCATTTGCGGCATTTGGTCGCACCGTACCTAATGACCCTGTTGGGCGTGTTGAACACCTTGATCAAGTTGGTCCACTTGGGCCAACTCCCCCGAAACAGGTGACAAAGGCAATGAACATGGAATTTCCCGCAATACCACACCATCTGACGGGAATCTTGACTCCTGAAGCGCATCAATCGTGGTACCTGGAGGGCATCGACATCTGCCGCCAGCGATTCAGGATGGCACTGCATCAGAACGCTAGTGCGGAAAACGACGACCAGGAAGATGTGTTCGATGTTGCGCGCGCTGTTGTTGATCGGGTGATTGACGATCTGTTCTATCCTGACATGCAGAACTACAACGCGCTCGTCGGGTACTACCGGGCAATCTTCGAGGATGCGCTGAATAACGCCCCCGGGACCAATCACTAACTTCGGAAATTACGCAACCCATTTTTGCAAGCCCACTGGATTCCGGTGGGCTTGTACTTTTTGAGCATCGCTCAACCCCACATGTGCGAGACGACTGCAACTCATTACGAAGACGTTTCGCCTCTTTCACGCTCGCCAATGGCATGCCACAACTTCGTATATACCCAGGAATTCAAAACGCCATGAAAACACAGCGCATGCAAATCCGTATACAAACCATTTGCAGCGCAAAAAAATAGGGGTCGAATAAGGTTAATTAATAATATTATTAATATGTATATCAACAACCCATATCCATTCAACTCACCATAACCATGATGGCCAGTGATGGATATTCATGTATTACCGTACTGGCCATCACATTTTCAAAGCAGATTAATTTTTAAATGAATCCGTATACATAGTTTGGTTATTTCGCCAAACAACAAACGGGAGCATTGAAATGAACGAGTCAAGAAACAGCCAACGTATGGCTGAGAGCACCACAACGTATATCGACGACCTTTTCGATATCTATTCGAAAATGCAATTCATACGACTGGATCTTGCCTACACAAAAGAATATGCCAAAGATGCATCGCTAGAAGATATTAATCAGGATCTGACGCACTTGCTCAACAACAGGCGAACCAAACCATCTCTGTTTGGGAACATGGTGGGTTATGTTGCAAAAAAGGAATTCACGGAGGACAAAGGTCCGCACATTCATAGCCTTTTTATATTTGACGGACAAAAGGTCAGCAAGGATGCATTTAAAGGCGATCAGATTGGAGAGTATTGGAAAAACGAAATCACTGATGGAAAAGGGATTTACCACAACTGCAATCGGGAAAAAACCAAATACGCGGAATGTGCTCTTGGGATGATTGATCACACTGATGATACCAAGCGGACAGTGCTGAAAGAGAAGGCTATCGCCTACCTGTGCAAGGAGGAGCAGAGCATCGATCCGATCAGGAAGTCGGGCAATGAGCGTTCATTTGCCCGGGGCATTTCACCACGCAAGAAGAGCAATGCCGGGAGGCCTCGTCTGTGCGATTCGACGGATGAGTCAGTGCAGGGAAATCAAAGCGACGGGTTAGCTCAAGGCAGCTCTGGTGATCAAATCAGCCCCAAGAATGAATAGGAAAGCGCTTGACCTTGCCAGGAGGTCAAGTCAGCTGATCGATCAATATTCACAACAAATCTCATACAGCTCAATTACCACGAAGAACCGTGGCCTTTCTCAATGCTTCAGCATATACCGATCTCATTAACTCACGTTCAGCCATACTAGATTGATCCTCATATACAGACAGCGTTTTTTCCTTATTGCCTGAAAATTCGTATCCAAGTAACAGCGCCCTTACTGCACTTTCGTGTTCATTCCGGATGGCATATACCTCTGCGATCGGCACCCACGTACTGGTTCGACGAGGATCGAGAAGTAATGCTTCCTCAAGTGCAGTAACAGCATCATTAATCTGATTGGCTTGCAAGGCAACGTAACCAAGATTTGACAGAATTTCTACGTCGGCGGGGTCAGCAATATTCGCTTGTTTAAGAAGACTCATGGCTCCCCCCAAGTCTTTCTTTTTGAATTCAGCCAATCCCATTTCGTTTAATTTGCGGGCCTCCCTGCGATCACCACGTTGAGCCTTGTTACGCTCGGAGATACGCGCTGCAGCAACATGCAATGCCTCAGGTGAACGATGATCAACGGACAGAAGCATCACGGCAATGCATTCCGCTACCTCCCCACATTTAACTGCATGATCAAGAAGATTGAGGGAGGCTACCGCTGGAGTTGGAGCAAACGGTACTTGTTCGGCCTGCTGCTGTGCGTATTGCTCTTGTCCTTGCGGATGCGTTACAGGTTCAGATTGATCGACAGGACCGTTGACATCTTTGGCTAGTGACGCCTCAGGCAGTGCAGTTGGCGCTGGAACTGCCACGGCTACGGGTGGTGTCTGGGTAACAGGGGGAGTCACTATACCGTCACGCCATCCCCAAAAATAAGCGCTAATCGCAGCGATTGCAGCAACACTGAAAAGCGAAATAAAAATACCATCTGTCGGAGTTCTATTTCTCTTAAGATTGGATGCATAGATAGCAGCATATAGAACTGGGATAACAAAATAAATTGTATAATCAATAGCCTGCTTTCGACCGCCAAGTAATTTTACGACTTCCTCGCCAATAATAATCAGCGCCGGCAAAGAAATAATAGCTAGTAAAATTGTATTAAAAAGACACTCAACCCGCCCCTCGCCGTCGTCTTTCCAAGAAATTATTGGAATAGTCAGTTTTTTCAAGAAGGAAGGCGTAATCAGGATAACCAGGAGTCCTATGAGTGTGCTACCCGCGTCCAAACCAAAAACCAATCCAATTATGCTCAGTATGCATGCTACGACTGCAAAGGATATTAGCAACCACTTTTCAAAGCCATAAAACCATACAAGCATTCCGACGCTATAAATCAGACCCAAAGAGGGCGACACAAAGTCTCGATACGCCGGAGAAAATAGTTCAGATTTATTTACAAACTCAGTGCAGACACTGATAAGCGCGAACGCCATCAACCCACCAGCAACCGCAAAGACAGCGTTTACGAATTGATAAATTGCCCACATGAGAGCGATTAACGCCCCAATCAACGTTAGTGCCACTTCACCCCCTACATTCAAATTTACGACGTTAAATATCTGTTGATTCGTCTTTTAAACACACATTCCATTACCCCGGCAATCAAATAAATAGAATTTCTGCATAGTGGAAACATTCTCCACAGTCTTCATTGCCTATAGATCTGAGCGATGCATCAACCCCGCGTTACTTCGACAGGTTTCTCAGAGAATCTTAGAATTTACATTCGACCGGCAAATCGGATAAGCAGAAGAGCCGCCCCAAAAAGGCCAACTGGCACCAAAACAAATATTGACGCGTACTTAATTAATTTGTTTTTTGAGAGAGCACCACCAATTAAGGCAACTACCCCCGCAATCAAACCACCAACAACCACCCATCCACCCACAAAAATACCCAATATGCATATCAGCATCCAGTCGTTACACATATCTTGGCCTACCTCGGCTTTAGTCAATGGCTAGTTGCACCTCTACACGGCGATTTCTTGCATCAGCGGGATTAACGCCTGGCAACGGTCGCGAATCCCCGTATCCAGCGACGACTATGCGCTGAGCGGTCGCTGTGTCTAAAGTCCCGATCAGTGCCCGCCGAGCTTCACGAGCGCGTGCCGCTGACAACGTGAAATTGTCATCATAGACCGTACAGAAACGCTGGTAGTCGGTCACCGGACTCTTTACCGGTGCATTATCGGTATAGCCTTCGACCAAAATCCGCGCGCTCGGATTCTCCAGCAGGAAATTGGCCAAGTGCCCTTGTACGTTTGCCACTGCAGCACGCGCTTCTGAAGTCAAACAGGCGCTACCACGCTCAAACACCCCATCACGCAAAGTTAAACGCCTAGCGGGCAGATCTAGAACAATTAGATCGTTACCGCTCTTTTTGCCTAGCATCGCCTGCAGCGCAGACGTCACCTTGCTAATCGAGTCATTCTTGGTGCTGTTTAACCGGACCAACTCTTCCTTATAGCGCAGTTCGCTTATTCCTTTTTGTAAGACGGACACCACCAGTAGCAACATGACTACCGCCATCACACCAGCCATCAAATCCGAGATAGCTATCCATTCGCTTGGCTTATCTTTCATTGGATTAACGAAGCTTACGCCTCAACAAGGTTTTCAGTTTTTGGTACTGGCGGTGTTATCAGATCGCTTCGCAATCCCCTCAATTCCTTAATGAGCTCCTGCTGCTTATCCGGCAACTGATGAAGCGGACTAAGCGCAGAAATCAGCTCCTGCTGGTATTCATGGCTAGAAGCAAGAGGTTTTAATGCTTCAGACAAGGGCACCAGACTTTCTACAACACGCTGCATTGCGCCCAATGATCCGTCCAGACTTCGGCCGACACTGCGCATGTGCTGCCCAGAGTCCGACACCGCCCGTAAACCATCTTCAATGGGTCGAGCTAGCTTTCCTACAATCCCTGTCGTTGCTTCAATATTTTCGTTCAAGGCACGACTAGACAAGGTGAACTCTTCTGATGCCCTTCGCTGAATTTTTAGCGCGTCACCAATTGAATCCTTGACCTCATTCATGGTGTTTTTAACGTCGGCGGACAAAACGCCAAGCGCTGCAGAGATTTCTCGTGTCGCATCGCTTAATTGCGTGCTGCCCTTTTCCAGCGTTACGGCAGCTTGAGCACTCATATCTTTGATAGCAGCGCCTAGATCGTTGCGAACGTCATTCAGAACATCGGTAAACTGTGTCTGGAATTCATCGACCGCGCCGACTAGCCCGTTTGCAGCCTCACCAACCTTGTCAGCGCCCTGAGCCATACGATCAGCCGCAGCGCCGATTCTATCGGCGCCTTCGACCATTCGCTGAGCACCTGTCGCCATGTTTTCAACTACATTCAACATTCCGGCGCTAAATTGAGCCATGGCCTCTCTATTCGCGCGCAACTCCACAAGCAACTCGCCTTGCCCTTTATTGAGGTTGTCGAAGCGCTGAATCAGTTGCTGATGTTGTCCTTTTTCCAACACCAACATTTTGCCGACCTGTTCTGCCAACCCGGCAACGACATCAGTCGCAACCGCAGAAATTTCGGCATGCAAAGCTTCTTGTTTTTTCGCTTCTTCAGTAATTTCTTGCCGCTTGCGCCCTTCCAATTCAATCTTAACTTTGCTGATGACCCAAGTCAGTCGCTTTTCTTCAAATCTCGTCCCCTCACTCCAGATTTTCAAGAGTACGAACCCGGTAATCCCCCACGTTGAGGTCTTGAATTTGGTTCCTAGACCCTGCAGTAAGCCCATCAAGTGATTCATGCTATCCGCAGCAGCACCTGCACTCATGGCTTCTGCTTGCCCAAGGATGGCCGATGCCTTATTGAGAGCCAAGCCCAATCCTAAAAAGGTGCCCAGCAAGCCAATAACCAACAACATACCAGGCATAATTTCCGCGATCTTTTCCGGCGCGGTCGCTACTGCATGCCAGAGATCAGTAACGCTGCCGTGCTCGATATCCAGATCATCGCTTGAATCGTCAGGTGTGCCACGATTCCATTTCTTCTCCCATGACGCTGTACGCGCTGTCAGGTGAGCGCTAACCATGGTGCCTATCATCAACACCAAAATTATTAACAAAAATGTAATCTGAATCGGATCATCCATTTGTGGAAGGATGAAAGACATCACCTCGCCGCCGGTCATGCCGCCATCTCCAGAACCATCTCCATGCGGGACTGGGCCTCCCTGCCGAACACATTGGCATAATCCGTAATCAGCGACTGCTGATCCTGATTTAGCATGTCGAAAGAGCGCTCATGCTGAGCACAATCGATCAGCAACTTGCCCACTGCCGCACCATCCTCAAGCAGATAGCTTCGATCTTCGCGCTCAATTTCTTCCTCAGTTTTCTCAAGCAATTGAAGAAACCCCTCGGCAGCACCTACATAGCGCTCAATATCACGCTGCTTGGTGGCTAGAGCGTCAAGCTGCTGCTGCCCAACAGGCACATCCTTCTGCAATTTCTCCAATTGGGATGCTTCTTCTGCAGACAACTCATTTTGGATATCGCGTGCGAGCATCAGGCGCTTCAGTAGCATGCTGTCTTTCGCATGGTTACGATTGGCCTCTTCCCATTGCATCCCCAACTCTCTGGCACGAACTCCCCAGGAGGCGATCATTTCTTCAAAAACAAACGGCGTCAGTTTTTTGCCGTATTTCTCGGTTAGCACCCGATCAAGTCTAGCGGCAGCTTCTGTACTTAATTCAGGGTTAGCCTTAATCAGGTCAGACGCAATCCGTACAAGAAATAGATCGTCGGCACTTAATTCATCTACAGACTGAGCTGAGCGGAATTTCTTGTCTGCCATGTTCAATAGCTTCTGAGTTGCTCGCAGTCGCAGGTAATGCTCGAAATTCTCCGGCGAGGAATCGATTGCATTCGCGAGATCGGATCTCGCGATTTCGTAATCGTTGATCGCGGACGCCAGTTCCAAGTGGTGACGCTGTTCTGGTGATACGACCTCACGTTCAGCAAAACGCAGGTTTTCCTGATGGCGCTTTGCCGCCATCAATTCTTCCTCGGACAAGTGCTCGTCAACCTCGGTCTCAGTCTTCTTACTCTTCTGCCAACGTTTAGCCAACTCGATTGACCACTTGATCGCTTCATCGATTTTCTTCGCGATGGGGGAGTTCTCAAAAGCAGTCAATGCGCCCAGGCCTTTTTCCAGCCCGATCAAGGCTGCCTGAACCCATGGAATTGGAATGGCATTCGCCGCCTTCAAGAGACCCTTTCGAATCAGCGATACATAAGGCTTTACCGCTTGCCACACCTTCTTAACACCATTGACAAATCCCTCTGCCTTTTCGGCCATCCAGCCAATTGCCTTGCCAGCGACATCTTTTGCAGCCGACCATGCCGAGCTAATCGCACTACCAACCCGACTTGCAACAGAGCTGCAAACACCACCAATAAAACTAAAAAGTCCCATATTTCCCCCTAGAATCCAGCTAAACAGATCAATTACTTATTTGGCAAGCCCAAGCATCTGCCGAGCATGCTCTACGCTACCAGCATTTGTAGTCTGCTCTTGCCTTCGAGAACCTACGTTGTTGTTCGCCATTCGCACATCGCTAATGGCAGTAGAGATATGTTCCCAGCGCACCATCGGTTGCTCAGACGACTCCACGAGTGCGCGCGGAAAGGCCGTTCGCAATACTGTACGGATTTCCCGACCAGACAAGCCCTCAGACTCAGCAGCACATCGATCAATCAGGCTATCCCGCTCCTCGGCAAGTGGCACGCCAGGAACCAACATCCGCTGCCATAGCAGTTTTCGGCTAGGCAAATCGGGCAACTTGAATTCGATGTGGTATCGGATGCGGCTGACAAAAGCACTGTCGTAGTTTTTTGCAAAATTTGTAGCAAAAACTACCACACCTTCAAAACGCTCAAGCTCGATTAACAATGTCGAGCGCATTGCGTTAATTTCGTTATCAATGCCTTGAGTTACTGTGGAAAGACGCGCACCAAGCAGCGTATCTGCCTCATCGAAAAACAGCAGGGCACCTTCCGATGCAGCAAACTGGAATGCTGCTGAAATGTTTTTGGCTGTTTCCCCCACGAATTTGCTTTCCAGTTCGGAAATTCCAATATGGATGTACTTGCGCGCTAGCGTGCCAGCGAGTGCTTCTGCAGCAAGCGTTTTCCCAGTTCCAGGTGGACCATACAGATTGAGAATCATATTACGGCCTGTAGGGTCAACGTCACCAAAACCCCAATCGGAATAGATTGTTTTGTGATGACGCATCGCGCCAATGGCTTCCTCAAACATTCGCCTTGTTTCGAGCGAGAGAACAACCCCCTTCTCCAAGGTTGTTGTTGGGTCGCGCACTTCATAAGTAGTTTGCTTGTGATGTCGATCAGTCATATCAATCACTTAATCAGTATCTCCAGATATCCCATATTAGCTTGCAATAACAGCACGTTGGAATAGACCAGAAACGACTCTTGCCACAAAAGAGCAGTTTATTGAGGCTTTATGTATCGCCGCCTACAACCGGCTTCATATCGATCCTGCTGACATTTTCTCCCCAGCCACGCAACCATCGATGCAGGAGTTCAGTCTCCTCAACTGTGGCTGTGATTTCCAACATCTCATCCAGATCGCGAACCGTTTGATCGACCGCCAATGGTGACTCCCGTAAATGCTGTCCGCAGATCTTATCGATACGAAAGCGAAGGGAAACCCTACGGCCATGACTTATGCCGAAGTCACCGCCACTGCAATACACTGCCAGGTCAAAATCCGTCGGCCAAGAAAAAGACTCTTCACTGGCTTCCGCCTGAATAATGCGCGGTAGCGCCAGAATGCGCTCGTTATCATATCCATCAAAACGACAGACCAAATAGAGCCGTATCCCTTGCTGCACCAAGCCAAGCGGACAGACCGTGGCATTTTTCCGCTGCCCTTGGGCATTGCGGTAATGGATATTCAATTTGCACTCGCGGTAAAGTGCATCGCTCACAGCCTCGAAGACGCCGGGCGTGATCTTTGGTGCCAACAAGGGCTGACTATCGGGGATGCGCTGCACCTTCTTCAGCCAACGTCGTTCGATCTGAGGCTCCGGGGAAGCTTCAAGTTCACGGCGTGCTGTTGCGAACAACGGTGCCATGCTAGTTAGGGCGCGTGCCGGCAACAATTGCGACACCTCACTCTTAGCCAGTTGCAGCAACAGCGACTCGCTGGCCGTGAGCAGTGGCAGTTTGAGACCCTCGGTTCCCTCCATCCAACGGTAGCCAAAAGGCTTACTCCGCGTATCGCATTCGATAGCGAAACGGGCACAAATGGCATCCAGATGGCGCTGTACCGTGCGCAGACTCACCTCGTAACCAGCAGCGGCAACCTGTTCTCGAAGATGGGTACTGGTTGTGAAATTCCGACGCGGAATGCGGCGGAGAATTTCGAGAATCAGCAGGGCATTGTCGAGCGCGTAGGAATGCTGTCCAGACATGGCTGCGCTCATGAGGGCATCAACCAATTTCTGACTCGCCCCAAAAACGCCGACGCGGAGGATGCCGGACGGGCTTCCAGATCGGAATGCTCACAGCGCGGACATTCGGCAGGCGGCAGGGCGGTCAGGGCATCCGACCGAGGTTGCCACACAGTCTGCCAACCACACTGCGGGCAACGAATTTCTAGCGGAGGTGGTTTGACTGCCATGTCAGGCGGCATCCAGGACGGGATAACAGGCTGGCCCCCAGTCCACTTCAGGGTAATCGAGCATCAGATCGAGGATCACCGGTACCAGTTTGCTGAGAAGTTGTCCGCAGTCTCGCAGTTGTTTGCGATTGATCTTGCTATTCCAAGTGGCACCACCGTGAATCAACTG
This sequence comes from Niveibacterium sp., assembly GCF_041909475.1. Classification (NCBI taxonomy): domain Bacteria; kingdom Pseudomonadati; phylum Pseudomonadota; class Betaproteobacteria; order Rhodocyclales; family Rhodocyclaceae; genus Niveibacterium; species Niveibacterium sp. The sequence goes on along the minus strand of NZ_JAYRDJ010000008.1, from coordinate 43,946 downwards.
GTTGCGCAGGGTATAGAGCCTATTGAATACCACTCCCAGCAAAGCGGGCGTTCGACCGCCAGCCAAGGCCTGTTGGGCGATCTTCTTTCCTTTGGCAAAGCGTGCAAGCCATTCATCCTCGCCCAGTTTGCCTGCTTGAAAATCCCAGAAGCTCTGAAAGACGAAGGGGGTGTCAAGTAAAACACGAATTCCGCCGGCAAACTCCTGCCACACCAGATTGTCGATACGCTTGCCGGTATCGAGCGCACACAGCCTTTCGAGAAAGCCCATGAAAGTCGCTTGCTCAGAAAGTCTGCAGCGCTCGTCGATCTCACTGGCATAGGCAGCATTAAAGGCAATCCACAGAAAAATAAAACGGCCATCGTCATCTCCTTCCGCTGCCGCCATTTCGGCTCGCTTTAGCCAGCTTAACGCCCGGTGCACGCGCAAGTTGAGATTTGCCGGGTAGCCTTCACGCAAGGTGCGGTGGCGTTGTTTAAGGGTATGGTGGTTCATGAGAGAGACTTATGGTTTCCGGCTTGCATTAAAGGATCTCTTGGATGTTAGCCGATCTACAATGCCTGCGGAACCCGATGTCATGCCCGTGGAGCGTCCTGACTGGCTGTCTCCGGACGGTTTTGCGTCGAAGCGAGATGGCTAGGCAAACCTTCAAGCATCTCGATGTAGGCCAGTCGCCCTGCCTGAATAACCGCGCTCAACTCCTCACGGATCATATCGACAATCGGTCCGCGCAGTTCAAGCAGTTTGCTGCTTAATCGCTTGGCATTTTCGCTGTGCTCACGCTCCCAAGCATCGGAGCAGGGGTCGCTAGAGAGGAACAGCATTCCGATCAGCCCAGGCTTTGCGCGTTCGATGGCTTGGCCGATCAATTCTTCAGCACGGCGGCGCAATTTGAGGCCTTTGCGCAAGCCGGCAAGATCGATCTGGGCTCCGTCAAAGCTGGCCATACTCGTGCTCGATTCACATAGCTCATTACCTTGGCGCGCGAAGAAGCCAAACACTCGGCGCTCGAAAGCTTCGTCGTAATTCAGTGCCAGCGTGCTGGATAGCGCCATTTGCGTGCTCGTGGCCATGTCGAACATGTAGCCGTCAGCCGTAACCTCCTCGATATCCATTTCAAACCGATCCCAAACTTCTTCGGCAACGGCATTGGCAAGATCAGGTGCGTCGTCGCGCAGTTCGCGCATGCGCTGGCGTTGCCGTTCAATCAGGCTGTGCAGTTGAGTGTTCACAATTGTTCTCCGTATCAGATTGGCCGACGCTACGTGTCGGTGGATACATGATGTTTGAACGACACGACAGCCGGTGACGCTATCGGTACGGAGCTTTTTCGTGATGACTAAAAAAAAGAAAACAGCCGACAACCCGAAGCGCAACTGCGCCTCGGGCGTCGCTCCTTTGCTTTCCTGAATATTCAGCACCAGCCTCGGTAGCAAGCTATTTCACATCGCTCGCAAGTTTTGCTGCTCGATCTTCTAGCTTATTGACCAGACTCGATTGCGCAGCCTTTTCGGTAGGAGCAGGCGAAGCTGCTTCAGCATGATCCGAGGCACCATCACCCTCCGGATAAAACTCCTCTACCACCGAATCTCCCTCGTCCTCGTTCTCTTCAAACGCACCGTTTGAAAAACCAAGCCGAGCAGCCGTTTCCAACGCAACCTGATCAAACCCCGCCGACTGGCGATCCGCCTCCAGCGTTTTCGCCTCCGTCAGAGCCTCCTCAACAGAAACCCCGCTGCGCACCGTCAGATCGACGTAATAAATCGGGGTCCCCAAACTTTGCCGCGTCGACTTTCCTCGCAACCGAAGTTCCAGCGGCAGATACGCCAGTCGATTTCCCGAAACTGCCTGAAAGTAGGCCAGTCGTGCCGACAAGGTACGAATGCTGTTGAACCCCGTCGTCCGGAAGACGAAACTCCCCAGCGGATCATCATCGCCAATCAGCACATTCAACCGGCCATAGGGTTTGCAGGCTCCGTTCTGCGCCAGCGTACAACCCTCCGGCGACGGACACGGCAATGACTGAACCCCCGACTCCGTCCGCCGCTTGCAGCTCTCACCGTTGCCGACACAGACCGGCCGACCGGTCCTCCGGTCGAACAGGGCATATTCAGCCCGGAAATTCAGATCGGGATCATTGAACAGCAGCCGAATCGGAATCGAACGAATTTTCCCGCCCTGTGCTTTCCGGAATCCTTCATCAAAGGGATGCGGCAGCCATCCATCGGCGCCCTGAACCTGGCTAGTGATGGTGAACTGGTCGTCCTTTTCCGGGAGACGTTTGCCAGCTTTCTCGACGACCTTACCGATCGAAATTCGTCCAAGAACGGGAGGTGTGATGACCAAACCTTTCAACATGATGTTTCCTCTCAAATAAAAAACTCCCCACCAGCACTGGATTACTATCCGGTTGCCGATGAGGAGTTAGTGGGTTGGGTACTGTTACGTAGGTTTTTCGGGAATGAATCAAGCGAGCACAAATCGCCGCGATCCTTGGCGCTGCATTCCGTAGGTTTTGAGCAAATCCGGTTGATCGGCCAGCAGTCGCGCCGTATCGAGCACCACGCTGTCTTTGGCTTTCTTCCAGGTAACTTCGCCGGTCTCGAAGATGGCGCGTGATGCTTCGCCCATGGCCTGTTGCAGGGCTTGCTTCAACTTCGCTTCCAGCTTCTCGGTTTCAGCCAAGGTCTGCCGCACACTGATCCAGTCGGCAAAGGTCGCTGACAGGTTACGGTCGGTACTGAAATCAACTGCGATCCCCTTGTCCTGGGGATACAGGCAACGCAATGCCAGCTCTGCTGATTCCGAACCATCTGCCGGCGGCGGTGTATCCGTCTCGACGTAACGCCAGAAGGCTGCTTCCAACTGAATCAGCCGCGCAATCAGCGCTTCATCCCGATGAATGCGATGGATCTCCAAGTGCTGACCACCGAGCAGAACAGCCACATCGGCAGCGGCCTTGCCGGTCACGACGAGTTGATGCAGGACCTGCAATTGAACGTATTCCGGCACGCCCTCTTTCCAGAGTCGGCTGCCGTTGATCCCGGCGGTTTTGCACTCGAGGATCTGAACGTCCTGTGCTCCAATAACCTCACGGTCGATATTGGCCAGCATCCAGTGCAGCTTCGGATCGGGATGCTGAAGGACCGCATTGATGCGTCGCACACGATTGCCAGAGCGCCGGGTGTAATGCGCTGCCACGATGGGTTCGAGGATGCTCCCCCAGTAAGCGGGGCTCTCCTCGTCGAGGGGATCAGTCTTGGGCAATAGGCCATCACGGCCAGTTTTTTCCAGCCAGAGTTCAAGCTGGGATTTGTAGGGATTGAGGCCAACGGCAGCAGCGGCATCGGAACTGCCAATGCCTTGCCGACGAACGTTCAGCCAATCTTCCCGAGGCAAGGCCTTGGTGCTGACCAGACGCAATGCTGGCCGCGTTGATTGAGTCTGTGAAACGGGTACTGAAGGTAATGCCATGATGATCTCCAGAATTTGGGAAGGAAATGCCTGAACTGGAATCCGCTCACGACCGCCAGTCGACAAAAAGCCCGGTCGGCAAACACCGAACCGGGCAGTCGAGGGGGAAGGTTGAGGACGATTGAGGCGGGTTGAAGAAGCTACAAGAAACTATGCGACCAGTTTCAGTGCCGTATCCAGCGCACGCTGCTTGATGACAGCACCTTGACCGAACCAGGCGGAGTCAAGGCGGTACTCAGGACTGCGAGCACGTCGTTCGTGATCGACATACTCGGTCACGGCGTTGAGGAGTCCCCAGGCCGTGCCTTTGGCTGCTTCCAGTTCGGCACCACGACCCTGGCCGTCGTAGAGAGATTGCACCTTCAAAAGCGCGCGTTCGTTGGACAGGTTCGACAGGTCAGAACTGTTGGGATCAACTTCACACAGCACCCGGAGGAAATAAGCCATCGCTTCATGGCTTTTTACCTTGCGTTGAGCCAGTGTCCGCATCCGATACAGAAAGCCGTCCCATTGCGAGACGGCAATACCGAGTTGCTGCTTGACTGCCTGCGCATCGAATCGGGTGTTGTGCGGCACCTTGATGGCCGAGACTGCTCCATTTACCGCGATGGTCAGCGTGTTGTTGCAGACGACCCGTACCGTGGTCGGCGTCGCCGTGGTCGCCAGCGTACCGTCACAGGACGTGGCGAGCAGCAAGTAGCCATGGACGACATCATTTCCCTTCAAGGCAGATGATTGACCGGTTTTTGCCAGTGCCCAGAACTTTTTTCCGTTCTTCAGCACCCCGGCGGTTTCCAGCTCATAGCCAGCGACTTCCGTCAGATCACGGTAGAACTCCAGCACCTCACTGGGTTGAACAACTTGGTAACGGTTGGAGACGACGGACAGGGCATCCTGCGTATCGGACCGGTAGAGCACTTTTTGATCGGCGAAAGTTTTGATGGAACCAAGCGGACCAGCCGATTCGGCCATGAAACGGACAGGGGTTTCGAGAATCCGGAAGGACATGCCGGACTGATCTGCCCAGACTTCAATGGGCTGCTGCGGCGTGAGTTCGTTGCCGAGGCCATGCCAGGGTGTCTCACTGACATAGGCCATCTGTTGGACTTGGTGTGCCATTTGAGGCTCCTGAAAATGAATAGGGATGACGGCAGATCAGCGGTCGCTGAACTCATGGCCGCAATCACAGCACTGAAAATTGCTGAGAACCTTCTCGTCGACGACATCGCCGACTTTGCCGCCGGCGATCGAACCGGCGGCCCCCCCGAGCAGACCGCCGAGGATGGCGCCGGCCAGACCACCGAGCAGCATGCCGGCAGGACCACCGACAGCACCTACCGCTGCGCCAGTTTGTGCACCGGACAGAGCGCCACCAGCACCAGTAGCGGCACCGCCGACGGCACCGACCGTGCTGCCGATTCTTCTGGCGGTATGCAGGCGATGGATGTTGGTTGAATGGCAGACGGGACATTTGTTGCGCATGGGTTTTTCTCCTAGAAATGAAAAGAGCCCGTTACCTCTGCGGGTAACGGGCTCTTGAATGGGTGGAAATAGGGGATTGAAGGCTAGGGTTGCCCAGTCTTCAGATTAAATATATGTAACCAACATGGATTCTGATGCAGGTAAAATCAATAATTAGCTGGTGTGCGGACGTATTACCTGCCGAGTCTCGCGACAGGCTCAATACCTTCCGTCACCGACGGATGCATAGACAGCCACTCCCACTCAATTAGACGCAGCTTTTTTGAAGGGTACTATGTTGTAATCCGCTCCCCCCTCTTCCAATAAAGACAGTAATTTTGCCCACTGGTCGAGCGCATTCTTGCGCTCATCAAAATAATCGTGCCGGTTGTATATTCCTTCCACTCCTTTCACCTTGTGGTTGAGGCACCGTTCAGCGACAAAGGCATCAACTCCTAACGCGGCAAGATGGGTACGTGCGGTGCGGCGGAAGTCATGAATAGTGAAGTTATCCATGTCCTGCAGCTTTGGCTTGATGTGTTTGGATAGCGCTGCATTGAGGGTATTCAGGTCAATGTGGGGAATCATTCTCTGTTGCATTTTTCGAGCGGGGAAAACATAGGCGCTGCCGCTCGACAGTCGTTTGAGCTCTTGCAGAGTGCTAACCGCAAGAGTTGGCAGAGGGATGTCTATGGCCATACTGGTCTTGGTTCTCTCTTCGGGCAAATGCCACACCGCTCTCTCGAGATCGAATTCGGACCACGGAGCAGCGATGAGCTCTTCTTTCCGCACTGCCAGCAAAAGAAGTAAGCGTACTGCGTAGTGATTCTCTATCGTGAAAGATCCTGCTTTCTCGCGCATAGCTTGAAAAAGCTTGCTGAGTTCTTCACGGTCAAGCCAGCGATCACGCGATTCCTCTTTGCCCCCCGCATCCGAGAGATCAAAGGCAGCGGCTGGGTTGTATTCGAGGACGTGCCGCTTAATGCCGAAATCGAAAATTCGCTTCGACCAGCGGAGGACATCATTTGCGACCGTAGGAGCACCGCGTTTCACGATGGTCTGCAACATGGCGTCGATATCCCGTGGCTTAACGTCTTCGGCCTTAATCTTTCCCAAGTTGGGTTTAATGTCATTCTCGATCCGGGACCGAACGATGTTCGGATGTTTCCAGCGACCAAGAATGATTCTTTCAAAATACTCATCGGCGAGCCTAGCCACCGTCCAAGCGTTTTTCTCGGCCTCGATCTTGGCAATGGCCTCACGCTTGCGCTCCTGTTTCTCACCAGCCACGTCATGGCCAAGGGCTACCTTGGCTGAAAGCTCTCTGGCCATTTCTCTGGCCTTGGCCAAAGAAACCGTTGTGTAGCTACCGATGTTCATAACCCTCGGTTTTCCGTCAAACCGATATCGATAGCGCCAAGTAGGACCATTGTCTCCTTCACGGAAGCGTAGATAGAGGCCGTCGCCATCGGAACGGCCTTCAAAACGCTCGCCGCTCTTGATCCACGCCCGAATTTGAATGTCTGTCAGCTTACCCATAACATCACCCCAGAACGCAAATTAGCATGTGTACCCAAAATTACCCCTGTTGCTATGGTCAAGGTACACAGATGGGTACACGAAAATCTTGCGCTTTTCTGAGACGCGATGCAACGGTAAAAAACAAAAAAGCCACATGGTTAGTGGCTTTTAGTGGTTTTGTGAAACAAGGTGAAACGCCGTGAAACGTCACTCCAGATTCTGAACCTGTTCGCGCATCTGCTCGATCAGCAGCTTCATTTCCAGCGCGATGCTGGAGAGCGCACCGGACACCGCCTTCGAGGCCATCGTGTTGGCCTCGCGGTTGAGTTCCTGCATCAGGAAATCAAGCCGCTTGCCGGCCTGGCCGCCGACCTTGAGCACGCGTTCGACCTCATCGCAATGCGTGCGCAGACGGGAGAACTCCTCCACCACGTCGGCGCGTTGCGCAAACAAACTGACTTCCTGGCGGATGCGGTCTTCGTCCAGCGTCGCGACGGCGTCACGCAGCCGGGAGGTCAGCTTTTCCTGATACTCCGCCACCGCGGCCGGCAGGATCGGCTCCGCCTTGGCAACCAGCGCGCGGATCGCCTGCACGCGTTCGAGGATCATCGCGGCAAGCTTTTCGCCTTCGCGTGCGCGGGAGGCGACCAGATCGTCCAGCGCCAGCTTCACCAGTTCGCCGGCGGTCGCCAGCAGGCTATCGAAATCCGGCCCCGTCTCGCCCAGCATGCCGGGCCAGCGCAGCAGCTCGCCGACCGACAGCGGCGCGGCATCGGCAAAGTGATCGCGCAGTTGCGCCTGCGCGGTACTCAGCTGATCGACCAGGGTCTGGTTGAGCGACAGCTCGGCCGGCAGTGCGGCGTTCGCCTGCCAGTAAAGCCGGCACTCGACCTTACCGCGCGACAGCCGCGCGGTTATCGCCTCGCGCAGGGCAGGTTCGGCCAGGCGCAGTTCTTCGGCCATGCGAAAGCCCAGATCGAGGAAGCGCGAATTGACGCTCTTGAGCTCAAGATTGAGGCGTGCGCGACCGCTTTCACGGGCGCAGACCGCATAACCGGTCATGGAATGGATCATCGGAAGCTTCCGCTGTGGCGGCCGTGAAATGACAAATTCACGCGGCCGAATTGCAGGGGTGGGACAAAAAGCTGAAAATCAAGGCCCTTTCGCCGAATGATACGTGCGCCCCGATGCCCGCTCAAGCAAACTGCCCGTTGCCATCCGGCTTTCAGCTGGAGCAGTACCGCATCGAGCAGCAGCTCAGCCTCGGTGGTTTTTCGATCGTTTATCTGGCGACCGACCCGGACGACATGCCGGTGGTCATCAAGGAATACCTGCCGAACTCGCTGGCGCTGCGCAAGGACGGCGAGATCGAGCCGCGCGTGCCGGACGAGCACCAGGCCGCCTTCCGCTACGGCATGAAGTGCTTTTTCGAGGAAGGCCGCGCGCTGGCAAGCCTGAACCACCCGAACCTGGTGCGCGTGCTGAACTTCTTCCGCGCAAACAGCACGGTGTACATGGTGATGGCCTTCGAACGCGGCCGTACGCTGCAGGACTTCATCAACAAGAACAAGGGCGACATCCGCGAAAAGTTCATCCGAGGGGTGTTCACGCGGCTGCTCAACGGCCTGCGCGAAGTGCATGCAAACAAGCTGCTGCACCTCGACATCAAGCCCTCCAACATCTACCTGCGCAACGACGGCACGCCGGTGTTGCTCGATTTCGGTGCAGCCCGGCAGACGCTGTTCAACGACGCGCCGATGCTCAAGCCGATGTACACACCCGGCTACTGCGCGCCGGAGCAGTTCCGCGACCGCGAACACCTCGGGCCGTGGAGCGACATTTATTCGGTCGGCGCCAGCATGTACGCCTGCCTGTCCGGCGCGCCGCCGCAGCGCTCGGACGAACGCATCAAGAAAGACCAGCTTGAACCGGCGCGCAAGCGTTGGTCGCAGCAGTACTCCGCCCAACTCCTGGACACGATCGACTGGTGTCTCAAACTCGATCCGCTGGAGCGCCCGCAAAGCGTGTATGCGCTGCAAAAGGCGCTCGCACGACGGGTTCGTCAGCCGCATCCTGGTGATGTGGTTGCCGCAACCTGGATCGGCACTCTCGGCACCCGACTTCGGTCTTTTATCTCGCGCTCATGAAATTCACCATCTATCAGGAAAGCCGGCCCGGCAAGCGCCGCTCCAACCAGGACCGCATTGCCTACTGCTACTCGCGCGATGCGCTGCTGATGGTCGTCGCCGACGGCATGGGCGGCCATCTGCATGGCGAGATCGCCGCGCAGATCGCCGTGCAGTACATCACCGAGAGCTTCCAGCGCGAGGCGCGCGGGCAGTTGCAGGACGAGATGCTCTTCCTCTCGCGCGCACTGACCAACGCCCATCACGCGATCCTCGACTACGCCTTCGACAAGAACCTACCCGATCCGCCGCGCACGACCATCGTCGCCTGCGTGGTGCAGAACAGCCTCGCGCACTGGGCGCACGCGGGTGACTCGCGGCTCTACCTGCTGCGCGACGGCCGCGTCGCCTTCCACACGCGCGACCACTCGCGCGTGCAGGTGATGGTCGAGCAAGGCCTGATCAAGGAAGGCGAGCAGGCCACGCACCCGTTCCGCAACCGCATCTTCAGTTGCCTGGGTGGCACGCACTCGCCACAGATCGAGTTCTCGCGCCGCACGCCGCTGTACGCTGGCGACACGCTGCTGCTGTGCTCCGACGGCGTGTGGGGCCCGGTCGGCGCGGAAGAGGCGATTGCCGAGGTCGATACCCGCAACATCCTCGAATCATTGCCGAAGCTGATGAACCGCGCCGAAGTGCTGGCCGGCCCGACGGCCGACAATCTGTCGATCGTCGGCATGACCTGGCACGACGATTTCGCCGAATCGCCGCCGACGACGATCTCGACAATGACGATGCCGATGGACAGCTTCACCACCAAGATGGAAGGCTTTGCCGCCGGCCAGGCCGCCCCGGCCAACAGCGAACTGAGCGACGACGACATCGAGCGCGCGATCGCAGAAATCAACTCCGCGATCAGGAAGTACACCAAATGACCAGTACCCGTCCGAGCGGCCGTTCGGCCAACGCCCTGCGCGAAGTGCGCATCACCCGCGGCTTCACGCGCCACGCCGAAGGCTCGGTGCTGGTCGAATTCGGCGACACGCGGGTGCTGTGCACTGCCAGCGTCGAGGAATCCGTACCGCCCTTCCTGCGCGGCAAGGGTGAAGGCTGGGTTACCGCGGAATACGGCATGCTGCCGCGCTCCACGCATACCCGCAGCGCCCGCGAAGCGGCCAAGGGCAAGCAAAGTGGCCGCACGCAGGAGATCCAGCGCCTGATCGGTCGCAGCCTGCGCGCGGTGGTCGACCTCAAGGCACTCGGCGAACGCCAGATCACGCTGGATTGCGATGTGCTGCAAGCCGATGGCGGCACCCGCACTGCCGCCATCACCGGCGCCTGCGTGGCGCTGCATGAGGCGCTGGACAAGCTCGTCGCCGCTGGCAAATTGCCCGCCAACCCGATGCGCGAGCGCGTCGCGGCGGTGTCGGTCGGCATCGTCGATGGCCAGCCTGTGCTGGATCTCGACTACGCGGAAGACTCGAACTGCGACACCGACATGAATGTCGTGATGACCGCATCGGGTGGCATTGTCGAAGTGCAGGGTACCGCCGAGGGCGCCCCTTTCTCGCGCGCCGAACTCGACGCGCTGCTGGCGCTCGCGGAACGCGGCATCGGCGAGCTGGTCGAAGCACAAGGGCGCGCGCTGGCCGCCTGATCCCGCTGTCCCGGTCCGTGCCAGGGCAGCGCACTTGGCTCGGCGCCGCGCCGCGGGCACGGTGCCCGAACGGGCAACCGCGCCAGCATCCGCATCAACGCTTTTCGTGAGCCTTCCACGATGAAACAACTTGTCCTCGCCTCGAACAACGCCGGCAAGCTGCGGGAGTTTTCCGCGCTGCTCGCGCCGCTCGGTATCGAAGTGCTGCCGCAATCGCACTTCAACGTGCCGGAGGCCGAGGAGCCGCATTGCACCTTCGTCGAGAATGCGCTCGAGAAGGCCCGCCACGCAGCGCGCCACACCGGCCTGCCCGCGCTGGCGGACGATTCCGGGTTGTGTGTGTCGGCACTCGGCGGCGCGCCCGGCGTGCAGTCTGCGCGCTTTGCCGGCGAGCCCAAGTCGGACGCACGCAACAACGCGCTGCTGCTCGAGAAACTTGCCGGCGTTGCCGATCGCCGTGCGCACTATGTGTGCGTGCTGGTACTGGTGCACAGCGCAGATGACCCGCAACCGCTGATCGCAGACGGCGAATGGCGTGGCGAGATCATCGACACACCTCGCGGCGAGCGGGGCTTCGGCTATGACCCACTGTTCCTGCTGCCGGATCTCGGGCAGACCGCCGCGGAACTGGATCCGGCGCTGAAGAACACGCTCTCGCACCGCGGCGCGGCCTGTCGTCACCTGCTCGATCGCCTCAAGCGCAGCGCCGGCTAAGGAAGGACTGAATAGGTGAGCGAGACGGATGCAAGGCAAGGCGCGGCGCGCGCAGCGACCAAGACATATCAAGTGGATAGGCGCGGGAGCAAGCCCGCCGCAACGCCGCGATGCGCCGTCGCAGTCATTGATTTAGTCCTTCCGTGAGCGGCATGTCGCAACGCCGGATTATCCCGCTCGTCGTCCGTCCGCCAGCGATCACCCGCGCGCTGCTGGCCGCACCGCCACCGCTGTCGCTGTATGTGCATTTCCCTTGGTGCGTGCAGAAGTGCCCCTACTGTGACTTCAACTCGCATGCGGTGCGCGACGGCATACCCGAACAGGCTTACCTCGACGCGCTGATCGCCGACCTTGAGGCCTCGCTGCCGCAGGTATGGGGTCGCCGCGTGCAGTCCATCTTCATCGGCGGCGGCACGCCGAGCCTGATTTCCGCCGCAGGGCTCGAACGCCTGCTGGGCGACATTCGCATGCGCCTGCCGCTTGCAGGCGATTGCGAAATCACGCTTGAAGCCAACCCGGGCACCGTCGAGGCCGGCCATTTCGCGGACTTCCGCAGTGCCGGCGTAACCCGGCTCTCGCTCGGCATCCAGAGCTTCGATGACGCCTTCCTCACGCGCATCGGCCGCATCCATGGCGGCACCGAAGCGCGCCGGGCGGCTGAGCTGGCCGCCAAGCATTTCGACACCTTCAATCTCGATCTGATGTATGCGCTGCCCGGGCAGTCGCTCGCGCAGTCGCTCGCCGACGTCGACACCGCCCTGGGTTTCAAGCCGCCGCACCTCTCCTGCTATCACCTGACGATGGAACCGAACACTGCCTTCGGCGCCAACCCGCCGGCCGACCTGCCAGACGACGATACCGGCGCCGACATGCAAGAGGCGATCGAGGCCCGGCTTGCACAGGCCGGCTACCAGCACTACGAAACGTCCGCCTTCGCGCAAGCGGGTCACCGCTGCCGCCACAATCTGAATTACTGGGGTTTTGGCGACTATCTGGGCATCGGCGCTGGCGCGCACGGAAAGCTGTCGTCACACACGGGCATCGTGCGCGAGATGCGGCACAAGCATCCAAACGCCTATCTCGACGGTGTCGCGAAGGGCTCGGCAGTGCAGGAGCGGCGAGAAGTCGGCACCGAAGACCTGTCGTTCGAATTCATGATGAATGCACTGCGCCTGACCGATGGCGTACCAGCAGCGCTGTTTGCGGAGCGAACCGGCCTGCCGCTGGCGGCCATCGAGGCCACGCTGGTGCAGGCGCGCCGCGACGGCCTGCTGGAACCGGACGGCGAACGCCTGCGCCCGAGCGCCAAGGGCCAGCGCTTCCTGAACAGCTTGCTTGAACGTTTCCTGCCTGAGGTCAACAACGCGGCGGAATGATTGCTGTCCGTGCAGCTTGCCACCGACAGCCGTCACACAAGCTCGCTAGCATCGCGTCTTTGCCTGCCGGCCACACTGGCTGTCGGCCCCTGTTGGTCCATATCGTGCGCATCTTCCTGATTCTGTTCACGCTGTCCGCGATCGCGATCGTCGGGCTTTTCTCGCTGGTTCATGGCGATCCGCGCCCGCAGCTCGAGGCGACTTACTGGCGCGCCAAGCCCGATGTTTCGCGCCTGCCCGACCCGCGCGACATCATCCCGGTCGAACCGGCGCAGCCGGAAGGCGCAGGGATCCACAAATGCGTCAAGCGCGGCAAGATCAGCTACACCGATCAGCCCTGCCCCGCTGACCATGACCAACGCGCGCTGGACCCGGAGCGCAGCAAGATCGTGACGCTGCCGGCACAGAAACCCGCAGCCCCCGCTGGCACCCACGCACCGCAACCGGCCGCCGGCGGTATCGACATCGCAGAAGACGGCAGTATCCGGCGCACGCGCTGAGGCGCACTACCGCCCTTCGATTGGCAATCAGCCCGCAGCCTGGCGATCGATCCAGCGGCGGATCTTGGCTTCGAGCACAGGCAGCGGCAACGCGCCATCGACCAGCACTTCGCGGTGGAAGGCGCGCAGGTCGAAACGCGCACCAAGGCGCTGTTCAGCCTCATGGCGCAGCGCGAGGATGCGCAGCTGCCCAAGCTTGTAGCCCAAGGCCTGCCCCGGATCGGCCATATAGCGCTCGACCTCGATCACTGCATCACCGTCGGACATCAACTGGTTCTGCTGCATGTAGGCAATCGCGCGCTCGCGCGACCAACCCATCGCATGCAAGCCGGTATCAACCACCAGCCGCGAGGCGCGCAGCATTTCGTCGTTGAGCTTGCCGAACCACTGGTAGGGATCGGAAAACAGGCCCAGCGAATGTCCCAGGGTCTCCGCGTAGACGGCCCAGCCCTCGACATAGGCGTTGTCGCTGGCGAAGCGGCGAAAGCGCGGCAAGCCACCGAGTTCCTGCGCGATCGACATCTGGAAGTGATGCCCGGGTGCCGCCTCGTGCAGCGACAAGGTCTCCATGCCCCACACCGGAATCGCGCGCAGATCGTGCGTGTTCACATAGAAAATGCCGGCGCGGCTGCCGTCCTCGGACGGCATTTGGTAGAACGCGCCCGGTGATGCGTTGGCACGGAAGGCTTCCACTGCACGCACTTCGTAGTCGGCGTGCGGGCGCTGCGAAAACAGTTCCGGCAGATGCGGATCGACGCGCCGCTTGATGTCACGAAAGCCGTCCAGCAGCGCCTCGGGGGTGCTGTGATAGCTGCGCGGATCATTCGCGAGGTGGCGGAAGAAGGCCGGCAGATCGCCCTTGAAGCCGACCTTGATGCGTACGCGCTCCATTTCGCCGCGAATGCGCGCAACCTCGCTCAGGCCGATCGCATGGATCTTCTCTGCCGGCAAGTTGAGGCCAGTGTTGGCGAAGATCCGTTCGCGATACCAGGCCTGTCCATCGGGCAGCGCGGACCAACCGTCCGACGCGCGGCAGGCAGGCACATATTCGCTTGCGAAGAAGCTTGCCAGCTTGCGGTAGGCGGGCAGCAACTGCTCCGCGATCAGCGCGTCGTAGGCAGCCACCAGGCGCTCGCGCTCAGGCGCGGGCAGATCAGCCGGCAAGCGTGTTATCGCGCCGCGGAAGACGCTTTGTTGCGGGTCCGACACGGCCAGTGCATCGAGTTGCGGCTGCACCTTCAGCGCAGCCCGCCGTGGCAGCGTCACGCCTCGCGCAATGCCCTCGCGCATGTTCGCGATCGCGCTATCGACCCAGGCGGGAAACTGCGCGGCGCGCGCCAGCCATGCCTCGTGCTGGGCCACCGTCGCCAGAGGCTGCTGCCCGGCGCCTGAGCCGAGCACCGCGAGATCGACCGCAATGCTGTTGAGCTGCGTGATCGGCATCAGGTACTCGGGAAACTGACGCTCAGCGATCGTCTTCTCGCGCTCGTCGATGAAGACGTCCAGGGTCAGCTGATCGGCGGCGGAGAGGCGATCGCGCGGCAGCGCCCGCGCAGCCGCCAGCGAACGCTGCTGCAAAGCGGCAAAGCGGGCGCGTTCGGCGAGACTGGCCGGGTTGCCGAGGCGGTCGTCGTAGCGTGAGTCGCCGATCGCGGTTGCGAACAGCGGCATCAGCTCAAGCGTCTGCTCGAAGTGAACCTCGACCAGGGCGCGAAGCGCCGCGGCGGGATCCGTCTGCTGCTGGGCAATCGCAGGTGCCGGCTCGGTGCCTCGCGCCGGGCTGCAGACGCAGCACAGCGAAAGACCAAGGCAAGCCGCTATACGGGTGATCGTTAATTCTCTTGGCATGGCGGTCGAGGATACCGCAGCACGCCCGCGCAACAATTCGAAGATGCGTCAGGCTGGGTCGGCAAGCAGACGTTCGATGCGCGCGTGCAACGCGTCCCAGCCGGGTTCGCCGAGGTACTGCACCACGATGCGGCCTTGGCGATCGATCAGGTAGCTGGTCGGCGTCAGGCGGACCTCGCCGAAGGCCTTCGCGGCTTCGCCGCTGCGGTCGATCGCCACGGTGACCGGCAGGCCAGTGCGCCGGGTGTAGTCCTTGACCCAGTCCGGGTTGTCGTACTGCATCGCCACCGCCACCATCTCATAGCCACGCGGCGCGTACTTGCGCCAGGTATCGACCATCCGCGGCATTTCCTTCACGCAGGTGGTGCAGGTGGTTGCCCAGAAGTTCACCAGCACCACTTTGCCCTTCAAGTCAGCCATGCGCAGCGGCTGGCCATCGAGGCGTGTCACCGCCACGTCGGGCGCCGGGCGCTCGCGACCGAACGCAAACCAGCCGCCGAGCGCGAGCAGGGCAAACAAGGCGACGATGCTAAGCTGCTTGGAGATTCGATTCATTGTTTGGAGTTCGCGATGCTGGCCAGACGCACGATTGTCACTGCATTGACCGCCCTTGTCACCGCAGGTTCAGCCCTCGCCGGCGGGCTCGACATGTTCAGCGACAAGGATGCCAGCGCAGGCCTGCGTCAGGCGCTCACGCAGGGCGCCGCGGCGGCTGTGAGCCAGCTTGGCCGCAGGGATGGCTTCTTCGGCAACCCGAAGCTGCAAATCCCGCTGCCCGAAGGCCTGCGCCGCGCCGAGAGCGTGATGCGCCTGGCTGGCAAGGGGGGCGAGGTGGACGCGCTGCACGCCGCGATCAACCACGCAGCGGAGGACGCGGTATCGCAGGCGCTGCCGCTGCTGAGCACGGAGGTCAAGCAGATGACGGTCTCCGACGCGAAGGCGATCATCGCCGGCGGGGACGACTCGGTGACCCGCTACTTCCGCAGCAAGACGGCCGAACCGCTGACCGCGCGCTTCGCGTCCACCGTGAAGCAAGCGACCGCGAAGATCGGCCTTGCGCAGCAGTACAACGCGCTGGCCGGCACCGCCGCCGGCTTCGGCCTCGTCAAGGCCGAGGACGCCGATATCGACCGCTACGTCACACGCAAGGCGCTCGATGGGCTTTACACCGCGATCGCTGAAGAGGAGAGGGCGATCCGCCAGAACCCCGCCAGCGCCGCCGGCGCACTGGCGAAGAAGATATTCGGCGCACTCTGAACACACGCCGGGCGGTCGTTCGCCCGGCTGCGTTCGGGCTTGGAAGTGCGACGTAAATGCAGGGGCGCACGGCGCCCCTGTGTTGCTTACAGCACGTAGCGCGACAGATCCTCGTTGCCGGCCAGGGTTTCGAGGCGGCCGTCGACATAGGCGGCGTCGATCCGCAAGCTTTCGGTACCCGGTTTGCCAGCGTCGAAACTGATCTCTTCGAGCAGCTTCTCCATCACGGTATACAGCCGGCGTGCGCCGATGTTCTCGGTCTTCTCGTTCACCTGGAAGGCGATTTCGGCGAGCCGGCGGATACCGTCGCTGGCAAAGTCCAAGGCCACCCCCTCGGTTGCCAGCAGCGCCTGGTACTGGCGCGTCAGGCAGGCATCGGTGGCGGTGAGGATGCACACGAAGTCATCGACCGACAGCGAATCGAGCTCGACACGAATCGGGAAACGCCCCTGAAGTTCGGGGATCAGGTCCGACGGTTTGGCTAGATGGAACGCACCGCTTGCGATGAAGAGGATGTGATCGGTCTTGATCATGCCGTACTTGGTCGTGACCGTCGTGCCTTCGACCAGCGGCAACAGATCGCGCTGCACGCCCTGGCGCGAAACGTCGGCCCCGCCGACTTCCGAGCGCGAGGCGATCTTATCGATCTCGTCGAGGAACACGATGCCGTTCTGCTCGACATTCTTCACCGCGTCGAGCTTCACTTCCTCGTCATTCACCATGCGCGCCGCTTCTTCGTCGGCGAGCAGCTTCAGCGCTTCGCGGATCTTCAGTTTGCGCAGCTTCTTTTGCTGGTTGCCGAGGTTCTGGAACATGCCCTGCAACTGCTGCGTCAGCTCTTCCATGCCGGGCGGCGCGAAGATCTCGGCGGTGGCACCCTGCACACTCGCCTCGATCTCGATTTCCTTGTCGTCCAGTTCGCCTTCGCGCAGCTTCTTGCGGAATTTCTGGCGGGTCGCGCTGTCCTCCGGCGTCGCCACCTCGGTCGCGAAACCGACCGGGCGCGCGGGTGGCAACAGCACGTCCAGCACGCGGTCTTCCGCGGCGTCTTCGGCGCGCGCGCGCACGCGCCGCATCGCCACTTCGCGCGCATCCTTGACAGCGATCTCCACGAGGTCGCGGATGATGGTGTCGACATCGCGGCCGACGTAGCCGACCTCGGTAAACTTGGTTGCCTCGACCTTCACGAACGGCGCGTTCGACAGCCGCGCAAGGCGGCGCGCGATCTCGGTCTTGCCGACGCCTGTCGGGCCGATCATCAGGATGTTCTTCGGCGTGATTTCCTGGCGCAGGGATTCATCCACCTGCGCGCGGCGCCAACGGTTGCGCAAGGCAATCGCGACCGAGCGCTTGGCGCGCTGCTGGCCGACGATGTGCTTATCGAGTTCGGAGACGATCTCCGGCGGGGTCATCTGGGTCATGCGTTGCCCTTCAGCAGACGGCGACGAGAGAGCGCACAGGGGCGCCGGCTCACCACTCCAGGGTTTCGATCGTGTGATGCTGGTTGGTGTAGATGCAGAGATCGCCGGCGATCTTGAGCGACTTGGCGACCACCTCGCTGGCGGGCATTTCGGTGTTCTCGAACAGCGCACGCGCGGCAGATTCCGCATAGGCGCCGCCAGAACCGATCGCGCCCAAGCCTTGTTCGGGCTCCAGCACGTCGCCGTTGCCGGTGATCACCAGCGTGTGATCCTTGTCCGCCACCAGCAGCATGGCTTCGAGACGGCGCAACATGCGGTCGGTACGCCAGTCCTTGGCGAGTTCGACAGCGCTGCGCATCAGGTGCCCCTGATGCTTTTCGAGCTTGGCTTCGAAGCGTTCAAAAAGGGTGAAGGCGTCGGCCGTGCCGCCCGCGAAACCCGCGAGCACCTTGCCGTGGAAGAGGCGACGCACCTTGCGTGCGGTGCCCTTGATGACGATGTTGCCGAGGGTGACCTGCCCGTCGCCGCCCAGTGCAACCTGGTTCGCGCGACGTACCGACAGGATCGTGGTGCCGTGATATTGCTCCATGGCTCTTCCGGTAGCAGCCGGAGACCCCGGCCCGTTCTACCAGTGTGGGGGCGATGGTGCGAAACGCAAGGACCGCAAGCGGCTCCCGCCGATCAGATGCGGCGCAACTCCATCGTCGCAACCTGATGCACACCCATCACGCGCAGCAGCGCGGCGACCATGGCATTGAGCCCGCGGAACACGCAGAGCTTGCCTTGCGCCTGGAACTGCACCAGCACGTTGAACAGGTTGCCGGCGGTAACGAAGTCCATGCGCTTGAGGCGGCTCGCGTCGACCTCGACCGTGGTGCGGTCGGCGCCGTAGCGCGCAAGCTTGCGGATCGCGTCGGCCTGCGCCGAGGTGAGCTCGCCTTCCATGACGAAATTGGTGGCCTCTTCCTCGATCGGCACCAGCTCAAGACTGGGGATGCTGGCGGTCGGCGAATCCTTGGCCTTGGCCACGGCTTCTGCCGGCGGCGCTTCGTAAGAGGGTGGCGACTCTTCAAACGTGATTGCGTAGTCGAGCGCCACTTCCTCGAAGCGATCGGCTTCGGCCAGCGCCTGCAACAGTTCCAGCACCATCAGCCAGATCGCCTGTCCTTCGCGGCGCCCTTGCACCGCGTGGCCTTCAATCATCGGCAGCATGTTGCGCGCATTCAGCAGCGTCACGTTGACACGGGCGCGGCGCAGGTTCTGCAAGCCATGAATCAGGACTTCGCAGCCGGCTTCGTCCACCCCGCGCAGCTTGCCCAGATCGATACGCAGCTTGCCCGCCTTGGTGGCGATCTTGGAAATCTGTTCGAACTGGGGCCCGACGGCCGCGCCCAGCGTGCCGGTCAGGCTGACCGAGGGCGTGGCGTCGCGCGAAGTCGGCTTGGGCGCCTTGGCTGCATCGTCCGCGTCGCTCCAGATCGGCGGTGAGCGGCCGAACTGTTCCGCGTACGCTACACCACGCTGTTCGAAGGCCTCGCGCTTACCAGTCAGGCGGTAGAGATCGAACAACATGTTCCAGAGTGTTTCGTTGGCGCTACCGCCCTCGTCGAGCGCGGCCTCGAGCACCATGGCCGCAGCATCGTCGTTAGCGTTGGCAAACAGGATGGCGGCTTCTTCAACGGCCGGATGGTCGGCGTCGGACAACTCGTCGACGTGGATCTTCCCCGCGGCGAGCGCAAGCGCGCGCGCGTCGCCCTGCGTGAAATCGAGGGTCGATGTGCTTGGATCGCCTTTGCCGCTGCGCGCGCCGGACTTGTTGCCGGACGCCTGCTCCTGCGGTTGTGGCCCTTTGCGGAAGAACGGAATCGCCAAGATTGTCTGCTCTGAGATGACGAGGGTGCCCCACCTGAAACCCTCGCACGGCCGCATAGGATAGGCAGCAAATGCCCGCGCTGCAAATGAGGGTACCCTACAAATTACGACTGACGCCGAGCTTTCATGAGTTGTCATGGCTGCCGACGCCGTGATCGAAGTCACTCTTCATGCCCGTTTATCACACAGCCCTTGCGTTCGCAGGCTTTCAACTCCTGTTACAAGTTTAGCGACAGATCGCACTTGAAGTTCCCGCTATATGGGAAATAATTCCATTTATGGGCCGCACAACACGGAATCCCCGCTGACGAGACCATGGACGCTCCTACCGGACACCCAACCCGCGCCGACATCCTGCTGGATGAAACCGAACGCATGCTGCTGCCGCTCGCGCGGCTGCTGATCGCGAACGGCATCGGCTACCCACAGCTCGCAGCGCGGCTCAAACACGTGTTTCTCGAAGCCGCCCGGTTCGAACTCGCGGCGGACGGTGGGCGCCAGACGGATTCGGCGCTCAGTCTTCTGTCAGGAGTGCATCGCAAGGATATCCGGGCTGCCAAGATGGCCGCGGAAAACGGCGAACCCGCGACCGGTGCGCCGCTGTCACGTGCCGCCGAAGTCTTCACCCGCTGGATGCACGACCCGGCGCTGCGCGCGCCGGACGGCTCACCCAAGGCCCTGCCGCGCAGCGGACCGACGCCTTCCTTTGAAACACTGGTCGCGTCGGTGTCGACCGATTTTCACGCCCGCAGCATGCTCGACGAGTTGCTTCGGCTGGGCGTGGTGAAGATCGACGGCGAATCGGTGATCCCGAGCCGTGACGGCTTCGTGCCACGCGAGGGCTTCCGCGAACTGGCCTACTACTTCGGCGAGAACCTGCGCGACCACATGGCGGCTGCAGCCACCAACCTGAGCGCAGCGGATCGCGGCGAGAAGCCGGTATTCCTCGAACAGAGTGTCTTCGCGGACGGGCTGAGCGAGGCCTCGGTGGCCGCACTCGGCGAAGTCGCACGCACGCTCTGGCGAACCGCCTTCGACAGCATGGTCGGCGAAGCCGCCCGCCATTGCGAACAGGACAACACGGCGGTCGCCGACCGCCGGATGCGTTTCGGCATCTATTACTACGCCGAACCGACAACACCCCAGGAGGACGAATCGTGAAACTCGGTATCAAGGGATGGATCGCCACGCTGGCGACGGGCATCGTGCTCGCGGCCTGTGGCGGGGGTGGCGGTGGCGACTCGGGTGTCGGCTCAGGCGGCACCGGCGTTGCGCCCAATGGCTTCAGCAGCGGCACGGTCACCGGCTTCGGCAGTGTGATCATCGACGGCGTGCGCTTTGACGACAGCAGTGCCAGTATCGACATCGAACGCGATCCGTCCAGCCCGACGGCCGGCACCAGCAGCGACGTCAAACTCGGCATGAAGGTCGAGACCGAGCTGAACCCGAATGACACGATCAAGCACCTCACGGTGGCGCCCGAGCTGATCGGCCGCATCACCAGCCTCAGCGGCACCGGCTTCGTCGCTGCGGGCCAGACAGTGGTGATATCGACTGACCCGGCGACCCCGACGGTATTCGAGGGCGCGAGCGGCCTTTCGGATCTGGCTGTTGGCGACATCGTCGAAGTCCATGGCGCCCGGGATGCCTCTGGCGCGATCGTCGCAACGCGCGTCGAGCGCAAGGACCCGACCATCACGCTCGTACGCGTTGTCGGCATCGTTTCGGCGCTGGATAGCACTGCAAAGACCTTCACGATCGGCACGCTGACCGTCGACTACAGCGGCGCAGTCGTGCTGCCCGCGACGGCAACGCTGACCGAAGGCCAGCGCGTTGCCGTGTGGAGCAATGTCGCAGTGAGCGGCGCTGGCGTGCTGAAAGCCAAGGCGGTGCGGATCAAGAACCCGAGCATTGCGGATGGCGCCAAGGTTCGCCTCGGCGGCCTGGTGGCTGAGCTCGACACCACGAATGTGACCTTCAAGCTGGCCGGCGTGAGCGTGGATGCCAAGAGTGCCGCGTTTGAAAAAGGCACCGTGGCGGATCTCGCCAACGGCCGTGCCGTGCGGGTTGAAGGCACATGGAGCGCCGGCAAGGTGGTCGCAAGCAAGGTCAAGTTCGTACGCGACGAAGGCGACGCCGAGGTCAGCCTGACTGGCGCGATCACGGACTTCGTGTCCATCTCCAGCTTCAAGCTGCGCGGCGTGCCGGTTGACGCCTCCAGCGCAACGTTCAGCGGCGGCACGGCGGACAACCTCGCCAACGGCGTGCTCGTGAAGATCGAGGGCGCCTACGAGGCCGGCGTCGTCAAGGCGACATCGCTGAGCTTCTCCACCACGCCGGACGGCGGCAATCGCACCTTCCCGGGCAAGGTGAACAGCTATAACGCGACGACCGGCAACTTCCGGCTGTCGGGCTTCGACATGATCTTCCATGTCACCGACACCACGGTCTACACCAACGCCAACGGTAGCGCCGCCAGCGTCGACGACCTCGCCAACGGCAAGCGCATTCTCGTGCGCGGCAGCTTCAGCGCCGGCGTGCTGGTGGTGAGCGAAGTGAAGTTCGTGCCGGATGCTGGCATGAGCGTGAGGCTGGAGGGCCTGCTGTATGCACTCGACGCCACCGCGAAGACCTTTGAACTCAATGGCGTAATGGTGTCCTGGGGTGACAGCACGGCCTTTGAATTCGAAAACGGTAATCCCGCTAGTCCGAGCGATCTGAAAAACGGCGTCAAGGTCGAAGTGACCGGTACGGTTAGCAGCGGCAAAGTGCTCGCGACGAAGATCGAGATCAAGCGCAGCGACCTGCCGACGATTGCCGAGGTGCGCGGCGCGATCACCGACTTTGTCTCGGCGACCGACTTCAAGGTCGCCGGCCAGAAGGTCACAACGACCGACACTACCGTGTTCAAGGATGGCCTTGTCGGCGCGCTGGCGAACGGCCGTATCGTCGAAGTACGCGGCACGCTGAATGCAGGCCTGCTAACCGCTACGGTGGTGCAGTTCGAAGACTGAGTACCGCGCGGGCCGCGAGTTGGCCAGTCAATCAAGGGGTCGGGCGATGCTCGGCCCCTTTTTCGTTAACCAGTGGCTAACTTGCCGAAGTGCGCGACAAGAGGCAGCCTTGGCCATCATGCGCGCCATCTTTACCGCACTCATGCTCCGGTTCATCGTGGCGGGATTCCTCGCAAGCACCGTCGCGAACGCCGGCGTCATGCTTCGTACGGAATCCTACGCGCCCGATTTGCTTGCAGACATCTACGCACCCGAACAGGCCGGCGCCGGTCGGCCCGCGATACTGCTCATTCATGGGGGCGGCTGGGGTGCAGGAGGACGTGCCGAGTTTGCGGAGCTCGCGCGCTGGTTCGCAGCGCAAGGCGCCGTCGCGATTGCGATCGATTACCGCCTTTCCACCGCAGGGCATCGCTGGCCGGCACAACGAATCGATGTGCAACGCGCATTGGCCTGGATAGACAGCCACGCGTTCGAGCTCGGCATCGACCGGACACGTATCGCTGCGCTAGGGGGATCAGCAGGCGGGCATTTGGCGGCATGGCTTGCGGTGGACAATGCCACAGGCGTTCGCGTGAAAGCCGTGGTGAGCCTCTGGGGGCCTTGGGATTTGACGCTGCCGGACGCGGAACTGCAGCCCGACGCCATCGGCATGCTTGAGACCTTGCTCGGGCCGGGCAGACCCGGCGCACGCGAAGCCTCGCCCTACTTCCATATCAGTCGCGAAAGCGCCCCGGTTCTGCTGATTCACGGCCTCGACGATCCGCTTGTGCCCCCTTCCCAGGCACAGCGCGCCTGTGCGCGCTACCGCGAAACAGGCGCTCGCTGCGAACTGCTGGAGCTCCCTAGCGAAGGGCATGGCCTCAGTCGAAACGAAGATGTTGTCCGGGTCGCCAACGCAGTTCGTGCCTTCCTGATCCGCGAGTTGCTGCAGGCGCCATCGTCGCCCGGCGCGCAGCACACCGTCCGGTAGAATCACGCCTCCACGCCTGCGGTTCCTGATCCCGATGCTGTCCACTCTCAACGCCCCGCAACGCGAGGCGGCGAAATATCTTGATGGTCCCTGTCTTGTGCTGGCCGGCGCCGGCTCGGGCAAGACGCGCGTGATCACCGCAAAGATCGCGCACCTGGTGAAAACCTGCGGCATGAGCGCGCAGAACATCGCGGCGATCACCTTCACGAACAAGGCCGCGAAGGAGATGCAGGAGCGCGTCGGCCACCTGCTCAGCGGCGGTGAATCGAAGGGCCTGACGGTCTGCACCTTCCATGCGCTGGGCGTTCGCATCGTGCGGCAGGAAGCAAAGCTGGCGGGCCTGAAGCCGCAGTTCTCGATCCTCGATGCCTCGGACACACACCAGATCGTTGCCGACCTCGCGACCAACGCCGACAAGGCGATGCTTAAGGCGATTCACTGGACGATCTCGGGCTGGAAGAATGCGCTGATTACGCCGCAGGAGGCCGAGAAGCTTGCCAGCGACGAGATCGAGGCCGCGGCGGCGAAGCTCTACCCGGCCTACGAAAAGACCCTGCGCGCCTACCAGGCGGTGGATTTTGACGACCTGATCGCACTGCCGGTGCGCCTGTTCGATGAACACCCGGAAGCGCGCGAGCGCTGGCAGAACAAGCTGCGCTATTTACTGGTCGACGAATACCAGGACACCAACCGTGCGCAGTACAAGCTGCTGCGGCAAATCGCGGGCGTGCGCGGCGCTTTCACAGCCGTGGGCGACGACGACCAGGCGATCTACGCCTGGCGCGGTGCGGACGTGGAGAACCTCAACCAACTCGCTCGGGACTATCCGAATCTGCGAGTGATCAAGCTCGAACAGAATTACCGCTCGACCAACCGCATCCTGACCGCCGCGAACACGCTGATCGCCAATAACGAGAAGATGTTCGACAAGCGCCTGTGGTCCGAGCACGGCATCGGCGACCCGATCCACATCGTCGCGACGCGCGATGCGGAGAACGAGGCCGAGGTGGTGATCAAACGCATGCAGGCCCACAAGTTCGAATGCCGCACGCACTGGCGCGACTACGCGATCCTGTACCGCGGCAATCACCAGGCGCGCCTGATCGAACAGACCCTGCGCAACTTCAAGGTGCCGTATGTGATCTCCGGCGGGCAGAGCTTCTTTGACCGCGCCGAGATCAAGGACATCACCAGCTACCTGCGCCTGCTGCTGAACCCGGACGACGATCTCGCCTTCATCCGCTCGATGACCACACCGCGCCGCGGCATCGGGCCCGCGACGCTTGAAGCGCTCGGCAACTACGCCGGCAAGCGGCATATTGGCCTCTTCTCCGCCGCGTTCGAGGAGGGCGCGGAGCAGCATGTGCCGCACCGCCAGCTCGAAGCAGTGCGCGAGTTCGGCAACTTCATCAACAAGATCGAATACCGCGCCCAGCGCGAACCTGCCAAGCAGGTGCTTGACGACTTGATCCGCGCGATCGGCTACGAAGCCTGGCTTTACGAACACTGCGAGCAGCGCGAGGCGGAAACCAAGTGGAGCAACGTCTCCGACTTTGTCGGCTGGCTTGGTCGCAAAGGCGAGGAAGACAACAAGAACCTGCTCGAACTGACGCAGACGATCGCGCTGATCTCGATGCTCGACAAAGAAGACGAGGATTTCGACGGCGTCCAGCTCGCGACGCTGCATGCGAGCAAGGGCCTTGAGTGGCCGCATGTATTCCTGATCGGCGTCGAGGAAGGCCTGCTGCCACACCAGAGCAGCATTGACGAGGACAAGGTCGAGGAAGAGCGCCGCCTGATGTACGTCGGCGTGACCCGCGCGCAGCGCAGCCTGACGATCACCTACTGCGACCGTCGCAAGGCAGCGGGCGAATGGCACACGGTGGAGCCCTCGCGCTTCATTGAAGAACTGGGCGCCGACAGCGTGAAACGGCCGGACAAGAACGCAGTGGTGTCGAAGGAAGACGCAAAGGCCAAACTCGCGAATCTGCGGGCGATGTTGGGGCGCACCTGACGCTTGCAGGGCGCCGGGTGGCAGACGTCGCTGCATACGCTACGCTGAAGTCAGCTACAGCGACCGAGGAACCACCATGCGCCGTCTGATCCTTCTGCTCACCATTTGCGCCAGCCCCGCCGCGTTCGCGCAACGCTACGTCGATGTGAAATGCCCGCCCGCTTTCGACACGTCGTTAAAGCTCGCCGGCGCCTATTCCACCTTCGCACCAGCTGCCGCGGCCGCCGGCAGCGCAGAAGTGCCGACCACCCCTGCGGCACTGGCCGGGGCAGAGGTATACGTCGGCGACCCGACCAAGACCCCGCAGCTTCAGGAAGAACAGGGCAGCAAGGGCAGCCAGCGCATCACCTGGTATCTACCGGGGCCGAAGATCATCGCTTGCCGTTATGAGGGCACCGAACGGCGCATCTACCGGATGATCTATCCGCCCGCCAACGAGTGCTCGGCGCTGCGCACGCCACCTGCGGGAAAGCCGCTGATCGTGAGTTGCCGTACGCGCTAATCCTGACAGCGCTGTCGCGCCGTTAGCCCCCGGACAGCGCGGCAACAATCATCACGTCCTCACCCTCGCCCACCGGCGCTGCAATGTCGGGCACGGCGGCGCTGCCGACGAAGATGCGGATATGGCGGCGGATGCCGTCCTGTTCATCGATCAGCCGATGCCGCACGCCGGGCCAGCGCGCATCCAGCGCGGCCAGCACCTCAGCCAGCGTTGCGGGCGCCGCGCAATCGACCTCAACCTCGGCCAAGCCGCCACTGTACTGATGCAGATGCGTCGGCAGACGCACGTGCACCATCATGCAAGCGGCTCCGCTTCAAGCGCGTAGATCTCGGGCAGGTGGCGGGCGATGCAACGCCAGTTGTCACCCTCGTCGGTGCTCGCCCACACTTCGCCGCCGGTGGTGCCGAAGTAGACGCCAGCCTGATCGTGGGCATCCACCGTCAGTGCCTGGCGCAAAACGGTGAACCAGGCTTGCTCGGTGGGCAGGCCGGTGCGGCACATCTGCCAGCTGTCGCCTCCGTCGCGCGAGCGCATCACGCAGGGCTTACCTTCGGGCGAAACGCGCGGCCACACGCTGCCGGCATCCATCGGGATCGTCCAGATCGTGTCGGGCTGCTGCGCATGGATGACGATGCCGAAACCGATGTCGCGGCGCACGCCATCCTGCGGCAGATTGGCGCCGATATCGACCCAGCGGCCGTCCGCCTCGTCACGGCGGAACAGGCCGCAATGGTTCTGCTGGTAGAGGCGGCCCGGCCGCGCCGGGTGCATGCGCACGCAGTGCGGGTCTTGCCCGAATACCGGGTAGGGGTCGGGGTAGAACTCGGCGCGCACGCCCTGGTTGATCGGCGCCCAGTCCGCGCCGGCGGCGCGGGACTCGAAGGTGCCGCCGCTCGACATCGAGACGAACAGATGCGCGGGATCGCGCGGGTCGACCAACACCGAGTGCAGCTTGCCGCCGTCGGGCGTCTGATCCTTGTCGTCGCCGCACCAGGCACGCCGTTCCGGGTGCTCGTTGAAGCCCTGCACACTCGCCCAGTTATTCCCGCCATCGCGCGACACGAAAAGTCCTTGCGGGCTGGTGCCGGCGTACCAGATACCCGGCTCGCTGGCGTGGCCGGGCGTAAGCCAGAACACATGCTCCACGACACGACCGCCCTCGGCTTTCGGGAAGGCAGGCGGCGTTACCGCTTCCTGCCAGGTAGCACCGCCATCGCTGGAGCGAAACACCGTGGGGCCGAGATGGCCGGTGCGGGCCGCGACCAGCAGCGTGCGGCCGTCGCGCGGGTCAAGCCGCACGTGGTGGATCACATTGCCGAGGAAGTGCGGGCCTTCGAGTCGCCAGTCGGTGCGCGACGGATCGCCACGCAGTATCCAGAGCCCCTTACGGGTTGCAATCAACAGTGCGGTGTCGGCCATAGCACGCTCCTCACTCGATGCGGGTCACCATGACCTGATCGATCTTGAAATTGTCGATATCGACCGCCTCGAATCGGTGGCCGGCAAATTCAAACCCCTCAGCGCGCTTCGGTATGCGCTTCATCATGTACATCATGAACCCGGCCGCGGTGTCGTAGCCCTCCTCGCCCGGCGCGTACTCCACATCGATCAGGCCCTTCACGTCGCCGATCGGTGTCATGCCGTCGACCAGCCATGAACCGGGCCCACGCTGCACGATCTGCTGGTCGTATTGCGGCACGACGATGTGGTCCATCAGGCAGTGAACCAGGTCATCCAGCGTCACGGTGCCGACCACCAGCGCGTATTCGTTGACCACCACAGCGAAGTCGTTGCGCGCGTCCTTGAAGCGTTCGAGCATGTCGGCAAGGTTCAGCGCATCGGGCACCACCAGCGGCTTGCGCAGCTCCAGATGACTGAGCACCGCCGGCAGGTTGTCGATGTCGCCGGCGGCAAGCACCGGCATCAGATCGCGTAGTTCGAGGAAGCCGATCACGTCGTCGATGCGCTCGCGGCAGACCAAGAAATCCTCGGCGTGTCCCGTCATCAGCTTGTCGCGCAGCGTCGCGGCATCCTCGGTGACATCGAGGAAGACCACGCTGTCGCGCGGCGTCATCGCAGCAGCGACCGGACGCTCGCCAAAGCCGAGCACGTTGCCGATCAGCTGATGCTCGTTTCCCTGCAGGGCGCCCGAATCCGCCCCCGCATCGACCATCGCGACGATGTCGTCGGTCGTGACGCGGTCCTCGCGCGCGGCAGGCAAGCCGGTGACATGGAAGAACAGGTTGGCAACGCCGTTGAAGAGCAGCACCAGCGGCGCCAGCACAACGGTGAGCACGCGCATCGGCCGCACGATGCGGATCGCCCAGCGCTCAGGGTCGGCCATCGCGATGCGCTTGGGGATCAGATCGGCGAACTGGATGAAGAGCGCCGTAATGGTGACGAAGGACATCAGGAAGCCGAGCGACGCCCCCAGTTCAGCACTGCCGCCACTGAGTTCGATCAAGCGCGCAAAGCTGGGAGACAACGCGCCCTCGCCCACGATGCCGCCAAGAATCGCTACGGTGTTGAGCCCGACTTGCACCACGGTGAAGAAGTACCCGGGCCTGTCCTGCAGGGCGATCACCTCGGCCGCGCGCGCCTCCCCACCATCGAGAATCGCGTGGAGTTTGATCTTGCGCGCACTGGCGAGCGAGATCTCGGCAATCGAGAAGAAGGCACTCAGCGTCATCAAGCCAAGCACGATCAGGAGTTGCAGCGACATCGACATCCGGTTTCCCCGTTTTGCACCCTGCCTTGCGGACTATAGGTGATGACACGCCGGGCCGCGAGCGCCGCCCGGAAACAAAACGGGCAGGCCACTTGCGCGACCCGCCCGCTTGAAGCGCCGTTCGCAGCGACTCAGCCGCGGCCGTGCATCAGCTTCTTGAGCATCGGCGTCAGCGCCAGCAGCACCAGGCCGGCACCGATCGACGAACCAACCAGGAACCAGTAGAGCGGAATGTCGAAGCGTTGCAGCATGTGCTCCAGCGTGCCGGAAAGGTAATTCGCGACCGCCGAGCTGAGCAGCCAGACCCCCATCAACAATCCGGCGAAACGCGCCGGTGCCAGCTTGGAAACCATCGACAGGCCGACCGGCGACAGCATCAACTCACCCACGGTGTGCAGGAAGTAGACGATGAACAGCCACTGCGGGCCGACTTTGGCGGTTTGCTGCGCCTGGGCCTGCGCGATCGCCAGCACGATGAAACCGAGCCCCAACACGATCATGCCGAGCGCCTGTTTGGCGGTAACCGGTAGCGCGAAGCGGGAGCGATCGAGCTTGGTCCAGAACGCGGAGAACACCGGTGCGAGCAGCACGATCACCAGTGGGTTGATCGACTGGAACCACGAAGCCGGGATCTCGAACCCGAATGCGTGGCGATCGGTCTGCTGATCGGCAAACAGGTTCATGGTGCCGCCAGCCTGCTCGAAGCCCATCCAGAAGAAGATCACGAAGAAACAGGTAATGCAGATCGCGACGATTGCATCCCAGTCCTGCCGGCTCAGCGGCTTGGCGTTCGGGTCCTTGCCGCCGAAACGGTTGGGCAGCCACAGCGCAAGTCCGATCACCGCAAACCCGAGTGCGAGCTTCGCCACCAGCGGCAGCGGCGCGACGGCCGCCGAAACCAGGCCCCACAGCGCAATCGCCGCATAGACGAAGGGCACACTTGCGGCGCTGATTGCAAGGATGCGCGTCCAGTCGCGGCGATCCATCGCCCGTTGCCCCGCCCTCAGGCCAGCGTCGCCAAGCAGGTGTTGCCAGCGCAGCAGCGTGAATACGCCGATCGCCATGCCCACACCGGCTGAAGCGAAGCCCCAGTGCCAGCCGAGCTTTTCGCCCAGTGTGCCGGCGACGAGCGGTGAGAAGAAGGCACCCAGATTGATGCCCATGTAGAAGATCGTGTAACCGCCATCGCGGCGCGGATCGTGCTCGCGGTAGAGCTGACCCACCATCGTCGAGGTATTCGGCTTGAAGAAGCCATTACCGAGAATCAGCAGACCCAGCGCGAGATGAAGCAAGGGCTCGAAGGCCATCGCAAAGTGGCCCACCATCATGATCAGGCCGCCGATCACGGCACCTTGGCGCAGGCCGAGGTACTTGTCCGCAAGGTAGCCACCCAGCAACGGCGTCAGGTACACAAGGCCGGTGTAAATGCCGTAAAGCTCGAGCGCATCCTTGCGCTCATAGCCAAGCGCATTGACCAGATAGAGCACCAGCAGTGCTCGCATGCCGTAGTAGGAGAAGCGCTCCCACATCTCGGTGAAGAAGATGACCTTGAGGCCGGGCGGGTGGCGCTCGAACTCGTCAGCGGCGGGGACTGCCGGATGCACGATGGCGGACATGGGTTCTTTTCTATTGTGGTTGGGGCCGGGTAGGCCGAAAAGAAGACGGCGCTCCGGTGGGAGCGCCGCGATTGTCGCATTCTGCCGCGGGGGGCGCAGCCCCCGCTTTAGATGGAACCGCTCAGTGGCCGTGGCAGCCGCCACTACCGTCGCAAGCATGTCCACCGTCACCATCATGGCTGTGGCAATGTTCCCCGTCCTCATGATCGTGGTTCTTGCAAGCGTGCGAGCCGCCGCAAGGCGAGGCGATCGGTGCCTGGTCGATGTCGGCCATGGTGAGGCCGTTCTTCAGCATCGCAGCCAGCGCGGCATCCATACTCGCAGCATGATGGCGGAACCACACCGGCAGCTCTTCGGCCAAGCGGCGGCCAAGTCCGAAGTCACCGTTGTCCAGCTCGCTGCGCACCGCGCGCATCACACCCAGCACACGTTCGTGCTCGTTGCGGTGACAGCCCGGAAAGCCGATCGATTCCGCCCAGGCGTTCTCCTGCTCGAAATGTGCGACGCAGTGATCGATCAGCGCGTCGAGCGTGGTCGCCAGTTCAGTGTCGGCCGCCATGCACATCGCGTTGACCGCGGCAGCAAAGTCTTCGTGGGTGGCATCCATCTCGGCATGGCCGAGCACGAGTTCGGGCGTCAGTTCAAATGCGGCCATGGCGGCCTCCTGCAATGCAAAGTCCGGCAGTTTAAGCGATGCCGCAGCGCGGCAAGGTGACCCGAGTCAACGTAAAAAGGGGGCGCATAGCGCCCCCGCAAGGCATCCGGGAGGAGACCCGGAGAGCCGACTACAAGCGAACCGTTCAGCGTTCGTTGGAGCCCGACATCACATCGACCCAGACCGCCAGCAGCAGGATGCTGCCCTTGACGATCATCTGCCAGAAAGTTTCCACACCGAGCATCGACATGCCGTTGTCGAGGCTGGTCATGATCAGCGCGCCGATCATCGCGCCGGACACGGTACCGGCACCGCCACGCATCGACGTACCGCCGATGAAGCAGGATGCGATCGCGTCAAGCTCGCCCATGTTGCCGGCAGACGGCGAACCGGAGGCCAGACGCGCCGTAGTCGTGAGACCAGCGAAGGCGCACATCAGGCCCATGATGCCGAAGATCGCCATCTTGATGAACTGCACGTTCACACCGGAGAGGCGCGTTGCTTCGAGGTTGGAACCGATCGCGTAGATGCGGCGACCGAACACGGTGCTGTTGGCCATGAAGCTGAACACCCCGGCGACCACCAGCAGCACCAGCACCGGCACCGGCACGCCCTGGTAGGACTCAAGCGTATGCACGAAACCGAAGATCAGCGCACCGGTGAGGCCCAGTTTCAGCGCGTCCTGCCACATCGGCGCAATCGTCAGGTTGTACTTGGCGCGGTTGGCACGGGTACGCAGGCTGATGAAGGCCAGCACCGCAAACAGTGCCAGCGCGAGGATGTAGCCGACGTTGGCGGGCAGGTAGGCCTGGCCGATCGCGATGAGACCTTCGGACTCGACCGGCACCGTGGAACCTTGCGTGAGGCCGACGAGAATACCGCGGAAGGCCAGCATGCCGGCGAGACCGACGATGAAGGACGGCACGCGCAGGTAGGACACCCAGTAGCCGTTGAGCAAGCCGATCAGCACGCCTGCGAAGCAAACGATCGCGATCGTGCCGGCAACCGGCAAGTGGTAGGTCGCGTCGAGCACCGCAGCGACGCCGCCTAGCAGGCCGAGCAGCGAGCCGACCGAGAGGTCGATTTCGCCCGCGATGATCACAAACACCATGCCGGAAGCCAGCATGCCGGTGATCGCCATCTGTCGCAGCAGGTTGGAGAAGTTACGCGAGGTGAGGAAGGAGGAACCCTCCTCGGTCATCGTCATGTAGCCGAAGAAGGACCAGATCAGGACGATCGCGATCCCGAGCGCCAGTACCTTGTACTGCCCGAAAAGTGTTTTGATGCTCTTGGCAACGGAACTCATTTGGTGTGCCTCTATCTTTTTTATGTGATCTTGCTAATCAGGCCGCAAGCGATTGTTCGGACTGGCCCAGCGCTGCGGTCAGCACCTGCTCCTGCGTCAGGCCCTGATTGACGAAGTCGCCACGCAGCTTGCCTTCGCCCATCACCAGCACGCGGTCGCTGATACCCAGAACCTCAGGCAGCTCGGAGCTGATCATGATGATCGACAGCCCCTGTTTGACCAGTTCGAACATCAGCTTGTAGATCTCGTATTTCGCGCCCACATCCACGCCGCGGGTCGGCTCGTCCAGGATCAGCACCTTCGGGTTCGGCAGCAGCATCTTCGAAACCACTGCTTTCTGCTGGTTGCCGCCCGAGAGACCGCGGATCTGCAGCAGCGGCGTTGCCGTCTTGATGCGCATCCGCGCAATCGACTGCTGGATCGTGTGCATCTCGGCCTCGGCGTCGATGCGGCCCATGTGGGCGTAGCTCGGCAGCGTCGAGATCGTGATGTTGTGGCCCACGCCCATCAGCGGCACGATGCCGTGGCGCTTGCGGTCTTCCGGCACCATGCAGATGCCCTGCTCGACAGCGTCCTTCGGTGAATTGACGCGCAGAGGCTTGCCTTCGAGCGTCATCTCGAGCGAATGGTGGCCGGCGTAGTAGCCGAAGATCGCCATCGCCAGTTCAGTGCGCCCGGCCCCCACCAGCCCCGCCACACCAAGGATCTCGCCCTTGCGCAGCTGGAAGGAGACGTTGTCAACCCGCTTGCGCTTCGGGTTGTTCACGTCGTAGCAGGTAACGTTTTTCGCTTCGAAGATCACCTCGCCAATCGGGTGCTCTTCGCGCGGGAAGAGGTTCTTGATCTCACGGCCGACCATCATCGTGATGATCTCGTTGGTGTCCATTTCGGACATCGGCCGGGTACCGACGTGGGTGCCGTCGCGGATCACGGAAATCGTGTCGCAGACTTCGGCAATTTCGTCGAGCTTGTGGCTGATCATCACGCAAGCCACGCCCTTCCTCTTCAGATCCTTGATGATGTCGAGCAGGATCTGGGTCTCTGACTTTGTCAGCGACGAGGTCGGTTCGTCGAGAATCAGCAGCTTGGCCTTCTTGTTGAGGGCCTTGGCGATCTCGATCAGTTGCTGGTGACCACCGCCGTAGTGCATCACCGGCAGCGCCACGTTGATGTCAGGCATCTTCAGTTCGTGCATCAGCGCTTCAGCGCGCTGATACATCGCCGCATAGTTCATGCGGCCGCCCGGCAGCGTGATCTCGTTGCCCATGAAGATGTTCTCGGCAACCGACAGCTGCGGCACGAGCATCAATTCCTGGTGGATGATGACGATACCGGCTTCTTCGGTTTCACGAATGGTGCGGGCCTTGAGCTCCTGGCCTTCCCAGAAGATCTGGCCTTCCCAAGTGCCGTGCGGGTAGACCGCGGAGAGCACCTTCATCAGCGTAGACTTGCCTGCACCGTTCTCGCCGCACAGGCCAACGCATTCGCCAGCGCGCACCTTCAGGTCGATCCCGTCGAGCGCCTTGACGCCGCTGAATTCCTTGACGATGCCTCGCATGTCCAGGAGGTATTCGGACATGGCTTTTCCTTCTAATGAGTAAAGAAGGCAGGCGCGCCGGGAAGGGGAGGTGGCGCGCCCACCGGGGCCGGCGTCGCTTCCGCACCGGAGCGGAAGCGGGCCGGTGCTGCTGACTTACAGGCCGAGCTGCTTGGCGGTGTAGAAGTTGTCCTTCACCAGCGTGTCGATATTGGCCTTGGTGATGATCGTCGGCGTCAGGAGCAGCGAATCGATCTTCTTGGCCGAACCATTGTCGAGCGCGTTGTTGTAGGCCGGCTTCTCACCCTTGGCGAGTTGCACCGACAGCTTGGCGGCTTCCGAAGCGATCAGCTTCAGCGGCTTGTAGACCGTACCGGTCTGGGTGCCAGCGATCACGCGCTTGCAAGCGGCGAGGTCGGCATCCTGACCCGACACGGCAACCTTGCCAGCCAGGTTTTGCGCAGCCAGGGCCTGGATTGCGCCGCCGGCAGTACCGTCGTTCGAGGCGACGATTGCGTCGATCTTGTTCTTGTTCGCGGTCAGCGCGTTCTCGATGATCGACAGCGCTTCAGACGGGTTCCACTCCTTCACCCACTGCTGGCCGACGATCTTGATGTCACCCTTGTCGACATAAGGCTTGAGGACCTTCATCTGGCCTTCGCGCAGCAGCTTGGCGTTGTTGTCGGTCGGCGAGCCGCCGAGCATGAAGAACGAACCCTTCGGCTGGGCCTTCACGATCATTTCGGCTTGCAGCTGGCCAACGCGCTCGTTGTCGAACGAGATGTAAGCATCGACATCGGCGTTCAGGATCAGGCGGTCATACGACACGACCTTGATGCCGGCCTTCTTCGCTTCCTTGATGACGTTCGTCAGCACCTTCGAGTTGAAGGGAACGATCACGATCACGTCGACTTTCTGCGCGATCAGGTTTTCGATCTGCGAGATCTGGCGCTGCTCGTTGGCATCAGCCGACTGAACGCTGACGGTCGCACCCAAGGTCTTGGCCGCTTCGACGAAGTAGTCGCGGTCACGCGCCCAACGTTCGACGCGCAGGTCGTCGATGGAGAAACCGATCTT
The DNA here is from genome assembly GCF_041909475.1 of Niveibacterium sp. Lineage (NCBI taxonomy): Bacteria > Pseudomonadati > Pseudomonadota > Betaproteobacteria > Rhodocyclales > Rhodocyclaceae > Niveibacterium > Niveibacterium sp. The sequence goes on along the minus strand of NZ_JAYRDJ010000008.1, from coordinate 9,300 downwards.
CGGGTTTGCCTTGTCAGCAAAGGCCGGAGCGGCCATCAGGGCGGTACCAACAGCAAAAGCGGTCAACAGGGCACGACGCATCGGGCTGGTTTTCATTGAAGTCTCCTTTGTAGTGGCGCTTGCGGGCTTCTGCCCGCCATCTCTTCTGGCCCGTCCGCGACGCGGGCGGGGGTGAAGGCTCTGGATGCAGCCGGGACAACCAAACTAGGGTTATCCCTGATTGGGGTGAACCCTAATCCAGAATGTGAGCCTTGCCAATGGGGTCATCAAAATATTTTTTGATTTAACCCCAGGTCGAGCAATCGACATCAAGCAGGCAGCCCGCGAGCACGGGCCAAGGGAGGGGAAAAACGTCAGCGGCGGCGTTCAGCGCGCGACTTGAGGGCGGCGTTCATCGCTTCGAAACCCGGGCGGGCTTCCCGTTCGAGACGAGCGCGGAAGAAGGGCACCAGCATGCCGGTGAAGCATTCGCTGTGGACGAGGCGGGTCGTGCCGTCAGAGCGCGGCACAAGTTTGAACCGGTGTTCGCCATTGAGCAGGCCGCTCATCAGCAGGCGGCCTTGCCAGCGCAGTTCGCGCGGCGCCTCGGACAGCAGCACGCGCGGCCAGAAGTTCCGCCGCTGCGCCTCTGGGCCACAGAACACACTGATGTTGAGCGAGCGCCCTGCAATCGGCTCACCGCGCACTTCTCGAATGAAGGGGTTCCACTCCGGATAGGCGGCAAAGTCCGTCAGGATCGTCCAGACCTGATTCGGCGGAGCCTGAATATCCACCGTGGTGCGCAGCTCATGCATCGGGGCAATCCTCGGGCCGGCTCGTGGCCCGCCCAGTCATTTTGAATTTTCCCGCAGTCTAGCAGCGGCCCCAGATGCCGCGCAGCGCCAATTTGGGCAAAGTGCTCATGCCACTGAAAGCGGCCGCAGGAATGCGCCATCGCGCCTGGCAACACCCGCCTGAAGCAGTGCATCGATCAACCATGCCGCCAGCGCATCCGGAGCCTGCTGCAGATAGCGCGCGTTCGCTTCGCGGTAGAGCGGCACGCTCGCCAGGTAAGCGGGCAAAGATTCGAGCGGGAGTTGGCCGCGTTCGAGCAAGGTAAAGGTGATGCACGCCCGCAGCGCGTTGCGGGCGATGCGGCTACCGTCCTGCTCGAAGGCCTGCAGACGCGCAAAAGCAGACTCAAACGCCTGGTCGATCTCGATAAAGGGCGCACCGTGGCCGGGAATGACACAGTCGATCGGCAAGCGCGCCAGCGCCTCCAATGTGTCGCGCGCTGCTTCAAGCCCGCCTCCGGCGCCGATCACATCGGCGAACAGAATGCCGAAGCCGTGCCGCCACAACGCATCGCCAGATATCAGCAGCCGCCGATCGGCGGCATAGAAGACCAGCGCATCCATGTCGTGCCCCGGCGCGGCCAGCGCCTGCCACGCCAGACCACCGGCAACAAAGTGATCGCCCGGTTGAAGTGTCGTATGCGCGGCGAAACGCTCGCCCCGCTGGTCGGCCGTCGACAGCAAGAGCGCAGCTTCGTCCCAGGCGGCAATAGTGCCGGCCATGTCCGCCGGCACCGTAACCGTGCAGCCAAACGCCCGCACCAGCGCGGCGTTGCCGCCGATGTGGTCCGCATGTGAATGGGTGTTGATGAGTCGCGTCAGCCGCCGCGCGCCCAACGCGTCATGCACCATGCGCACCGTTTCAGCAGCATCGGTGACGTAACCGGAATCGACGGCGGCAGCCTCGGCACCATCCATCAGCAACACCGTGTTGGCGGAAAGCCAGCCACGCTCCAGCACACGGATCGATGGCGGAAGCGGCGCGGTCATCACCGGTCTCAGCGATCGCAGTCCGACCGCAGGTCAGTGTCGAACCAGTCGGTGCACGCACGGCGCTCGGCCACCCGACGCAGGATCAGGTGCTTGTCCACATCGCTTGCCTGCGACCAGCCTGCGATTTCGTCCAGCGTGCGCTGGCAGCCTTCACAGCATCCGCTGCGCGGGTCGATGCGGCACACGCCGACGCAGGGCGAAACCGGTGGTGACGTCTGCATGTCAGGCGAAGACCCACGGCATTGCATGGCTCAACACGATATCGACCAGCCTGCGATCGCGCTCCGAACGCGTGCTCGCCATCTCCAGCAACCGTTGGTACGCACGTGCTTGCAGTGCAAGGTCGCCGGCCTCGATCGCCATTTCGATCAGCAACTCGTGCGCCTTGCGCAACCAGTCTTCGCGCATCGCATCGGGCGTCGCAACGACCCGCGTCAGCAGTTCGAGCGCGGTGGCGTTCTGCCCACGCAGGCGCGCCACACGGGCGCGATGGAAGAGCTCCGCGACTTCGGAGTATTCGCTGCGATGGCTCTCGAACGGATCGGTCGCACGGCGAATCATGAATTCCGCCTCGTCCGCATCGCCGCGAGCCAACAGCACATCGATCAGGGTATCGGACACGCGGGCCTTGATGTAGCGCGGCAGGCGTGCATCGCCAAGGTAAGGGCGCAACACGTCGTAGGCCTCGTCGATACGGCCCAGCTCGATCAGACTGCAGCCGAGGTTGTTGGCCGCCCCGACTTCACGCTGCAGCTCACCGCATGCGCGCCAGCCCTCGACCACCTGGCGGCCAGTGAGCACCGCAGCTTCGTGCTTGCCGGAGATCGCGAACAGAAACTGCAGGTCCGCGCGCACAGCCAGCACCTCATTCTCGCTGCCGTTGGCCTCATAGAAAGCCTGGGCGCCGCGCAGGGCACGTTCCGCCGGGCTCGACGCGCCGAGCAAGGCGAGCACCAAGCCGATGGACTGACGCGCCGCGGCACGCAGGGCAGCGTCACCCACCTGATCCGCCAGGCTGCAGGCGCGCGCCGCGCACTCGAGCGCCGGCTCGCCTTCGTTCAGGATCGCGGCGTAGCGCGCTTCCAGCACCAGCAGACGCGCTTCAGCCAGAGTGAGATAAGCCTCACGGCTGCGCAGCGCCCCCTCGGCGCACAGGCTGCGGGCGCCGCCGATGTCGCCTTCCTGGTAGCGCGCGATCGCCGCCTCTCGGAAACGCGCAGCGGCTTCGGGCGTAAAGTCTTCGGTGTTCATGCGATCAGCCTAGCACTGCACCTGCGCCGCGTTTGCAAGACCTTGTCGCCGCGCCAACGCCGCGCGCGCCACCCGGCTTGCGGGCGCACGGCCCAGCGCTTCGGAAATGTAGGCCGCAGCGTCCACCAGCGCATCCAGCGACACGCCGGTCTGAATGCCCAGACCGTCGAGCATGTAGACCAGATCCTCGGTCGCGGCGTTGCCGGTTGCGCCCGGTGAATACGGGCAGCCACCCAGGCCTGCCACCGAACTGTCGAAGGTGGCGACGCCGAACTCCAGCGCCGTCAACACGTTCGGCAGAGCCTGGCCCCAAGTGTCGTGAAAATGCCCAGCCAGGCGCGCAGCAGGCAAATGCGCGCACAGCAATTCGAACAGACGTGCGGTCGAACCCGGCGTGCCGCGCCCGATCGTGTCACCCAGGCTCACCTCGTAACAGCCGATTGCAAGCAGGCGCTCAGTCACCGACAGCACCGCCGCCGGCGCGATCTCGCCCTCGAACGGGCAGCCCAGCACGCAGGACACATAGCCCCGCACGGCCACCCCGGCTTCGCGCGCGGCAGCCATGATCGGTGCGAAGCGTTCGAAGCTTTCGTCCACCGAGCAGTTCGTGTTCTTGCGGCAGAAGGTTTCGGACGCCGCGGTGAAGATCGCCACCTCTTTTGCGCCGGCAGCAAGCGCCGCTTCGAAGCCCTTGAGGTTCGGCGCCAGCACCGGGTAGCGGATGCCCGCGCGCTGCGGCAGACCGGCCATCACCTCCGCCGCATCCGCCATCTGCGGCACCCACTTGGGCGACACGAAGGCCGTTGCCTCGATCACCGATAGCCCCGCATCCGCGAGCTTCGCGATCAGCGCCAGCTTGGTCGCCGTTGGCACCGCGTGCTTTTCGTTCTGCAGCCCGTCGCGCGGGCCAACTTCGACCAGACGTACGGACCTGCCTTCGTATTTCGTCATCGCCATCCACCCGCTTTGTCGCAACTGACCGTCGACTCTTTCCTGCCCAGCCAACAATCGTGCCGATAGAATCCGTCGCCAATCCTGCTCACCAACACCCTGCTCATGCGCCTACTTCGCTCGCTCCTGCTTGCCGCCGCCGTCGCCCACATGCTGCCCGCCTTCGCCGATGAAGACGAAGTGTTCGAATTCCGCTACCGCACCGACACGCCAATGGGCACGTCTTTCCCGACCGTACGCACGCTGCACGGCCCCATCCCTTACGACAAGCCTTACAGCGCTCTGTCGGCACGCCAGAAAGAGATCGTTCGCAGCGACTATGAACTCGCGCCGGGCGACGAACCACCGTTCCCGTCGAATGGGCTCGGCAGCCTCTATTCGCCGCTGCTGCGCACGCTGGACAAGCTCAACAGCGTGGTCGCCGCGGTGCCCTTCTCCGGCCCGCTGCTTGCCGTGCTGAACGTCAGTGCATCCGGCGAAGTCTCGAATGTCGTCTTCTACAAAGCGCCCGAAGGCGCCGAGATCCGCAATTCGCTCGCACTCACCTTCATGAAGGTGAAATTCGACCCCGGCACCCGCGGTAGAAAGCCCGCCGACACCGAGTTCCTGATCGACGTGAATATCGGTAGCTGCGACAGCTCGGTGCAGGGCTACAGCGCCGCCGGCCGCTGCAAGTAAGGCTCCGCTGCCAATCAAGCGACCACTCAGCGCCGCGTCTGTCACCGCGGCGCAGATCAAACCAGACCCTTCATCCGCAGCAAGCCCCAAGCCGCGACGGTCGTTGCATCCTTGATCTCGCCGCTGCAAATCATGGCCTCGACGTCCGCGACCGGGAAGGCTCGCGCCACGAGGCCTTCCTCTTCGGCTTCGCGCTGCGCGCCGGCAAAGCTCAGGCCGGTTGCATGAAAGAGGTGGTAGCCCTGGTCGCAGAAGCCGTAGGCAAGAAACAGATGACCCAGCGGCTGGATTTCGCTGGCGAGGAGACCGGTCTCCTCGCGCAGTTCGGCAGCCGCGAGCGCCCGCGGGTCGACACCCGGCGCGTCTTCCCAAGACCCTTGCGGCAGCTCCCAGTAGCGCCCACCCACCGGGTAGCGGTACTGCTGGACCAGATGAACCATGCCGTCCTGGATCGGCGCGATCACGACGAAGTCCGGCTTCTCGACCACGCCGTAGATGCCGGTGTGCCCGCTCGGGCGCCGCACCTGGTCCTCGCGCACCCGTAGCCAGCGGTTCTGGTAGACCACCCTGGAGGCGAGGCATTCGATCTCTTCACTCATGTTGCGATATCCGGAGATGGCATCGTGCGATTCTCGCCGCAAACAGCGAAGAATCGGTGTCTCAAGCCGACGCGCTCAATACCCGCGCTCGCGCCCGACAAGGCCACTGACCGGCAGACCCGCTTCAAGCTGCGCGATCTTGTCGGCCACCTGACGCGAGGTCAGCGGAATTTGCGTGCGGGCAGCGATATGCGGCGTGGCGGTTACGCGCGGATGCGTCAGATAGGGGTGCCCTGCCGGTAGCGGCTCTTCGCGGAACACGTCGAGCACCGCTGCGCCGAGGTGACCGCGGTCGAGCGCGGCAAGCAGGTCGGCATCGACGATGAGGCTGCCGCGCCCGGCGTTGAGCACCAACGCCCCCTTCGCGAGCCGCGCAAAGCGTGCGGCATCGAGCAGATTCTCGGTGTCAGGCGTATGCGGCAGCACGCAGACCAGCGCATCCAACCCGTCGAGGAATCGATCCAGCGCCGCGGTGCCAGCATGGCATTCGACGCCCGTGATCTCGCGCGGGCTGCGGCTCCAGCCGCGCAACACGAAGCCCAGCGGGGCCAGTGCGGCCAGCGTTGCCTGCCCCATTACACCCAACCCCATCACGCCAACGCGCGCGCCGGTGGCCGGCGGGCTGCGCCAGCCACCCCAATCTTCGCCGCGCCGCGCTGCGGCCGCGCTGTCGTCGAAACGCCGCAGGTGGCGCAGCACGCCCCACACGGCGTAACCCGCCATCTGCACCGCCATGCCGGCATCTTCGAGCCGGATCAGCGGCAAAGCGGCGGGCAGAGACGGATCACGCAGCAAGTGCTCGACACCCGCGCCCATCGAGAACACCGCCCGCAAGTCCGGCTGCGTCGCATACAGGGCCGGTTGTGCACCCCACACCAGCGCGTAGCGGCACTTGGGTGCATCAGCCACCTCATGCACCTTGACCGCTGCAGCGCAGGCATCGAACCCTGCCTGCCATTCCGCGGCGGTATAGCCCCCCGCGACGATCAGGTCGATCGTCATGCGCGTTTCCAGTCGAACACCAGTGCCTCTTGCAGCAACGGTTGGATGTATGCCACGAAGGCCTTGTGCGCCGGATGATCGAGGTAGGCGTCGCGCGCATCTGCGGTGTCGAAGCCAAGCAGGAAGGCGTGCGTGTAGCCCTGCGTGAGCCCTTCCGGGCTGACGTTGGTGCCATCTTCGAAGGCCTTCACCGCATCGATCGCCCACTGCAGCGCGCGAAACGCGGCCACCGCTTCATCCACCTGAACCGCTGACAACTCAGGCCGGAACCGGAACAACACCAGATGCCGGATCATGCGGCAGCTTCCTCGAAATCCAGCAGGGCAGCGCCATCGCTGACCTGATCGCCGACCGCAAAGCGATAGGCCTTCACGACGCCGGCGCCCGGCGCGGTGATCGTATGCTCCATCTTCATCGCCTCAAGCACCAGCAGCGGCGCACCGCGCTCGACACGCGCCCCCGCTTCCGCCAGCAACGCAACCACCTTCCCCGGCATCGGCGCTGCAAGGCCACCCCCAGCCTCGCGCCCCTGCGCACTGCGCGCGAGTGGATCGACTGCTGCCACCACCCAGCAACGCCCGTGCAGGAACACATGCCGGCGCTCATGTGCCACCACGACGGTGGCGTTCAGGCGGCTCCCGTCGAACACGGCATGCAGTTCATCGCGGGCACCGAGTTCGCCGCTGGCATGCACGCTGCGCCCGCCGCATTCGAGCCGATAGCCACCCGCCTCATATCCCACCGTCACCTTGAACTCGTGGTCGTCGTGGCGGTAGACGAGCACACGGTGTGCCGCGCCGGTGATGCGCCAACCATCGCGCGCGGCCCACGGCGAAGCGTCGAAGACCGCCTCCTGACGTTCGCGCAGCAGGCGCGACAGCGCCGCCAGCAGGAACACCTCAAGCGGCGCATCAGCCGCCGCCGGAAACAGGTAGTCGTGCTCACGTTCGATCAAACCGGTGTCGAGATCGGCAGACGTGAAGGCCGGGCACGCAACCAGCCGCGACAGGAACTCGACGTTGTTGCCAACCCCCACGATGCGGTATCCCCCCAGCGCCTGCAGCATGCGCGCGATCGCACGCTCGCGGCTGTCGTCCCACACGATCAGCTTGGCGATCATAGGGTCGTAGTGCGGCGTGATCGCGTCGCCCTCCTCGATGCCGGAATCGATTCGCACATGCACCCCTTCGGCCGGCGTATCGAGATGACTCAGCGTGCCGATGGCGGGCAAGAAACCGCGCGCGGGGTCTTCGGCATAGATGCGGGCCTCGATCGCGTGGCCACGCAGCGTGATCTGCTCCTGCGCCAGCGGCAGTGCCTCGCCGGCCGCCACGCGCAGCTGCCACTCGACCAGATCGAGCCCGGTGATCATTTCGGTCACCGGGTGTTCCACCTGCAGCCGGGTGTTCATCTCCATGAAGTAGAAGCGCCCGTCCGGCTCGCAGATGAATTCCACCGTGCCGGCGCCCACATAGCCGATCGCGCGCGCCGCTTCGCAGGCCGCTGCGCCCATTGCCGCGCGGCGCTCAGCCGTCATGCCCGGCGCGGGTGCTTCTTCGAGCACCTTCTGGTGGCGACGCTGCACTGAACAGTCGCGCTCGAACAGATGCACGGCGTTGCCGTTGCGGTCTGCGAATACCTGGATCTCGATATGGCGCGGGCGCTGCAGATAGCGCTCGATCAGCACCTTGTCGTCGCCGAACGCGGCAAGCGACTCGCGTTTGCACGAGGCCAGCGCGGCCATGAAATCGTCCGCCTGATTCACGATGCGTATGCCCTTGCCACCGCCACCCGCGCTCGCCTTGATCAGCACCGGGAAGCCGATCGCCGCCGCCTTCGCCGCAAGCAGGTTCGTATCCTGATCGTCGCCGTGATAGCCCGGCACCAGCGGCACACCCGCTTTCTCCATCAGCGCCTTCGCTGCGGATTTCGAGCCCATCGCGCGGATCGCCGACGCAGGCGGCCCGATAAACACCAGCCCCGCCGCCTCGCACGCCTCAGCGAAGTCGTCGTTCTCCGACAGGAAACCGTAGCCCGGGTGGATCGCCTGCGCGCCACTGCGCTTCGCGGCATCCAGAATCGCTGCGATCGACAGATAGGACTCACGCGCTGCCGCAGGCCCGATGCGCAGCGCCTCGTCGGCCAGGCGCACATGCCGCGCGCCTGCATCGGCGTCCGAGTACACCGCAACGCTGCGAACGCCGAGCCGCCGCGCGGTGCGAACCACGCGGCAGGCGATTTCGCCGCGATTGGCGATCAGGATCTTGTCGAACATTCATCTCCCCCGATGAAGTTTGGGTGGCGCCGCTGGGGCGGCGTTCTGGTGTGGATTGCGAGGCGGCGGCAGATCTCCCGATCTGCCGGGCGACGTAGTTCTGTACGACGCGCGATGCGTGCCACGCAACGCTGAGCGTTGCGAGGCCCAACGAATTGGGCCACCGAGTGCGGCTTGCGATGCTCGGAGTCACGACACAACGGAACGTTGGCCGGGGTCCCGCCCCCGGCGGGCGTGTTACTTCTTTTGCTTCGCCAAAAGAAGTAACCAAGAAAAGGCGACCCGGCGTTCGCGGTCAGGCACTGCGTGCCTGACTTCCCTGCGTTGCTCGCGCGACCGGGGGCCTGCGGAACTCGCCCTCGCTGCGCTCGGTGCTCAGACAGTCCTCGGCCTTCTTCCCGGTCGCGCTCCGCTACTCGGCGCTCTCGACGGGACCCGAAAGTCCAAACCATCTCGATCTCGGCGCTTGGGTGATGTTCGTAGCCTGGATGGAGCGAAGCGAAATCCAGGACGGGCGCATCCCAATCTTCAACCGCATCTCCCGGATTCCGGCCTTCGGCCTGCATCCAGACCACGGAATTCCGACAGCGGAGAAACGGCGACGCTTTTATCTCCCCCTCTGAAACGCCGAGCAGCACGGCGGGGCCGAGGACTGTCCGAGCACCGAACGCAGCGAGGGCGAGTTGCGCAGCCACCCGATGCTTCGAGCAGCAAAGGG
>NZ_JAYRDJ010000007.1:0-137652 GCF_041909475.1 Niveibacterium sp. | reverse complement strand
TACGGATGCCGGATAAATCTTTTATATTTTTATTTTTGGCTATTGGCGCCTGGTTACCAGGTCACCGGGCAAGCCTGCCCTTTTTCGTCAAATGCATAGCAGCGCTGCAGCGGCAGCCCCACCACGATGTTCTCGCCCACTTTCGCGTGCTTGTCACCAGGCGCCCGCACGATGAACGGCGAATCACAGCCAGCGACTTCCAGATAGAAATACGTGGTATCGCCAAGACGTTCGACAACCTGGATCTTTCCAGCCATCGTGCTGTCACCAGGCTCGACATCGATCGAGGCATGTTCCGGACGAACACCGAAAGTCACCGGTGCACCCGGCTTCAAGCGGCGAGCGTCGACGGCTGCCTTGACCACAGCGCCGCTCTTGAGCTTGATCTGAGCAACTTTCTCGTCAGCCGACACAAGCTGACCATGAACGAAGTTCATCTTCGGGGAGCCGATAAAGCCTGCCACGAAGAGATTTGCTGGGCGGTGATAGAGCTCAAGCGGCGCGCCAACCTGCTCAATGCGCCCTGCCGACAGCACCACGATGCGGTTCGCAAGCGTCATCGCCTCAACCTGATCGTGGGTGACGTAGATCATCGTTGCCTTGAGCTCAGAGTGGAGCTTCGAAAGCTCAACACGCATCTGCACGCGCAACGCGGCATCCAGGTTCGACAACGGCTCGTCAAAGAGGAAGACATCCGGCTTGCGCACGATCGCGCGGCCAATCGCCACGCGCTGACGCTGACCACCGGAGAGCGCCTTCGGTTTGCGCTCGAGCAGATGTTCAATCTGGAGAATCTTGGCAGCACGATCGACAGCCGCCTTGGTGTCATCCTTGGAGGCACCCGCGAGTTTCAGTGCGAACGCCATGTTCTCTTCCACAGACATGTGGGGATAAAGCGCATAGCTCTGGAACACCATCGCGACGCCGCGCTTCGAGGGCGGCTCGTCGTTGACGCGCTTCGAGCCGATATAAAGCTCGCCAGCGCTGATGTCCTCAAGACCAGCAATCGACCGCAAAAGCGTCGACTTGCCACAGCCGGACGGACCGACAAAAACAATGAACTCGCCGTCCTGGATCTCCAGATCGATGCCGTGGAGCGTCTGCACATCTCCGTACGACTTCTTGATGCCCTTGAGTACCAGTCCAGCCATCTAAATCTCTCCGGTTACAGTGGGTCAAATCGGACCCATACGGCAACACATGCTGCCGACAACGATGGACGCAACGCGCATCCCAAATGAAATCTCAAGACTCCCCGGACCGAAGCCCGGGGAGTGATTCAAACAGTCAGCTCAACTGAGCTGCCGTCCGATTCTTACCACCAAGCTTCGAACTGAACGCCGTAGGTGCTGCCGTTGCTCGCAAAGTCCTTGCCGTTCTCGACACCAACGCCACAGTCACGACCGGTGCAACCATGGTAGCCAGAGTTCTTCATGGCATCGTTCCAGTTCGCGTAGGTGTAATAAGCGCGAATTGCCGGACGTGCCCAGAAGCTCTTGCCCGCGCTGATCTGACCAGCCAGGGTGAGCTTGTTCATCGAACGCTCTTCTTGACCGTCGGTCTTGGCGGAATCGTGACCAACTTCGCCACCCACCGAGTACAGATCGTTGAAGTGGTACCAAACGCGGCCACCGAGGTTCCAACCCGTGGTGTCCTTGCCCTTGTTCTCGTTGGTCACTTGATAGCCGAAAGTGGCCGAGCCATTCCACGCACCCGCGTCAAACACCAGGTGATCAAGGAAGCGCCAGCCTTCAGACTCGTAGGTATCCGACGACCACCACTTCGCGGTGCCGTCCAGATTGGCGCCATCTTGCGCGATCTGGATCACAGCACGGTTGAAGCCACCCAAAACACCGATGGTGTGCTGGGCCGTCAACGCGTAGCCGCTGGCGGATTCGTTCTTTTTGCCATCACTGTTCTCACGCGAGTTCGGCGACACGATATCCGCGATGAAGTCCAGAGAGCCAAAGCCGCCAAGCTGAACACCTTCGAGGCGCAGATCGTGGGTGGTCACAGACTTGGCACCACCATCAGCGTAGTTCGGCTTGAAGCCGCCCGCACCGCTCCAGTCCATATCGCCCGTGCGCATGTAAGCGTACGACAGCTTACCGAAGCCCACATCAACGTTCTCAAGACCAGCACCCGGACCGGTGACGGCGTTGTAGAAGAAGTCCGTCATGTGGATGTCTTGGCGCTTGTAGTAACGCTTACCAGCCCAGATGTTGGCGGTAGCGAGCGGGCCAGAACCAACGTTGGTTGCTTCAGCCCACATTTGGCGCCACGACGGAGTGGATTCTTCCCAGTCGTTCAGCTGCTGCGTACCACCAGCAATCATGGTGTGGATGTTGAACTTGGTTTCACCCTTCTCAGCCAGGTTGGCGTCGAAAGCGAGTTCGAAGTAGGTGTCGCACTCGTTACCAAGACGGAAGTGGCCGAGACCGCTCGGGCCCCAGTAGCAAACCATCGAACCGCCGTCGACCGACGAGCCGACGCCGCTACGTGCATAGCCGTGGAAATCAACTGCAGCGGCGCCAGCGCCGGCAGACAGCGTAGCGGCCGCGACTGCGGCAGCGATTGCGCTGAGTTTGAAGTTCATGTCACCTCTCCTGTGGTTTGTAAATGGCAAACCTAAAGATCTGCCGTTACGAAAAAACTGCACTGCAAAAAACTTAGACCACTCCAATTGAGCGCACGAATGTGTTCTTCGGGCGTCTCGATACCGCGCCAGCAGCCTCAGGACTACGAGCGCAGTGCGGCTGCCTGTTCGGCCAACCGCGTAATTCCATCCCAGTCGCCCCGCTCCATCATGTCGATCGGCGCGAGCCAGCTCCCACCAACGCAAGCAACGTTTGGCAGTTCCAAGTAGCTAGACGCCGTCTCATAAGTGATCCCGCCTGTCGGGCAAAAAACGACATCGGGGAAAGGGCCGCCCAAAGCTCGCAACATTCCGATTCCACCGGCCTCACGGGCGGGGAAGAATTTGAGTGCGTCAAAACCCATGTCGCGAGCAATCATCAACTCGGCGGGCGTCATCACTCCCGGCAGGAGCGGCAAGGCCGGACCAACCGCGGCCTCCGCCAATTCACGGGTCAAACCGGGGCTCACAGCGAACATCGCACCTGCCGACACAGCCGACTCAAGATCAGCGGGACGCGTCACTGTGCCCACACCTACGATCGCATCAGGCACTGCATCGCGCATCGCCTTCACGGCATCCAGCGCAACGTCCGTCCGAAGTGTTACTTCAAATACGCGAATGCCACCGCGTGCCAACGCGCGAGCCAACGGTGCCGCGTGATCCAGGTTCCGGATCACGATAACCGGCATAACCGGCCCAATGCGAAGAACGTCTTGTAGGTTCATCTGTATCTCAGTGAAAAGTTTCGAAGACGCTGCCGCCGAGCTCGGCTCCGCCTACCGCGTTGCGGAAGACACCGAAGAGCTCACGCCCCATGCCCCACTCGTTCGCGCGAATATCTGGCGACACTGCCGTGCGAGCACGGAGGTCGGCTTCAGCAAGAACAGCTTCCAGCCGGCCAGTTTCGGCATCCAGGCGAATCACGTCACCATCACGAAGCTTCGCAATTTCGCCGCCCGCCAATGCTTCCGGCGTCAGGTGGATTGCCGCGGGAATCTTCCCGGACGCCCCCGACATGCGGCCGTCAGTCACCAGTGCAACTTTGAAGCCCTTGTCCTGTATGTTCGCCAGCGTCGGCGTGAGCTTGTGAAGCTCAGGCATACCGTTTGCGCGAGGTCCTTGGAAGCGCACAACGACAACAACGTCACGATCCAGTTCGCCCCGCTTGGCTGCGTCGAGCATCGCGTTCTGACTTTCAAACACGCGCGCAGGCGCTTCCACCACGCGATGCTGGGGTTTGACGGCCGAAACCTTGATGACTGAGCGCCCAAGGTTGCCTTGCAGAACCTTGAGCCCGCCGTCGTGGCTGAACGGCTCTGATGCCGGCCGAAGAATCCCAGCGTCACCACTCTCGGATGGAGCATCCACCCAGACCAAGCGCCCATCCGAGGACAGCGCCGGACTCTGAGCGTAACGGGACAAACCAACGCCCATGACCGTCTGAACGTCGTCGTGCAGCAAGCCCGCAGCGAGCAATTCGCGAATAAGGAAGGCCATTCCACCGGCACGATGGAATTGGTTCACATCGGCAGCGCCGTTCGGATACACACGAGCAAGCAGTGGCACGACCGCGGACAGCGCATCGAAATCGTCCCAGTCAATGATCACACCCGCGGCACGCGCAATCGCAACGAGGTGCAAGGTGTGATTGGTCGAGCCGCCGGTCGCAAGCAGGCCAACGATCGCATTGATGATCGAACGCTCATCGATCATTTGGCCGACCGGCGTGTAGGCGCCGCCCTGCCGCGATATTGCAACGGCTTGACGTGCGGCCTCTTGGGTCAAGGCATAGCGCAGCGCGGTGCCCGGCGGCACAAATGCGGCACCCGGGAGATGAAGACCGAGAACCTCCATCAACATCTGATTGCTGTTGGCGGTTCCGTAGAACGTGCAGGTACCGGCTGAGTGATAAGCCTTGGATTCAGCCTCAAGCAACGCATCCGAGCCAATCTGCCCCGCGGCGTGCAACTGGCGAACCTTGGCCTTTTCATCGTTCGTGATACCACTTGGCATCGGACCAGCCGGCACAAACACGGCCGGCAGGTGTCCGAACGACAAAGCTCCGATCAACAGGCCGGGCACAATCTTGTCGCAGACGCCCAGATAGAGCGCTGCATCAAACATGTTGTGCGACAGCGAGACAGCAGTCGCCATGGCGATGACGTCCCGCGAAAACAGTGACAGCTCCATGCCCGGCTGCCCCTGCGTGACACCGTCACACATCGCAGGCACACCGCCCGCCACTTGCGCCGTAGCGCCGACCGAGCGCGCAGCTTCTTTCAACCACTCCGGATAGTCACGCAATGGCTGATGCGCCGACAGCATGTCGTTGTAGGCGGTGACGATTGCGAGGTTCGGACTGCGAAGCTCGCGGATCGCTAGCTTGTCTTGAGCCGGCGAAGCGGCAAATGCATGCGCAAGGTTCGTACATGACAACTCGGACCGATTCGTCGCCGCGGGTGCCGCGGAAACGCGCGCAAGATAAGCCGCACGGGTGGCAGCGCTACGCTGGCGAACCCGCTCGGTGATCTCGACGATTTTCGGATGGAGTGTCATGTACTTGTGTTCAAGTGTTTCGAACTACGTTTGCGGCGGATTGTAGTAATGCTACAAACCAAAAACAAGAAACCACTGATGCGCCGATACAAGATGTTGATCTAACCCAAGCCCCGCACCCCCACAAAACGCACTAACCATTGATTAATAAAGACTTTTCAAAATCCTGCCTCGGCATTTTTTTGTTGCTACAAAGCAACACCTCTTGACCACCAAGCGGTGCCGCACCATCCGAGTGATCAGCGCACCAAGGCAGTTCCTTGAAAGCTTGTAGTTTTACTTCTTATACTTTCGCAAACATTGCAACGCCTTCTTCGTCGCACAGCGCGAACGAGCTCAGGCAAAAGGACCGAACACATGTCTCAGATTCCAGCGCTTGACGTAGTGCTCTTCGGCGCGACCGGGGATCTGGTGATGCGGAAACTCGTCCCCGCGCTCTATCACCTCCATCAAGATGGAGTGCTGTCGCCGGACGTCCGCATCATCGGTGTTGCTCGCAGTGCGTTAACACGCGACGGATTCCGTGAGCGCATGCATTCGCAGGCCAGCGCATTTCTCGGCAGCGCTTACGATGAGGCAACCTGGCAGACATTTGCGGAGCGCATCGACTATCGTTCGGCCGACGCCACCCAACCGGATTCGTTCAAGGGACTGGCCGAGCTGATCGGGAAGTCGGCTCGGCCGTGCGTCTACTATCTATCCACCGCACCTCAGCTTTTCACCCCCACCTGTCGCAACCTTGCCGATGCAGGCCTGATCACGCCTGAAAGCCGCGTCATCCTCGAAAAGCCACTCGGAACGGATCTGGCCTCCAACAAGGCCATCAACGACGAGGTGGGCCAGTACTTCGGTGAGAAGCAGATCTTTCGCATTGACCATTACTTGGGCAAGGAACCGGTTCAGAACCTGCTTGCGCTGCGCTTCGGAAACGTATTGCTGGAGCCGCTATGGCGCGGCCAGTGGGTGCGCGACGTGCAGATCACAGTGGCCGAGCAGCTGGGCGTGGAATCGCGTGGCGAGTTCTACGAGAAGACCGGCGCAATGCGTGACATGGTGCAGAACCATCTGCTGCAGTTGCTCTGCATCACCGCCATGGAGCCACCGGCCTCACTTGAGCCGGACGCAGTACGTGACGAAAAGCTCAAGGTGCTCCGTGCGCTGAAGCCCATTACCGGCGCGGCGGTGGCCAATAACACCGTGCGAGGGCAATACCGCGCGGGAGCGGTGAGCGGTCAACCGGTGAAGGGCTATCTCGAAGAGTCGGGCATCGCTGCAGACAGCAGCACAGAGACCTTCGTCGCAATCAAGGCTGAAATCGGATCTTGGCGTTGGGCGGGCGTGCCCTTCTACCTCAGGACCGGCAAGCGAATGCAGGAGAAGCTTGCCGAGATCGTCATCAATTTCAAGCCGATCCCTCACTGCATTTTCGACACCTGCTATGTCGGCCGACCGGTAAATCGCCTGGTTATCCAGATGCAGCCCGACGAAACAGTGCATCTGCATCTGCTGGCCAAACAACCCGGCAACACCATGCGGCTGGGTGAGGTCGCGCTGGACATGGACTTCTCGGAAACGTTCAAGACGCGTCAACTTGAGGCCTATGAGCGCCTACTTATGGATGCAATGTTGGGCAACCTAACCCTGTTTGTACGACGCGACGAACAGGAGGCCGCTTGGCGTTGGGTGGAGCCGATCATCAATGCATGGGCCGAGAGCGGCGAAAAACCCAAGTCCTACACAGCTGGAACATGGGGCCCGGCGGCTTCAAGCGCCTTGCTTGGACGTAACGGCCATGCCTGGCACGAGGAGATCTGATGGCGCTACAAGTCCACGCCTATCAATCAGCAAGCGCTCTTGACGCCACGCTCGCACACTGGGTTGGCGCACGCCTGTGTGATGGGATCTCCCAACGCGGCCACGCGAGCATGGTTGTGTCCGGCGGCAAGACGCCGCTCGGATTCTTTGAGCAACTCCGGACTCTTGATCTCGACTGGAACAAGGTCACCGTCACGCTTGCAGACGAGCGCTGGGTTGCAACGGACCATGCCGACAGCAACGAACTTCTCGTGCGTAAGCACCTCCTTGCCGACAAGGCCAGCGTGGCACGCTTCATCCCGCTCAAGTTCGAGGCGGACACTCCATCTGTCGGTGCGCGACTCGCCAGCAGGGCGTTAGCCGCACTGGACTGCCCGTTCGACGTTGTCATTCTCGGAATGGGCGAAGACGGCCACACCGCGTCGCTGTTCCCCGGCTCACCGCAGATCGCCGCAGGCTTATTCGATGCCTCCGGTGACGCCTGCCTTGCAACCGAAAACACCAGCAAGGCGCCGCGGTGGCGTATCACGCTTACAGCGCCGCGTCTCCTCCGCGCCCACAACATTGCAGTCCACATTACCGGTGCCGCCAAATGGTCACTGCTCGGCGACGCGCTCGCCGGCCACGACGTGGAACGGCTGCCAATTCGATTCGCACTTAACCAGGAAAGGGTCCCCTGTCATGTCTTCTGGTGCCGCTAGCACCTATCCTCGCCTCCTCGGCGACATTGGTGGCACAAACGCTCGCTTTGCGCTGATCCGCTCTGAGGGCGGGCCGATTGAGGACATTCGCACCCTGCCCGGCGCGAACTACGCTGGCCCGGCGGAGGCAATCGAGGCCTATCTCGCAGAGGTCGGCGGAGACCGCCCGACCTCAGGTGCGATCGGTATTGCAAACCCGATCGACGGCGATCGGATCAAGATGACCAACCACACTTGGGCATTCTCGATCGACGCCGTGCGCCAGCAACTCGGTTTCACCCGACTTGTCTTCATCAACGATTTCACAGCGCTCGCGCTGTCCCTGCCCTTCTTGCCCGACAACGAGTTGCATCAGGTTGGCGGCGGCAAGCGCGAAGAGAACCGCGCCATTGCCGTGCTGGGCCCGGGTACCGGCCTGGGCGTATCCGGTTTGGTGCCATCCGCCGAAGGCTACCTGCCGCTTGAGGGTGAAGGCGGGCATGTAACGATGGTGGGCACAAATGCGGAGGAAACCGCTGTGATCGCCAAGGCGCGCGAGACTTTCCCGCACGTTTCCGCCGAGCGTCTGATCTCTGGCCCGGGCTTGGTCACGCTGCACGAATCGCTCGCTGCCGTTCGCGGCCTCCCCTCGCCAAGGCTGGACGCACCTGCGATCACCAACGGCGCCCTGGACGGCTCCAATGCACTCGCTTTGGATTCGGTCAACATGTTCTGCGGCATGTTGGGCACAATTGCGGGCAATCTTGCGCTGACGCTGGGTGCCAAGGGAGGCGTGTTCATCGGTGGCGGTATCATTCCGCGACTGGGTGACTTCTTCGACCGTTCGCCGTTCCGCAGCCGGTTCGAAGACAAAGGACGATTCCGGCCTTATCTGGAAACCGTGCCCGTATTTGTCATCCACTCCGCCTACCCTGCCTTTACCGGCGCCGCGGTAGCGCTTGAGCGCGCGCTGGCTCAGCACTGATCTGCTCAGCCAGGACGGCGCGTCGGCCCTGGTCGACGCGCCGTATCATTTTTGTGGGCGGTCGCAGTACCGGCCCAGCAGCAATCTCCCCCTAATCAATAAGGAGTTGTCCATGAATCCCTCTTCGACCGGCGCGTGGAAAGCGCTCGCGCAACACGCTGAACAGTGGAAGAAACTGCATCTGCGTGAAGTGTTCTCGGAAGATCCGGCACGCGCCCAGCGTTATGTTGCCGACGCGTGCGGGATTCAGCTCGACTACTCCAAGAATCGTGTCAGCGACGAAACGCTGGCGCTGCTGCGTCAGCTTGCCGACGAAACCGGCGTGCAAGCCCGCCGCGATGCCATGTTCCGTGGAGAGAAGATCAACAGCACCGAAAACCGCGCGGTGCTTCACGTCGCGCTGCGCAATCGCAGCAACACCCCGATCACGGTCGATGGTGAGAACGTGATGCCGGGCGTGAACGAAGTGCTCGAGCGGATGTTTGCGTTCGCTGACACCGTCCGCAGCGGCGCGTGGAAAGGTCGCTCCGGAGAATCGATTACCGACGTCGTCAACATCGGCATCGGCGGTTCCGACCTCGGCCCGCTGATGGTCTGCGAAGCGCTGAAGCCCTATGCGCACGACAGCATCAAGATGCACTTCGTGTCGAACGTCGATGGCGCGCAGATCGCTCAGACGCTGCGCAAGCTAAATCCGGCCACGACGCTGTTCATCATCGCGTCCAAGACGTTTACCACGATCGAGACGCTGACCAACGCACACACGGCACGCGACTGGTTCCTGGCGTCGGGCGCGTCCGAAGCGGATATCGCCAAGCACTTCGTCGCAGTGTCGACCAACGGTGCTGCGGTGAGCAAATTCGGGATCTCGACCGACAACATGTTCGGTTTCTGGGACTGGGTCGGCGGCCGGTACTCGCTGTGGTCCGCAATCGGCCTGCCTATCGTGCTGTCGATCGGTCCGGACAACTTCAAGGCATTGCTGGGCGGCGCCCATGCGATGGATGAGCATTTCCGCACTGCACCTGCCGAGAAGAATCTGCCGATGCTGCTCGGCCTGATCGGCGTCTGGTACGCAAACTTCCTCGGCTCGCCCTCTGTCGTGATCGCGCCGTACAACCAGAACCTGCATCGCCTGCCCGCCTACCTGCAGCAGCTCGACATGGAGTCGAACGGCAAGGGTGTGCGCAGCGAAGGCGACAAGGTTGACTACGCAACCGGCCCCATCATCTGGGGCGAGCCAGGCATCAACGGCCAACACGCCTACTTCCAGCTGCTGCACCAGGGCACGCACCTGATCCCGCTCGATTTCATCCTTGCGCTGGAGCAGAGCGACATGGACCCGAAGCATCACGCGGTGTTGATCGCGAGCTGCTTTGCGCAAGCCGCAGCGCTGATGCGTGGCAAGACCCCGGACGAAGTGCGTGCAGAGCTCGATAAGGCCGGCGTCACCGGCGAACGCGCTGACATGCTGGTCAAGCACCGCACCTTCGACGGTAACCGCCCGAGCAACATGATGCTGCTGGACAAGCTGGACCCGGCGCATCTTGGCGCGTTGATTGCGCTGTACGAGCACAAGGTGTTCGTACAGGGTGCCGTTTGGGGTATCAACTCCTACGACCAGTGGGGTGTGGAACTCGGCAAACAGCTCGCCAGCGGCATCGAGCGCGCGCTCAAGGGCGGCGGCGGTGAGCTAGACTACGACGCTTCGACCCAGCGCCTGATCGGCACCGCGCGTTCGCGCCTGTCGCTCGACCGCTGACCCCAGCGCAGCCCTTCGCATGGTGCGAAGGGCTGCCTGAAGCCTGAACTGGAGGAGTTTCACACGATGCAACACAAGCGCATGAAGTCGCGCTTCTTGGCGACACTTGCACTGGCGATGACCGCCACTCTTGTAACCCCGACAGTTCAGGCTGGCTGGTTTGACCAGTCTTTGTTCGGCCCGAGCGATGAAAAGCGGCTCAACGAGTGGGCCAAGAGCCCTGAGAAGAAAATGACTTGGGGCGAATGGGATTTCATTCGCCTTGCGACCCGCGGAGACGGCTCAAAACCTAACGCCCACCCGGTACAGCTAAACGTCAAACAGGTCGCCGCAGCGCTCGCTTCGGTTCAGGGCATACCGTTCAAGGACGTGAAGCCGCTGTTCTCGGAAAGCGAAGTGGAACGGCTGTCGCAAGCGATCGTGGCCGGCCTGAAGAATGCAACGCCCGATCAAGAGCTCGTGTTTGTCAGCACGGGTCAGCACTTGTGGACCGGACTCGTCGCGCCTGTCGTCGGCAACTGCGGCCGAATCTTCTTTGCCGATGGGAAGCTGAACATCCTGCTCGGCATGCACCACGCCGATTTTGTGGCCGACAAACAAAGTGGCTCTCGCCAAGACCCGAAGTTCGACTTCGGCTCACGCAGCACCCCTGCCAAGAATGTGAACTTGACGGGCGTAACGGAAGGTCAGGCCACCTTGGTCCGTAACGACTGGATCGCACTTACGCTTCAGCCGGACACAGCACCGGCCGCGACCGGGGCGACCGCGGCAGCAGCCCCGGCGGCCGCGGCACCGAGTGCGGACACGTTCTACACGAAGCAGGAAAGCCGGCTTAAGGCACTGCAGCGCCTACGCGATCAGGGGCTGATCACGGAAGCGGAGTTCCAGGCGAAGCGCGCCCAGATCATCAAGGATCTGTAAGGCTGAGGACGGCACCGACCGGAGCCCTTCGCAAAACAAAAACGACGCCAATCGGCGTCGTTTTTTTGTGTGGTGCGGATCAGTTTAATCACACCTGCATGTTCATGATGTCCTGGTAAGCCGTAACCAGGCGGTTGCGGACCTGGACCATTTGCTGGAACGAGAGGTTGGCCTTCTGCAGGTTGACCATCACGTCCTGCAGATTGACGTTTGGATCTCCGGCTGAGAACTGTTCGGACATCGCTTTGGCATCGTTCTGGGCTTGGCTGACCTGCTGAAGCGCGCCCTGCAGCACTTGCGAGAAATCGACACCTTCGCCGCCCTCGACGGACGCAGGTTTGCCCGCCGCTGCTTCTGCAGTGGCGCGCATCTGGCCAATCATCTGTTCAATGCCGCGCGTATCCATGGCTGTTCCTTTCCGTCACCTGATCCAGCAAGCTACATGCCAGATTCAGATGTCCGCCCCTTCCGCCCGGTATTGCTGGAGCTTGTAGCGCAGGGTGCGCTCGGAGATGCCGAGCTTTTCGACGGCGAGTTTGCGCGAGCCACCGACCGATTTCAAGGTGTCGAGGATGTGTTGTTTCTCCAGATCCCTCATGTTGCTTGGCTTTTCGTCCAGTTCCGGGGCGCTCGCGGTGAGTGGTGCGGCGACTTCCGGCGCCGTGGCGACACCGGCTTGCGGCAGACACAAGCGCATGTCGGCCGCTTCGACAAGCTCGCCACGGGCGAGAATCGCGGCGCGCTGCAGCGTGTTTTCCAGCTCACGGACGTTGCCGGGCCAGTGCCAGGCGGCAAGAATTACCGCCGCTTCCGGTGACAGGCGTGCGAGTTTGCCGATGCGCTCGCCGTGGCGGTGCAGGAAGTGGTTGGCCAGTGCGGCGATGTCGCGCGGGCGTTCGCGCAAGCTCGGGATTGCAATCGGGAACACGTTGAGGCGGTAATAGAGGTCTTCGCGGAAGCGGCCGCCCTGGACTTCGCGCAGCATGTCGCGGTTGCTGGTGGCCAGCACGCGGATATCAAGTGACACCGGCTTTTTGCCGCCGACGCGCTCGACCTCACGTTCCTGCAGCACGCGGAGCAGCTTGGCTTGCAGCGGCAAGGGCATTTCCGAAATCTCGTCGAGCAGCAGCGTGCCGCCATCGGCCTGCTCGAATTTGCCCGCCTGCGATGTTTGCGCGCCGGTGAAGGCGCCCTTCTCGTAGCCGAACAGCGTGGCTTCGAGCAGCGTTTCCGGGATCGCCGCGCAGTTGATCGCAATGAACGGGCCGTTCGCGCGGCGCGAATGGCGATGGATGTAGCGGGCAAAGACTTCCTTACCGGTGCCAGACTCGCCCGTCAGCAGCACGGTCGCATCCGTCTCGGCGACCCGTGCGGCAAGTGCCAGCACGTCGCGGGTGCGCGGGTCTTCTGCGACCATCTCGGATTCGTCCGGCGTGGCGGTCGCGTAGCGGCGTACTTGATCGAGCAACACGGCAGGCTCGAAAGGCTTGAGCAGGAAGTCGCAGGCGCCAGCGCGCATTGCGGCCACGGCGGTGCCGACATCGCCGTAGGCCGTCATCAGCATGACCGGCAATTGCGGGTGGCCGGCGCGGATGGCGTCCAGCAACTGCAGGCCATCCATCGGCTGCATGCGCAGATCGCTGACGACTAAATTGAAGGCCTGCTTGCCCAGCACCTCCAGCGCCGCAGGCCCGTCGCCCACGGCCGTCACGGCGTGGCCGGCGGTTTCCAGCGTGAACGCGACGGCATCGCGGATGTCCGGATCATCCTCGACAACCAGAATGTGCAGGGTTTCGATCATGCTGCGTCCTCCCGAACCGGCAACGGTAGATCCAGCACGAAGGTGCTGCCCTCCCCCGGATTCGATCGTAATGTGATGTCGCCACCGTGTGCGCGTGCGACACCGCGGGCGATAGCCAAGCCCAGGCCGGTGCCATCAGCGCGGGTGGTAAAGAAGGGTTCAAACAGGCGGGCCTGCAGTGTGGCGTCGATACCGCGGCCGTTATCACTCACCGCAAAGCGAACGCGGCCGTCGGCGTTCGAGGCATGCAGGCTGATTTCGCCGCCCTCGCCGACCGCCTGCAAGGCGTTTTCCAGCAGATTGGTCAGCGCGCCCGCGATGTCCTTGCGGTGGCCCGCGAAGCGCACGCCTGGGCAGACACAACGGCTTGTGAAGCGCACCGCGCGGCGGGCTGCAACCGGTTCGATCGTATGTTCAAGTTCCGCGACCAACTCGCAGACGTCGAAATCCTCGGTGCCGAGCGCTTCGCCGCGCGCGAAGCTGAGCATGTCGCGAATCAGGCGTTCGAGATGACGCAGGCGATCCAGCGTGCGTTCGGCGCAACGCGCGCGATCCGCCGGAGCCAAGGTCGGCTCGGCAAGATTGCCGGCGTACAGCAAGGCCGCCGCAAGCGGCGTGCGAAGCTGGTGCGCGAGGCCCGCGACCATTTCACCCATTGCCGCCAGACGTTCGTTTCGCGCCACATTGCGGCGCATCAGCCAGGCCTCGGTTACATCATGCAGCAGCACGATGCGGCCGCCAGCCGAATCCTCCGCAGTCTGCGACAAGGCGAGGCGGCGTGGTGAATCGGCCGCGCCGCTTTCGAACTCGGCCGGGGTTTCAGTCGGCGTAAGCAGTGTCTCGCACACCGTGGGCCACGCCTGGCCGACCAGGCCATCGTTGAGCATGGCGCGGCCGGCGGCGTTCACCTGCTCAACCCGCCCCTGTGCATCGAGCAATACCACGCCCGCGGGCAAGGCGGCGAGCAGCCCGGTCAGTCGTTCATTCAGGCGTTCGACCTGACGTTCAAGGCCGGAGTACGCCTGCGTGAGCTGTGCGGAAGCCTCCGAAAACTGGCGGAAGGCTTCGGCAAGCTGCGCGGCGTCGAGGGGTGGCTGGATCGTCTCTTGCATGGTGTGGATCGGCGTTTCGGGCCCTTTTCCCGGCCCTGCTCGCAGATTAGCGGCAGGCGACCGGCAACAAGCGGCGAATAGGCGGCAAAAACTGCCGCTTAAACGGACTTTGCACTTGCGACGGCGGCAAGACAATGCACCCATCCAGAAAAGGGCCTTTGCGCCCAAGAAGAGGTCAACACCATGGCCGAAGCCGAACTGACTGCCGACCAGCCCGCGCCGCCCACGTCGCCGCTTGAGCTGATCCGCGACAACTTCAATCGCCTCACCGCGCGCCAGAAGATTGCTGGCGCCGCGGCGATTGCCGTTTCGATTGCGCTGCTCACCGGCGTGTGGCTGTGGAGCAAGCAACCGAACTACGCGGTGTTGTTCTCCGGCTTGGCCGAGAAGGATGGCGGCGCGATCATCACCGCCTTGCAGGCGCAGAACGTGCCCTTCAAGGTCACCGACAACGGTTCGGCGATCCTGGTGCCGGCCCAGCAGGCGGCGGAACTGCGCTTGCGCATGGCGAGCCAGGGCTTGCCCAAGGGCGGCTCGGTCGGCTTCGAGCTGATGGAAGGCAACCGCATCGGCATTTCGCAGTTTCTTGAACAGGTTAACTATCAGCGCGCACTGGAAGGCGAACTCGGCCGCACGATAGGTTCGATCAACGCGGTGCAGAACGCCCGCGTGCATCTGGCAATCCCGAAGCAGACCGCCTTTCTGCGCGACGAGCAGAAGCCTTCCGCCTCGGTCGTGCTGACGCTGCATGCGGGCCGCGCGCTGGACAACGGCCAGATCGCCGGCATCGTGAACCTCATTTCCGCTTCGGTGCCGCAGCTGACCGCCTCGGCCGTCAGCGTGATCGACCAGAACGGCAACCTGCTGACGACCAAGGCTGATCCGAGCGGGCTGGACGCCACGCAGATCAAATATGTGCGCGAACTGGAAGACCGCTTCGTGCGCCGCATCGAGAGCATCCTGGAGCCGATCGTCGGCCAGGCGAACCTGCGCGCCCAGGTCACGGCCGATGTGGACTTCGATCAACAGGAGCAGACGGCCGAGAGCTACAAGCCGAACCCCTCGCCCAACCAGGCGATCCGCAGCCAGCAGCTCTCCGACAACACCACGATGCAGCCTGCACCGGCTGGCGTGCCGGGTGCGCTGAGCAATCAGCCGCCGGTGCCCGCCACGGCGCCGATCACAACGCCTGCCGCCCCCGGCACCCCGGGTGCGGCCAATCAGGCGCAACCACTCTCGACGAGCAAGAATTCGACGACCAATTACGAGCTCGACAAAACGGTGCAGCACACCAAGCGTGCGCTGGGCCAGGTTCGCCGCTTGTCTGTCGCCGTGGTGGTAAACCACCGTAGCGAGCGCGACGCAAAGGGCAACGTTCGCACAGTGCCGCTGTCAGAAGCGCAGATGAAACAGGTCAATGACCTGGTGCGTGAGGCAGTCGGTTACAACGAAACCCGGGGCGACACGGTCAATGTGGCGAATGCGCCCTTCACTGAATCGCTGCGCAAGGGCGACGAGCTGCCGTGGTGGAAAGATCCGGAACTGCGCGCGATGGCGCTGGATCTGGCACGCTGGCTACTGCTCGGCTTGGTCGCCGCCTTCCTGTGGCTGCGCGTGCTGCGCCCGCTGGTCCGCACCGTTGCGCCGCCGCCGGTGGTGGCCGAAGGCGCCGAAGGTGGCGAAGAAGGCGGCGAAGAAGAGGAGGAAGGCTACGTGGTCACGCTCAACGAGCAAGGCGAAGTGCCGGACGACCAGTTGCTGCCGCCCGAAGTGCGGATGGAAGAGATTGCGCGCATGAGCTTCGACCGCAAGATCGCGAAGGTGCGCGAGATCGCGGTGAAGAATCCGAAGGTGATCGCCACGCTGATGAAGGAATGGATGGGGAGCCAGCCGAATGAGCGACGCTGACGAAGGAATCAACAAAGCCGCGCTGCTGCTGCTCACGCTCGGCCCCGACGAGGCGGCAGACATCCTCAAGCACATGTCGCCGCGCGAGGTCCAAAAGCTGGGTCTTGCGATGACGCGCCTCACGCCTCAGGGCCGCGAGGTGATCGAAGCGCTGATCAACGAGGTTGCGATCTACGCCGCGAAGAGCTCGCCGGTGCAGGCCGACGACGAGAAGATCCGCATCATGCTGACCAAGGCGCTCGGCGACGAGCGCGCGGCCAACCTGCTCTCACGCGTATTGCAGGGCTCGGACACGGCGGGCATCGAATCGCTCAAGTGGATGGATGCCGCGACGGCCGCTGACCTGATCAAGAACGAACACCCGCAGATCATCTCAACGATTCTGGTGCACCTGGAATTCGACCACGCCGGCGAAATCCTCAAGCACTTCACCGAACGCCAGCGCAATGACGTGCTGTTGCGCATCGCCACGCTGGACGGCGTACAGCCGACTGCGCTGAAGGAGCTGAACGAAGCGCTGACGCGTGTGCTGTCCGGCTCGACGCAGTTGAAGAAGACCTCGATCGGCGGCGTGCGCCACGCAGCGGACATCCTCAACTTTGTTGGCAGTGCGGCGGAAACCGCGATCCTCGACAATGTGCGCGAGTACGACCCGGATCTGGCGCAGCGCATCCTCGACGAGATGTTCGTATTCGACAACCTGATGGACGTCGACGACCGCGGCATCCAGACGATCCTGCGCGAAGTGCAGTCCGACCAACTGGTCATCGCACTCAAGGGCGCCAACCCGGAGATGCGCGAGAAGGTGTTCAAGAACATGTCACAGCGCGCGGCGGAAATGCTGCGCGAGGATCTGGAATCGAAGGGCCCGGTGCGGCTATCCGAAGTGGAGTCCTCGCAGAAGGAGATCCTCAAGATCGCCCGACGCCTCGCCGAGGAAGGCCAGATCGTCATCGGCGGCAAGGGCGGCGACGACTTCGTTTAAGGCCGGAGTAGACCAAGCATGGCAAACGAACTCGTCATCCGAGCCAACCAGGCAACCGGCGCCTACCGCCGCGTGCAGTTCGAGGATTTTGCAGCGCCGCCGGTGCTGGAAGAGCCCGAGGTCGCGGTCGAGCTTGCGCCACCGCCGCCAGAGCCCGAGGTCGCACCGAGTTTCGAGCCGGAGCCCGAGCTCGCCAACGGGCCGATCGAGATCGCGCCCGGCGTGCATCTGCCGACCGCTGATGAAGTGGAGCAGATCCACCAGGAAGCCTACAAGGCGGGCTACGACATCGGCTACGAGGAAGGCAGCGCGCGCGGGCGCCTGGAAGCGGCTGAGCTGCACCAGTTGCTCGGCCAGTTCAAGGACACCCTCGACCACCTCGATGAAGCAATCGGCGCCGAGATCCTTGCGCTGTCGCTTGAGGTGGCGCGCCTCGTCGTGCGGGAGCAAATCAAGCTGCGGCCGGAAAGTCTGCTGGTCGTGATTCGCGAGGCGCTCGCGCAGTTGCCACAGCAGCACGCAGTGCTGCATGTGAATTCGGCGGACGATGCGCTAGTACGGCAATACCTGGGCGAGCAGCATGCGCACGCCGGCCACCGCATCGTCGAGGATGATTCGGTCGAGCGCGGTGGCTGCCGTATCGAAGTGGGCGGTACACTGCTCGACGCCACCGTTTCAACGCGCTGGCGGCGTGTGGTGGAGAACCTTTCGCGCGAGCACCCGTGGGAGGACGATTGATGCCCCGCCTCGCGGATTCCTGGCGCGATTACCTGGAAGACTGCCGCAAGATGGCGTCGGTCGCCTCACCCTATCAGGTCGCAGGCCGCCTCACGCGCATCAACGGCCTGGTGATGGAAGCATCGGGGCTCAAGCTGCCGCTCGGTTCCGGCTGCCGCATCCTGATCCCAGGCGGGGGCTCGGTCGAAGCGGAAGTGGTCGGCTTCACCGGCGACAAGCTCTACATGATGCCGACCGACGATGTGTTCGGCCTCGCGCCCGGTGCACAGGTGGTGCCGAACGATCCGGCGCAGCCCAAACTCAGCACCGCCGAACGCGTCGAACCGCGGCGCCGCGCCTCGGACCGCGCCAAACACCTGCCCGTTGGCAACGAATTGCTCGGTCGCGTCGTGGACGGCGCTGGACGGCCGCTCGACGGCCTTGGCCCGCTCGAGGTGAAACACACCCGTTCGTTGCAGAGCCGGCCGGTCAACCCGCTGCTGCGCGCGCCAATCGCCGCCAGCCTGGACGTCGGCATCCGCACGATCAACGCGCTGCTGACGATCGGGCGTGGCCAGCGAATGGGCTTGTTCGCCGGTTCCGGTGTCGGTAAATCGGTGCTGATCGGCATGATGGCGCGCTACACCGAGGCTGAGGTGATCGTCGTCGGGCTGATCGGCGAACGGGGCCGTGAGGTGAAGGAATTCATCGAGCAGAACCTGGGGCCCGAGGGGCGTGCGCGCTCGGTTGTCGTCGCCGCACCGGCCGACACCAGCCCGCTGATGCGGCTGCAGGGTGCAGCCTACGCGACGACGGTGGCCGAACACTTCCGCGACCAGGGCAAGCAGGTGCTGCTGATCATGGATTCTCTGACCCGCTACGCGATGGCGCAACGCGAGATCGCACTGGCGATCGGCGAACCGCCGGTCACGCGTGGCTACCCACCATCGGTCTTCGCACGCCTGCCCGCGCTGGTGGAGCGAGCCGGCAACGGGCCGGAGGGCGGCGGTTCGATCACCGCGTTCTACACCGTGCTGGCGGAAGGCGACGACCAGCAGGATCCGATCGCCGATTCGGCGCGCGCCATTCTCGACGGCCACATCGTGCTCTCACGCGCGCTGGCCGATCAGGGCCACTACCCCGCAATCGACATGGAGCAATCCATCTCGCGCGCGATGCACAACCTGATCAAGCCCTCACATTTCGAGCTGGTGCGACGCTTCAAGCAGTTGTTCTCGCGCTACCAGCGCTCGCGCGACCTGATCGCGGTCGGCGCCTATCAGGCCGGATCGGACGTGCTGCTGGACGAAGCCGTGCGCGCCTACCCACAGCTGGAGGCCTTTCTCCAGCAAGGCATCCACGAACGCGCCGGCTACGAACAAAGCCTCGGAGCGCTGCACACGCTTTTCGGTGTCGAAACCTGAGCGCCCGCTCGTGATCACTGAGTCACGTCAAGACCACGCAGGCCTTTGCGCGCTTGGCATCGCCAGCGTATATATTGAGAGTCGGCACCCCGCCGGATTCGCCGCACCCCGCGCATGTCCAACGCACTGCAAACCCTGATCGAGCTCGCCCAGAACCGCATGGACGATGCGGCCAAGCGCCTTGGCGCGCTGCTCGCGAGCGGCCAGGCGCATGAGCAGAAACTCGAAATCCTCGTTCAGTATCGCGAGGAGTACCACAACCGCTTCCGCGCTGCTGCGCAGACCGGGATATCGCCTGAAGCATGGCGCAACTACTCGACCTTCATCGCGAAGCTCGACGAAGCGGTGTTTGAACAGGAACAGATCGTCGCCCGCGCGCGTGAGCAGGTGGTGGCCGGCAAGCAAGCCTGGGTGGACGAGCGCAATCGCAAGAAGGCCTTCGACACCCTCGCGACCCGGCAACAGGCGGTCGAACAGCGTAAGGAATGGCGTGCGGAGCAGCGCGTCACAGACGAACACTCCGCGAAGCTGTTCCGCTCCAAGCAGGAAGCGACGCAGGACGACGCAGGCGACACCGCGGCGGGAAGCACCCCGACAGACCCCTCCGGTACGCCCTGATCCGCTGGCACGCGCCTTGCTGAACGATGGCAGACCCAGTCGGGCGCCACCGCCCCGAGGAGCAGAAGATGCCAGCAATCAACGTGACCCCAAGCCCGATGCCCGCCCCGGTCAGCAACTCGCCCGTGCAGGCAAGCCAGGCCACCAATGCGGCCGATTCCGGCGCCGACAACGGCAAGCAGGCAAACTTTGCCAACGCCCTGGATGGCGCCAAGGCCAAGACACAACAGGCCGACGACAGCAAAGGCAGTGAGCGTACAGCAAGCGAAGACGCCGCTGCGGTAGACGATCCGGCACGGCTGGCGCAGATTGCCGCGGCCCTGCTGGAGTCCCTCGGCGCGCCCATGGCAGATCAACCCAAATCATTTGATGATCAACTATCGAAGGTTGACGATAGAGGGCTAGTTGCAGCGCTAAATGCCAGCAACTTAGTCGCAGTGGAGGGGCGCAAGCCTGGCGAATCGGCCGCCCAAGCCGACACGCCATATCCACCGGCAACCGGCGAGACATTGCCGCTCGACGGCAAGGCGCTGCCGGCGACGGCAGTTCCTGCCGCACAGGCCGGTGACGGCAAGGCAGGAGCGGACGCGGACAGCGACGGGGCGGACAAGGCGGCCGCCAACGCGCTGCTCGCGCAGACAGCCAACCGCACGACGACCACGTCGAACGACGACAAGGCCAACCCCGCTGTCACAGCGCTTGGCGATACAGCCAAGCAACCGGTGACCGCCGCAGTCGTCGAAACGACGGGCAAAGCTGCTCAAACCAAGGCGATCATCACAGACGCCGCGCTTCAGACGAACACTGCGGCGCAGCCGGCTGTTTCGCCCTGGTCGGAGGCGCTTGCGCAACGCAGCAGCGAGGCTGCGCGCGCAGAGGCGCCTCAATTCCCTGTGCGCACACCCGTATCTCAGAGCGGTTGGGCAGATGACGTGGGCAACCGCATGGTCTGGATGGCAGGCAAGGAGCTTGGCCGTGCCGAATTGATCCTGACACCGCCGCATCTTGGCCGCGTGGAAATCACGTTGAACGTGAACGGCGACCAGACCACGGCGCATTTCGTGACCGCGACCCCCGCTGCACGCGAGGCCATCGAACAGTCGCTTCCGCGTTTGCGCGAACTGATGACCGATGCCGGCCTCAACCTCAGCCAGGTGAACGTCAGCGCAAACGGTGCCAACGATTCTCCGCAGGAGCAGCGCAATTGGGGGGGCAGCCAACGCGGCGGCCGGCAACAACTCGCCGATGAGGCGCCGGACATGGCGGCGCAGAGTCGACCGGCGTGGACGCGGAGCGGACTCGGCATGGTCGACACCTTTGCCTGAATTACCGGTCGGGAAGGCCTCAGTTCGGCGCTTTGAACGCCGTAGACAGAGGGAATAATCACCCCTAGCGGTACCTCAATCCGGCAACACCGGGTACTGTCAGGCCTCACCGAACCATCGAGAAGGATTTGAGTAATGTCGAGCAAGCCCGCCAAACCCGCAGAAGGCGAAGCCGCCCCGAAGAAAAGCAAGAAGATGCTGATCATCATCATCGCCGCGGTGGTGGGGGTTGCGCTTGCCGGCGGCGGAGCATTCCTGGTGCTTGGCAAGAAGAAGAAGGCAGCTGCCGCAGATGGCGAGGACGCCCAGGCCGACGAGGAAAAACCCGCCGCGCACGCTGATCCGAAAGCGCCACCGGTTTTTGTGCCGCTGGAACCCTTCGTCGTCAATCTGCAGCCGGAAAACGGTGAACAGTATCTTCAGGTCGTGTTGTCATTCCGCGTTGCAGACGCTCACACCGGCGATCAGATCAAGCTGCTGATGCCCGAGATCCGCCACCGCATCCTGATGCTGCTTTCTGGCAAAAAGGCTTCCGAGATCGCAAACCCCGAGGGGCGTGAGGCGCTTGCGGCCGAGATCCGCACCGAGGCGAACACCTCGCTCGGCTATGAACCGCCGAAGAAGAAGAAAAAAGGCGCGGACCACGATGAGGGCGGGCCGATCGTGTCCGTACTCTTCACTTCATTCATCGTCCAGTAAGGGCAGCACAGGACAGACCGGGACCCGACCATGGCTCAAGACTTTCTCTCGCAGGAAGAGGTCGATGCGCTACTGCGTGGCGTCACCGGTGAAACCGATGAAGTCGACCAGGGCGATGCCGATACCAGCGGCATACGCAACTACAACCTGGCGACGCAGGAACGCATCGTTCGTGGGCGCATGCCCACGATGGAACTCATCAATGAACGCTTTGCGCGCAACCTGCGCATCGGCTTGTTCAACTACATGCACCGCAACACCGAAGTGTCGGTGGGGCCGATCAAGGTGCAGAAGTACAGCGAGTTCGTGCGCAACCTGGTGGTGCCGACCAACCTGAACCTGATCATGGTGAAGCCGCTACGCGGCACCGGCCTTGTCGTGTTCGACCCGAACCTGGTGTTCCTGGTGGTCGACAACATGTTCGGTGGCGACGGGCGCTTCCACACGCGGGTTGAAGGGCGCGACTTCACTGCGACCGAGCAGCGGATCATCCGTGGCCTGCTGCAAGTGGTATTCACCGAGATGGAAAAGGCCTGGGCGCCGGTGTTCGGCATTCAGTTCGAATATGTCCGTTCCGAAATGAACCCGCAGTTCGCCAACATCGCCACGCCGAGCGAAATCGTCGTATCGATGAACTTCGCGCTCGAGTTCGGCGGCACCCAGGCGGACATGCACCTGTGCCTGCCCTACTCTACCGTCGAGCCGATCCGCGACCTGCTCTACAGCACGATGCAGTCTGATCACCTCACGCAGGACAAGCGTTGGGTGGGTTTGATGACCAAACAGATCCAGAGCATCGAGCTCAAGCTCACGGTGGATCTGGCGAAGACGAACGTCACGCTGCGCGACGTCGTGCAATTCAAGGTGGGCGACATCATTCCGCTCGACATACCGGAGCTGGTGCAGGGCCATGTGGATGGCGTACCGGCTTTTGAGGGCAAACACGGCATCAGCCACGGCTATCACGCCGTGCGGATTGAACGGCTGGTGCCGCCGGAAGACCGCGAGATCAACCTGATCGCGGCCAAACTGGGAGGCCATGATGGCTGACGA
Source organism: Niveibacterium sp. (assembly GCF_041909475.1). Classification (NCBI taxonomy): domain Bacteria; kingdom Pseudomonadati; phylum Pseudomonadota; class Betaproteobacteria; order Rhodocyclales; family Rhodocyclaceae; genus Niveibacterium; species Niveibacterium sp. The sequence continues at coordinate 114,653 of NZ_JAYRDJ010000007.1, read as the reverse complement.
AGAACAAATCAGTGAAGACGACTGGGCTGCAGCGATGCAGGAACAGGCGGTTGCGGACGCCGCAATGGCCGAGCCACCACCGCCGGAACCGGCGCGTGCTGCGTTCCCTGAGTTCGGCGCGGGAGAGAAGCCCACGTCGATGAACGACTTCGACATGATTCTGGACATTCCGGTCCAGATCACCGTCGAACTCGGGCGCACCAAACTGTCGATCCGCAACCTGCTGCAGCTGGCGCACGGCTCAGTGGTCGAGCTCGACGCGCTGGCCGGTGAGCCGATGGATGTGCTGGTCAACGGCACGCTGATCGCGCAAGGCGAGGTGGTGGTTGTGAACGACAAGTTCGGTATCCGCCTCACCGACATCATCACGCCGTCGGAGCGCATGCGTAAGGTTCGCGGGCTCTAAAACGCGCACAACGGCGCGGCCCGCTCGGGCGCCGGCTGCCTTCATGGCACCGGCAGCACTCGACAGCGCATCGCTCAGCGGCACCATCGAGAAAGCGCCGGAATAGCGCCCGCTTTCCCACGCTAATCCACGGGCCGGCAATTCTTGCCGGCCGCACAATGGCATCGCATATCTAACCTGTGATACCGCGATGCCCAGACCCTCAACCCGTTCCATACACCTAACGCTCGCAGCCCTGCTGACGCCGGCCTCTGCCTCTGCCAGCGTTGCAGACGCAGGTGGCAGCCTGCTGTCGATGTTGTTCGGGCTCGCGGTGGTGCTCGCCAGCCTGTATGGCCTCCTTCATGTGATAAAGCGTCTGCAGGCGCGTGGTGGCAATGGCCAGGCCGCGCTGCGCATTATCGGTGGCACCGCAGTCGGGCCGCGCGAGCGCGTCGTACTGGTCGAACTCGGCGAGAAAGTATTGGTGCTGGGCGTTGCACCGGGTCGCGTCACCGCCCTGCAGACACTCGACGCCAACGAAGTGCCGCGCATGACAGCGCCGCCGCCGATCGAGGGCGATTTCCAGCGCACGCTTGCTGCCTTGCTGAAAGGGGGCCGCCATGAGGGCTGATCTGCGTCGTGCATTGCTCGCGCTGCCGCTCGCCGTGATCGCGCTGCCGACGCTCGCACAGGCGCTGCCGGCATTCAGCAGCACACCGGGGCCCGGTGGCGGCCAGACTTACTCGATCACCGTGCAAACGCTGGTGATGATGACCTCGCTGGTCTTCATCCCCGCGGTTGTTCTGATGATGACGAGCTTCACGCGGATCATCATCGTCTTCTCGCTGCTTCGCCACGCGCTCGGCACCCAAACCTCGCCGCCGAACCAAGTGATCATGGGGCTGTCGCTGTTCCTCACCTTCTTCATCATGAGCCCGGTCGCCGACCGAGTATACGAAGACGCCTACAAGCCGCTCGCCGAGGGCCGTATCGAGTTCGACGTGGCGCTGCAACGCGCGGCGGTGCCGGTGAAAGGCTTCATGCTCAAGCAGATGCGCGAGGCCGACCTGTCCCTGTTCGCCCAGCTCGCGAAAACGCCGAAGGTGAACAAGGCAGAGGAATTGCCGATGCGGGTCATCATCCCGGCATTTGTCACCAGCGAACTGAAAACAGCTTTCCAGATCGGTTTCATCATCTTCCTGCCCTTCCTGATCATCGACATGGTCGTGGCATCGGTGCTGATGTCGATGGGCATGATGATGATGTCGCCAGTGATCGTTTCGCTGCCGTTCAAGTTAATGCTGTTCGTACTGGTGGATGGCTGGAATCTGGTCGTCGCCACGCTCGTCAATAGTTTCGCCTAGGGGCCACACATGACACCCACCACAGTTATTGCGCTCGGGCGCGACGCGATCGAAATCGTGCTGATGGTCTCGGCACCGCCGCTGCTGTGTGCACTCGTCGTCGGTCTGGTACTGTCAATCTTTCAGGCAGCAACGCAGATCAACGAGATGACCTTGACCTTCGTGCCGAAGGTGATGGCGATGTTCGTGACCTTGCTGATTGCGGGCCCATGGATGCTCACCACGATCACCGACTACATTCGCCGGCTCTATGCCTCAATCCCCGGCCTGATCGGGTAGCGCCAGCCGCATGTTCACGTTCACCAGCGCGGACTGGGCTGGCTGGCTGGCGATGTACGCCTACCCGGCATTCCGCATCCTGGCGATGTTGACGAGTGCGCCGATCTTCAACAACGTTGGCATGCCGCGGCACATTCGGTTGATCACCGGGCTCGCCATCACAGTAGCAATCGCGCCAGTACTGCCCCCCTCACCGGCAGTGGCACCTGGGTCTTTCCTCGTGGTCGGCGCAATCGCGACCGAAATGATGATCGGCTTCGCGATCGGCTTCACGATCAGGCTGGTGTTCGTCGCCATCGACCTTGCGGGCGACCTGATCGGCCTGCAGATGGGTCTGTCGTTCGCGATGTTCTACGACCCACAATCCGCGGGCCAGACCACGGTTGTCGCACAGTTCCTTGGCCTGCTCGCCTCGCTGATCTTCCTTGCACTCAACGGGCATCTGCTGGTCATCGAAACCGTGGTGCGCAGCTTCGAATGGTTGCCTGCAGGGGGTACTGGCTTTCATGGCGATGCAGCCAAAGTGATCGTGCGCAGCGGCGGCAGCATTTTTGTGTCGGGGTTGATGCTGGCGCTGCCGGCCGTCACCACACTGCTGATCACCAATATCGCGCTCGGCGTGCTGACCCGCGCAGCACCGCAACTCAACCTGTTCGCGCTGGGTTTCCCTATCACGCTGACCGTGGGCGTGCTGGCACTGGCTGCATGTCTTCCCATGCTTGCCGGCGTACTGCAATCGCTTTATGAGCGGGGGTTCGACACCGTAGGGATGTTCCTGAAAGTAGCCTCCGGCCAATAGGCAAGCGCAGCGCTCAGCGGCGCAGGATCACGTCACCGCTGGCGACCCGCTCCGAGATCCAGTTCGATTCCTGCCCTTCTTCATAGCGGGCGATCGTATAGCTGCTGTAGCCCTGCGCGCGAGCCATGTCCTCGGCCTGGCGTTTGAACAGCTGCATCGCCTCGCCCTCGCCACCCATGTGGAAGCGCTTCATGCGCATTGCGATTCGATACCGGTCCTCATCGAGCCGCACGGCACGCAAGGTCCAGTTCGGCGCCAGCGGGTCGACGACGTAGTAGGCCACACCGATCACCGCAGCACCTGCAACGATATCCTCCAAGGCGATCGTGAGGCCATCCGCAACATTGATCGCAGCATGGGGAATCAGCGGCGAGCTCGGGTAGTCACCCTTGATGCCGGAACACGCGCCGAGCGCACAGACGAGCATCGCAAGCATCGGCGTCCGCATGGCGCTCACCCGATGTAGTTGAACAGGGACAGGCCTGTCGTCTTCACGAACGCCTGCTGTGCGGCCTGCAAGGCGGCCGTCTTCTGCGTGACATCGGAGCTCGCCTGCGCGTAATCCAGATCGGTCAGGCGCGAAATCGTCGTTGCGTACTGCAGATCGGCTTGCGAGCCAACGGACTCTGCCGCCTGCACTTCATTGACGCGCGACCCCACCGAAGCCGTTACCCGCAGCACATTGTCGAGCGCCTTGTCGAGCTTGCCCAACGTCTGGTTCACCTGCGTATTCAGCGCCGCGCCACTGGTGTTCTCGAGTGCGCCGACAAAAGTCTGGATCGTGCTGAAGATGTCGGTATAGCCGCCGGGATCGATGCTGAAAGTATCGCCCGCTGCAGGCGTGCCCGACACCGAGACCTGGATGCCTGCAAAGGCGATCGAGGTGCCGCTGACATAGCTGCCGCTGCTGATCGGGCCGCCGCCGGCCGTCACGTCGTAGACGTCGTAGCTGCCGGGCCCGGTGAAATCGATGCGGTACTGGTTGCCACTGTAGGCGCCCACTACCGAACCGTCGTCAATGACGGCTGCACCCGTATTGGTTGCCCCGGCCGAGGTATGGAAGGCGCCGTTGAGATTCGGGATGTCCATGAACACTTCGTTGCCAGAGTTGCTGACCGGGATCACCCGCGAATCGCTGATCTGCAGCGAACGCGAGCCTTGGTCGCCCTGATACTGCACACCGCTGGCGATGTTGCCGACGAAGGGTTGGGTGTCAGTCTGAAAGCCTGCAAACAGGTAGCCACCCTGCGGATCGTTACTGTTTGCGAGACCGACCAGCGCATCGAACCGCGCCCTGACATCCACCGCGATCGACTTGCGATCCACCGGGCTCAGCGCACCGTTACCCGCCTGAATCGCCTTCTCCTTGAGATAGACGATCAGATCACTGACGCCGGATAGCTTGCTTTCCACGATCTGCAGCGAGTCGGTGGCGGAACCGCGGTTGGTCGCCCACTGCGCATTCATGCTCTTGGCTTGCTGGACAATCAGCGACGAAGAGGCCGCAATCGGGTCATCCGACGGGGCAACGACACGCCGCCCGGTAGAGACCTGCTGCTGGAGTTTCAGCAGATCGCCGGCGCGGTTCTGAAACTGCGTCGTTCCATTCTCAAAGATCATTCCAGTTGAAACACGCATGGCTCAGCTCCAGTCAATCATTAACGGCCAATCGCCAGAATCTCGTTGAACAAGGTACTCGCAACCTGCATGACCTTGCCAGCAGCCTGATAGGCCTGTTGGTAGCGAATCAGGTTGGCAGCTTCCTCATCGAGGTTCACGCCCACCAGCGATTGCTGTGCGTCCTTCGCGCGCTCCGCTACCACCTTCTGCGATTCGGCCGTCACCTGTACTTCACGGGTACGCGAACCGATTTCGCCAACCAGCTGCGCATAGGCCGATTCATAGCTCGCCGAGTTGCCGATCAGCGTCTTCACCTGCTGCAGTTGCCCCAGCAACACCGCGTTGCGGTTGTCCGAAACACCGCCGGGGTTGCGTTCCATCGTGAAGGTGTCGCCGTTTTTTGGCGTGCCTGAAATGGTGAAGGACACGCCGGCAAAGGCGATTTGCGCACCATCCGAATAAGGAATCGGGCCCCCCGCCGGATAGGTCGTGCTGCTGCCACTCGGCTGCGTGACCGTGATCGGGAACCCGGCCGGGAATCCCGACAGGTTGCCGGCGTTGTAGCTGAAGGTCAGCGGCAGAGTCAGCGCCGGGGGTGGTGCGAGGTTGGTGACGTCACTCACCACGCCCTGCGTGATGCTCGCAGTGCCGGTATTGGCATTGGTTGCCAGCGTGCGGACCGGCGCGGCGGCTGCAACCAGGCGCGGATCCTTGATCGCTACGGTGAATTGGTCGGCCGCTGCACGCGTGGGCTGGATCGTGAAGCTGTCGCCCACCGCCGGTGCGCCGCTGAGCGTCATCGAGAAACCCTGCGATGGCGCTGCTGCCAGCACCGCAGCCAGTGCGGCCGCTGGCGTTGCCCCCGACGCGGTCCATACCTGCGAGTCCGAACGCCGCACCAGCTGGAAGGTATTCGCAGCGGAGTAAGTCAGCGAATAGTCGCTGGTCGTCAGATCAGAAGCATTGGTGATTGGCACATCGATCTGCGCCGTTCCGGCGTTCGCCGGGCTGTTCGGATAGATCGTGCGACCCGCCAGCGGCTGGAAGTAGTCACCCCCTAGTGCGCCATCAAGGTCCTGGCCAAGCCGGTGCTGTGCGTTGAAGGTCTCGGTGATGCCAAGCGCGAGGCGGCCCAGTCCGTTCTGCACCGTATCGAGCGATTCACTGCGGAAGTTGAGCAGACCGGAAAGTTTGCCGCCAGAAAATGCCGCATCCGGCAATTCCTGCCCGCCCCCGGTCGGCAGCTGGATCGCGACGACGATGCGCGAGAGGTCGGCGCGCGAGGGCTGCGCAGTCAGCGTCGCCACGTCAGAACGCACGACCAAGGGCTGCCCGTTGCCGACGAATACGTTGATCGAACCGTCTTCGTTCGGCATCGTGGTGACCCGCACCTGGTCATTGAGCTGTGACACCAGTTGCGCGCGTTCGTCGAGCAGATCGTTGGGTGGCTGGCCGGCGCCGATATTCGACGCAAAGATGATGCGCTGATTGAGCTCACCGATCTGGCCGGCAAGGCTGTTGATCTCGGTAACGGTACCGTTGATCTCGCCACCGACGAGGTCACGCAGTTCTTCAATGCGGGTATTGAGCGTCTGGAAGCGCGCAACCAGCGCTTCGGACTGAGACAACATCGATTGCCGCGCCGGGATGCTGGTGGCGTTGGCGGCGACGCTCTGCACGCCCTTGAAGAAGTCCTGGATCGCCGGAGACAGACCGGCGCTCGGGTCACCGAACAGGTCGTCGATCTGCTTGACCTGCTCGTAGTAGGTGTTCATCTCCTGATAGCGCGAGTTCGCCGTCAGGACCTGCTGTTCCAGGTAAGTGTTGTAGCTGCGCTTGATCGTCTGGACATTCGTGCCCTGGCCAAAGTAACCGGCCCCCGAGAACACCGGCAGGTTTGTGCCCTGGACGATTTGCTGGCGGCTGTAGCCGGCAGTCGAGGCATTCGAGATGTTATGACCGGTCGTGACCAGGCCCGCCTGTGCGGCGTTGATGCCCGAGATGCCGATGTTGAGTACGCTGTTGCCCATGACGATTGCCTCGTAATGCTCTTTACGGCATTCCTAAGCAATTCCTTTGCCTGCTTCGCGCAGCCCCCGAAATGACTGGTGCGGCAAGGGAAACCACGGGCACGGAAGACGCACGCGCCATGGCACAACGGGGTGGGCTAAAAGGGCGGAGAATCCGCCTAGAGGGTGTCGGCAGACAGCGCTGCGCGCAGCGTATTGCCGCCGATGATGCGGGTGAGTTTGTCGGCGTACATCGGGTCGGTCGCGTAACCACCGCGGCTCAGCGCACGCGCGAAACCGGCAGCGTCGGCCTGACCACTGACCTGCGCATAGCGCGGGTTGGCGGTGATCAAGCGGGCATAGTCGCGAAACGCCTCGTCATACGATGCATAGGCACGGAAGCGCTCGGTGCGGCGCGTCGGCACGCCGCCCATGTATTCGATCGTCGAGGCTTCGACCGTATCGCCCTTCCAGTCTGCGCCTGCCTTGATGTTGAAGAGGTTGTACGACGGCGCGCCGTTGGGCCGGGTGATTTCGCCCTTGCCCCAGCCGGTTTCCAGCGCCGCGTGACCGACAACAAATTGCGCCGGCACACCCAGCGCCTTGGCAGCCGCCTGCGCATGCGACCAGATCTTGTCGACGAAGCCGCTTGAAGCACTCGTGGCGCTTGTTGGTGCCGGCGAAATCTGCCCGCTCGCCGGTGTGCCGGCAGTCTTTGCCGCCGCACCTGTCGGAAACGCCGGACGCGCGGCCGGAGCCGGAATGTCGTTCGACAAGCCGGTATCGATGCCCATGCTGGCGCTCATCTGGCGCTCGATCGCGCGTGCCAGCCCGATGCCCCGGCCTTTCGAGAGGTTCAATGCGAGCTGCTGGTCGGCCATGCCGCGATAGAACTGAGCCGTCTCACCGTCGAAGCTCGGGCCGCCGAAGGTGGTGCTCTCGCGCATCTGCTTCATGATCATCTGCACGAACAGGGCTTCGAACTGCTGTGCCACCGCCTTGATCGATTCCGGCGAACGATCGCTCGACAGCCGTTTCAGATCGGCCAGCCGGCGTGTATCGAAGATCGAGTCCTGCACTGGAGCAGCCATGCGCGGCGCCTTCAGATCACTTCCAGTTCGGCACGCAACGCACCTGCGGCCTTCATCGCCTGCAGGATCGCGATCATGTCGAGCGGGTTCGCACCCACCGAATTGATCGCCTTCACCACTTCGGCAAGATTGGCACCGGCTTTCACCCGGATCAGGTTGCCCGGCTCCTGCTTGATGTCGATCTGCGCGTTCTGCACGTTACGGGTTTGTCCGTTCGAAAGGGCGCCAGGCTGACTGACCTGATTGTCGGCGGTGACCGTCACCGTCAGGTTGCCGTGCGCCACGGCGCAGTCCTGCAATTGCACCGCGCGGTTCATCACCACCGAGCCGGTGCGAGAGTTCACGACGACGCGGGCCATGCCCTGTTCGGGCGCCACATCGAGGTTCTCGATCATGCCGAGGAAGGCCACGCGGCGGTCCGGCTCAGCCGGCGCCCTTACGCGAATCCGGCGTCCATCCAACGCGGCGGCCAGGCCCTCGCCCAAATTACGGTTGATGGCATCGGCGACTTTCTGCGCCGTACCGAAGTCCGCATCTTTCAGCTCTACTGATACCGAATCCTCGTTGCCGACCGGCATCAGCACCGCGCGCTCCACCGTCGCCCCTCCTGGGATACGGCCGGCCGACAAGTGATTCACGGTAACCTTCGAGCCACCGCCACCGGCCCCGGCCCCGCTGATCACCAGATTGCCTTGAGCCAATGCGTAGACGTTGCCGTCCGCCCCCTTGAGCGGTGTCATCAGCAGGGTGCCACCTTTCAGACTCTTGGCATTGCCAAGCGACGACGCAGTGACATCGATTGCCTGACCCGGCTGCGCGAAGGGCGGCAAGGTGGCCGTCACCATCACGGCCGCCACGTTCTTGAGCTGCAAATTAACGCCCGGCGGCAGCGCGATGCCCATGTTCGACAGCATGTTGACGATGCTTTGCACCGTGAACGGCGTCTGTGTCGTCTGGTCGCCACTGCCGTCCAGCCCGACGACGAGCCCGTAACCTACCAATGGGTTGCTACGCACGCCGGCGAAGTTGGCGATGTCCTTGATGCGCTCTGCGCTGGCGACAGCACTCCCGCACAGCAGCGCCGCCGCCAACATTCCTCTGATCCATCCGCGCATTTCTTTTCCTCAGCTTTCTGCTTCCAGACCCGGCACAGATCGTTCAGAACGGCGAAATGACCTGGAAGAAGCGCGTCAGCCAGCCCATCTGCTGTGCATCGTCGATGTAGCCGCTGCCCTTGTATTCGATCCGGGCATCGGCCACCTGCGTCGAGTTCACCGCGTTCGCCGCGGTCACATGCATCGGGTTCACGACGCCCGAGAAACGGATGAACTCGTCGCCCTGATTGATCGCGACACGCTTCTCGCCCGAGACCAGCAGGTTGCCGTTCGGGTACACGTCGATCACCGTCACCGTGATCGTGCCGGTGAAGTTGTTGTTGGCCGACGAAGCGCCCTTGCCAGAGAAGGTGTTGCCGGTGCTTGCCGCCAGATCGAGCCCTTGCAGGTACTTGAGCGGCACCTTGCTCATGGTCGGGATGCTTGCGCTGATTTCCGAATCGCGGCTCGCACTGCTGTTGGCGTTCTTCGTTGCAGCGGTTTTCTCGACCAGGTTGATGGTCAGTGTGTCGCCGACGAGTCGCGCGCGGCGGTCTTCGAACATGCCACGCTGCGCAGCGTTGGTGCTGAACAAAGAGCCGGCAATCGGCTCGCTCACCGGCCGAGGCTGTGCGCGAGTCGTCATCGGCTGCTGCACGTTGGTCATCGGCGGCGTCACGCACGCTGTCAGCAACACGGCTGACAACAGCGTGGTCAGTTGAGCGAGCCGGCGCATGATCATCCCCTTCAGAGTTGCGAGAGGCGGCCCAGCATCGCGTCGGCGGTACTCACCACCTTGGAGTTGAACTCATAGGCGCGTTGCGTCTGGATCAGGCCGACAAGCTCTTCAGCCACGTTCACGTTCGAGGTTTCGACGTAGTTCTGATTTAGTACGCCGGCGCCGTTGGTGCCTGGTGTCGTTGGCGTGGGCGTACCGCTCGACGTGGTCTCAAGGAACAGGTTTTCACCCGCAGACTGCAGGCCTGCCGGATTCACGAAAGTCGCGACCTGAATCGTGCCGATCTGGGTCGGCGCGGCGGTGCCGGGCGTGGTCACGCTGACAGTGCCGTCCTTACCAATCGTGATCGACTGAGCATTCGGCGGAATCGTGATCGAAGGGTCGAGCGGATAGCCACTGGAGGTGACCATCTGCCCGGTATTGTCCTTCTGGAACGAACCGTCACGCGTGTAACCCAGCGTGCCGTCGGGCAGCAGGATCTGGAAGTAGCCGTCACCCTGGATCGCCACATCCAGCGAGTTGCCGGTCTGCTGCAAGTTACCTTGGCTGTGGTTCTTCACTGTCGCTACCGGCCGCACACCAGTACCAAGCTGGAGGCCCGACGGAATCTGCGTCTGCTGCGAAGACTGGGCGCCGGGCTGGCGCAGCGTCTGGTAGAGGAGATCCTCGAACACCGCGCGCGCACGCTTGTAGCCGTTGGTGCTGACGTTCGCAAGGTTGTTCGAGATGACGTCCAGCTGCGTCTGCTGGGCATCGAGACCGGTACGGGCCACCCAAAGTGCGGGAACCATGATGTTTCTCCTTCTACACGCGTGGCCCCATTGTCGGCGCCCGCGTCAAGCCCCCTAGCCCGGATAAGCGGGCAAAGCCGGCTTCAATTCAAACAGCAGCTCATCGGGCCGCGAGAATCTGATCCGCCGCCTTCGCGTTGCTATCGATCGCCGTCATCATGCGGGTCTGGGTTTCGAACTGGCGCGCGAGTGAAATCATCTGAACCATCTGTTCGACGATGTTGACGTTGCTCGCCTCGACATAGCCGCCCGCCACCTTCACGGCCGGATCGGCCTCGGCGGGTTGGCCGCTCGCCAATCGGAAGTAGCCGTCGTCACCGCGCTGGATCTGTGCCTCTTCCGGGTTTACCAGTTTCAGGCGCCCCACCACTTCGGCGTTGTTGCGGCTGCCGGTACGCGGAATCGCACTGATCGTGCCGTCGCTGGCAATTTCGTAGCTGTTGTCAGGCGGCAGCGCGATCGGTCCGCCCTCACCGAGCACCTGCAGACCGCGCTCATTGACGAGTTCGCCGTTGGCGCTCACTTCAAACCGGCCGGCGCGGGTGTAGGCCTCGCCACCGTCCGAGGTTTGCACCGCAAACCAGCCTTTGCCGTTGATCGCTGCATCGAGCGCGCGACCGGTGGACTGCAGCGCGCCGGGTGTGAAGTCGTTCGCCACACTGGCATCAACAACAAATGCGCGCGACGGCAAGGCTTGTGTCTGCACCGGCACCGCCCGCAGGCGGTGCAGCTCCGAGCGGAAACCGTCGGTGGTGGCGTTGGAGAGGTTGTGTCCAACCGATGCCTGTTGCAGCAGAGTGCTCTTGGCGCCGGTCATCGCTGTATAAATCGCACGGTCCATTTGTGGTTTCCGTTTCCGTTGGCTTGACTGCTTTGGCTACGTGCGGGTCACAACCCCTCCTCAGCCGACCCTTACCGCAGGTTGACCAGGGTTTGCAGGATCTGGTCCTGCGTCTTGATCGACTGCGAATTCGCCTGATAGCTGCGCTGCTGGGTAATCAGATCGACCAGCGCAGCAGTGATATCCACGTTGGACTCTTCAACAGCACCCGCCTGCACCAACCCGAGACTGCCCGAACCCGGGCTGCCGACCAGCGGCTGGCCGGATTCCGGCGACTCGCCCCACAGGTTCTGACCGAGCGACAGCAGGCCGTTCGGGTTGGCAAAGCTCGCCAGTACCGTCTGGCCGAGGATCTTCGATTGGCCGTTGCTGTAGCGGCCCTGCAAGGTGCCGTCCTGCGCGATCGTCACGCCCGACAAGCGACCCGATGCATAACCGTCCTGCACTTGACGGTTAATACCAAACGCACTGCCGTACTGGGTCGTACCCGTGAAATCCAGGTCAAACGAGATAGGAGAGACGGCGCCAAACGATGCAGCAATCGTAGCCGTCATCGCAATCGGCATGGCCGTCGTCAGCGTGCCAGAGGAGTCGAAGGCCAGCGGTGTCGGCCCTGTTGTAACCGCGCCGTCAACCGAGGTGTGCATGTCCCAGGTGCCGCCGCCGCTCTTCACGAAGTACATCGTGTAGATGTGCGAATTGCCGAGGGAGTCAAAGATAGACACCGAGGTCGACGAGTTGTACGACAGCGGATCGGGTAGCGGCGCTGCGGCCGTGCTGGTGAAGGGCACCGTCGGCACCGTCTGACGGGAATCAAGATTGATCCCCATCTTCACCGACTCGGTCTGCTTCGGTTGAAGATCCGCAGTGTTCAGGTAAATGTCGGTCGGCGTCGCCGGCAGGATCACGCCAAGGGAGTTTGCGGGATAGCCTTGCAAACGATAGCCCGCGGAATTAACGATGTATCCGTTCTTGTCGATCTCAAACTGTCCGTTGCGAGTATAGGAGATCGTTCCTCCCGGCTGCTGCACTCGGAAGAAGCCGTTGCCGTTGATCGCCAGGTCGAGCGGGTTGCCAGTCGGGGTGATGTTGCCCTGGTTGAACAGCTGCGCCACGGCGCCGACGTTCACACCGATACCGACCTGCACACCGGCAGCCGCGCCGTTGAGCGCCGCGGCGTACACGTCGTTGAATTTGGTCTGCGCGCTCTTGAAGCCGATCGTGCTGGTGTTGGCGACGTTGTTGCTGATGACGTCGATCGCCTTGGATGCGCCGTTAAGCCCGCTGAGGCCTTGCTGGAATGCCATGGTCCTTCTCCTCGCCCGCTCAGGACAGAATCCGCTTGATGTCCGACATCGAGAACATGCCAAGACGGCCTACTTCAATGTCCACACCCTTCGCACCGCGCACGATGCTGCTGACCGTGCCGAGTTGCAGCGCGGTGGCGTCGACGTTCTTGTCGCCCTGCACCGCACTGACCTTGATCGTGTAATTGCCGGCGGCTGCATCGGCGCCGGCGCTGGTCTTGCCATCCCAGGTGAACACATGGGAGCCTGCTTCGAGATCGCCCAGATCGAGGTTGGCCACCTCGGACCCGTTCGAGTCGATGATCGAAACCTTGACCTTGTCGGCCGCTGAAGCGAGCTCCACGCCACCCAGCGCCTGACCCTGATAGAGCTGAAGACCCTTGCCGTCGACCAGCACACCCCGGCCCACCATCGCGGCCGCCTGCATCGTCTCGTTGGTCTGGAAGGTGCCCAGCATCGATTCGAGCGTGCTGTTCACTTTCTTCAGACCATCCACCGTGCTGATTTGCGCGAGCTGCGACGTCATCTGCGAGTTGTCCAGCGGATTCATCGGGTCCTGATTCTTCAGCTGCGTGGTCAGCATGGTCAGGAAGCGATCCTGCGACACCGCGTCGGTACTGGTGCTGCTCTTCTTGCTCGTGCCGTTGAGGGCATTGAGCAGATCCAAGCTGACGACGCCGGCGCCAGTATTCGTGTTGTTCGAGATAAACATCGTTGAGCTCCTGCTTAGCCCTGACCGATTTGCAGCGTGCGCTGCATCAGGGTCTTGGCGGTATTCATCACTTCAGCGTTGGTCTGATATGAACGGGAGGCCGACAGCATGTTGACCATTTCCTCGACGACATCCACGTTCGGCATCTGCACATAGCCTTCGGCGCTCGCAGCGGGATTCTTCGGGTCGTACACCATCCTGCCAGGCGCGGCGGACTCGACCATCTGCTTCACATGGACGCCCATCGCGCCGCTGCCGCCCATCGGCGTTGCCTCAAAGATCACCTGCTTGGCGCGATAGGGCTGTCCATCGGCCTTCACGATGCTTTCGGCGTTGGCCAGATTGCTCGCGACCGCATTGAGGCGCACCGACTGCGCACTGAGTGCCGACCCCGCCACGTTGAAAACATTAAGCATGCTCATGATGGCCGCCCGCGCTTACTGGTTCTGGATCGCTTGCTGCATCGAGCGCAGCAGGCCGTTGATGAAGGTCAGGCTCGCCTCGTACTGCACCGCATTCTCGGCAAACGCGGAACGCTCGACGTCCATATCCACCGTGTTGCCATCGACCGCCGACTGCTCCTCCTGACGGTATTTGACGAACGGCGCGAGCGGCGCCTTGACACCCCCCTCGATATGCCGCTGAGCCGTTGTCGTCAGCGCAAGCGGCTTGACCTTGCCATCCAGTGCGCCCATGAGCGCCTCCTTGAAATCAATGTCCCGCGCCTTGTAGTGCGGGGTATCGGCGTTTGCGATGTTGGCCGCGAGCAACTCCTGGCGATAAGCCCGCGCATTCAGCGCGGCTTGCTGGAACCCGAGGTGACGGTCTAGAGCGGTCATGGTCATCGCAAATCTCCTGGTGGCCCGGTCTGCAGTAAGCGGTCCGAATCACTCGCCTACCTCTTTGCAGCTTCCGTGCCAGCATTCTCAGGGCTAGCACCATGCGGCCTTGCGCCGAAAAGACCGGGATTCAGGCGGCAATTCGTGCGCGAGCGGCCAGCACTGCCGGCAAGCCTTGCCGCCGGCACGGCAAACGCCGACCGTGTGACAATCGCGCCATGCGAGCCAAGTCAGTCCAACGCTTCCTGATCGCCACGCTGCTGCTGTTCGCCCTGCCGAGCAGCCCGGCCGCACCAGAGAACGACGCCCGACAGGCGCTGCGCGAGGCAGTCACGCAGTTCCTTCTTGCCGACGCGTCGCGCGGCAACCAAGTCGCCACGGTTGAAATTGCCGATACCGCAATCCCCCGCAACGCCAAGCGCTGCAGCGCACTGCAGCCCTTTCTGCCAAGCGGCCAGCGCGCCTGGGGGCATACCACGGTGGGCGTTCGCTGCCCGCAACCCGCCTGGACACTGTTCATCCCGGCACGCGTCAGGGTTGAAGACGACTACCTGATCGCCGCCCGACCGCTGGCCGCCGGCGAAGTACTGAACACGCAGGATTGGGAAGTACGCCGCGGTGACATCGCCGCGCTGCCGCCAGGCACCCTGACGCGCCCCGAGCAGGCCGCCGGTCGCATACTGCGGCAAGCCGTACCGGGTGGCACCGCCTTGCGCAGCAACCAGCTTCTGGTGGTACAGGCCGTGGAACGCGGGCAGCGCGTCCAGGTCATATCGCAAGGACCCGGCTTTCAGGTTGCGAACGAAGGGGTCGCACTGACTGCCGCCGCCGATGGCCAGCCGGTCCAGGTGCGGCTCGAATCCGGCCGCGTGCTGCAGGGCATCGCCCGCACCGGAGGCCGCGTCGAGGTGGGGCAGTAGAGAAAAACCGGCCCTGCGGAATGATGAAAAATGCTTAAAGTTCCGCGAGATAGCGCCGTTAAACCTGACAACAAGCCGAAGAAGACCTTGCTGACGGTGCGAATGCCACGCCGCAAGGTCATCGAACAGGCGAAAACAGGAGCGACATCATGAAGATCGAAGGTTCGTACAAGTCCGTCGGCAACGCCGGCGACGTAAAGGCTCGAGGTACGCGCGAGAGCGCGGCCAAGCCCGGCGCTGAAGCGGGTTCCAAGGTTGACGTATCGCCCTTGGCTTCGCGCCTGCAGCAAATGGAAGCAACCCTGTCGGGAGTGCCCGAAGTGGATGCGGCCAAGGTCGGCGAACTCAAGCAAGCCATCTCGGACGGACGTTTCCGCGTCAATCCGGAAAAAGTGGCCGACGGCTTGATCGAGAGCGTCCGCCAGATGCTGCAAGCCCAGCCTCGCCAGGCTTGATTTCGCGCACGCCAAGGCTGCTTAGCGCTTGAACCCGACTGCCCTGCTCCAAGCACAGTTTTCCGCTCTGCTGGCCGAAGTCTCGGGCCAGCTGGAGCGGTTCGTTCGTCTACTTGAGGACGAACACGAACTGTTGATTACCGGCCAGATCGAGGCCTTGCTGAGCCTGGCGGAAGACAAGACCGCCGCGGTACGCCAGTTGCAGCAGGCGGAAAACGCCCGCGCGCTACTGCTCAGCCGTTCCGGTATCGATGCACGAGCGGGCAAGATCGCAGAATTCATCGCGCAGCTACCCGAGCAGACGCAGCGTGCATGGCGCCACTACCTTGATCTGGCCGCACGCGCGCAGCAGCTCAACCTGCGCAACGGCGAGTTCATCCGGGATCAGCTGCGGGCCAATCAACAAGCGATGAGCGTGCTGCTCGCGAGCACCGGCCCCAGTCTTTACGACGCCGACGGCGTGACATCAAGCCGCCCGGGCGGCCGACTTTTCGGTCGCGCCTGAGCGGCACTTCGGCATCAGCGCCCAAGCCGAATCACCCCCGCCACCACATCACTCCGGCAGTGTGGCCCCGAGCGCGGCTCCCCCAGGATTGGGTGTCACCGGCCCGACCGCGGGCGCTTCAGCGCTCGGCGGCAACATCGACTCGACATGGATGCTGACCCGGCGATTGCGTTGCCGGCCTTCAGCCGTGCTGTTGTCGGCAATCGGCCGCTGATCAGCGTAACCCGCCACCGTCAGCCGGCGCGCATCGACACCGGTGTCAATGAACAAGCGCACCACCGAACTCGCACGCACTGACGACAGTTCCCAGTTCGATGCGAACGCCGCCGTGGCGATCGGGATGTTGTCCGAGTGCCCCTCTACGCGAATCGGAAAGTCGCCCTGCGCGAGCACCTCCCCCACAGCACGCAGCGCACGCACCGCGTCACTCCCAAGATAGGCTTCGCCGGGGTTGAACAGCGCACTGGCGTTGATTTCGATCGAGATGCCGTGCGCGCCCTCGTTCACCGAAACCTGCCCGCCACGCACCAGCGGTTCAAGCACCCGGCGCACCTGCTCCGCCATGCTGTGCATCTGCTGGCGTGCCTGCACCCGCGCCTCGCTCTCCGCCGGCGACTTTTGCACCTTCGCCTGCTGCGGCACCGCCCCGGCAATCGACGCCCGCGGCACGATCTGCATACCATCGGCGTTGGTCGTCACGTTACGGAAGGCGCTGACCAGTGAGTTGGAAAGCACCCGGTACTTACCCTCGTTGATCGAACTCAGCGCATACATCACGACGAAGAACGCAAACAGCAGCGTAATGAAGTCCGCATACGAAACGAGCCAGCGCTCGTGGTTCTCGTGTTCTTCCTCGTGTTTGCGGCGGCCCATGGTGCGTTCCGTTAAATGCGCTCAAGACAATGAAAAGAACGGCGTAGGCCGCCATAACTTGAGCCGCCGGCAGCCCGAGCGTTCCGATCTGATATGACGGATGCCGCGCGGGCGCGCTCTGCCACGTTCAGGCACAGCTGCCGCGCTATTGAACAAAGGTTTTTTCTGGCACCCAGAACGGGTGCCTCGACGCATCAGGTCACGTAGCCCTGCAAACGGCTCTCGATGATGCGCGGGTTGTCGCCATGGGCGATGCCAACCAGACCGTCCACCAGCATTTCGCGTACGGCGACGAGCTGAGAAATGTGCGCCTGCAGCTTCTTCGCGATCGGCAGGAAGATCAGGTTAGCCGAGCCCACGCCGTAGATCGTCGCCACAAAAGCGACCGCGATACCGGCCCCAAGCTTGGAGGGGTCGGAGAGGTTCTCCATCACATGGATCAGGCCCATCACTGCGCCGAGAATGCCGATGGTGGGCGCATAACCGCCCGCGGCCTCCCAGACTTTGGCGCTGGTTTTCATCTGCTGCTCCCAGGCGCCAATCTCAACCTCCAGCACCTCGCGCAGCCGATCGGGCTCAACGCCATCGACCAGGAGCTGAAGCCCTTTGGCGGCAAAGCTGTCTTTCAGCCCCATCGCCTGCCCTTCCAGCGCGAGCAGACCTTCCTTGCGGGCAATCCCGCTCCACGACACGATCTGTTCGATCACGCGGCGAAACGGCGGCACCGGCGGCACGAAGATCCATGCCCCCATCCGAAGCCCCTGCCGGAATACCGTGAATGGACTCTGCAGCATCACCGCGCCGAGCGTGCCGCCGATCACGATCAGGAAAGCCGTCGGCTGCACCAGCGAGCCGATGTGACCGCCCTCCAGCACTTGGCCGCCAACGATGGCAGTCAAGCCGACGATGAGGCCGAGGATGCTGATCTTATCCACGGCGCGCGCCTTGGTCAGATCGACGCACGGCGCCCGCGGGCACTGGCAGCATGGCTACGCACCTGGCCGGAGATGCGCGAACGCAAGCGCGCAATGGCCTGGCTGTGCAGCTGGCAGACGCGCGATTCGGACACGCCGAGCACTTCGCCAATTTCGCGCAGGTTCAGGTCTTCCTCGTAGTAGAGGCCCATCACCATCTTTTCGCGCTCGGGCAGATCGTCGATCGCCTTGATCAGCGATTCGCGCATCTTCTTGTCTTCCAGCATGTCGAGCGGGTCGGCTTCGTTGCCGGCAACATGGCGTTCGAGGAAGTCTTCTTCTTCCTCGTCGCTGAAGTCCTCGAAGTACACCAGCTGATAGCCGCGCGCTTCCTGCAGCATCTTCTGATAATCCGCCAAGGTCATGCCGAGCGTTTCGGCCAGTTCCTTCTCGGTCGGCTGGCGGCCGTGGCGCTGCTCCAACTGGTGGATCGCGCTTTCGATTCGGCGCATCTCGCGGCGCAAGCTGCGCGGCAACCAGTCGTTTTCGCGCAGACCGTCAAGCATGGCACCGCGGATACGCTGCACGGCGTAGGTTTCAAACTGAGCACCAAGGCCTTCTTCGTAGCGCCCGATCGCGTCGAGCAGGCCCAGCATGCCGTTCTGGATGATGTCTTCAACCTGCACGCTCGCCGGCAGCTTGGCCATCAGGTGATACGCAATACGCTTCACCAGTGGAACGTACTGCGTGACGAGTTGATTCTTGTCTAGCGTTCCCGATGCGGTGTACATCGTGTGACTCTCTCTTCTACGGTCTCGTTCGAGGCTTCGGGCGAAGCCTCCCTGCCGTCACTACTCACACTATCGGCCGCCTGAGAGGGAAATTGAGCCCTATTTCAGGAATTTTTCTATCGGCTCACAGGGCGAGCGCCATCGAAGCGCGCTGCCTTCGCCGCGCCAGACCCAGTACGCGATCCAGAAATACACCATCCGTCGTGCTGTCCGAAGCAGCCGCAGCAGCTGCTGCACATGCATCAAGCCCCTTCACCCGGCGCAGGGCCAGATTCGTTTGCCGGTGACCCACCAGAATCAGGTTGGCGAGCAAGGCCTCTGCCTCATCCTGATCACGCGGATTGGCCAAGGCGAGGTCGATTTGCGGCCACGGGCCACCATCGAGCTGCTTGATCATTGCGTAGGCCTCGGTGATCGCACGCGGAGAGCCATCTACCACCACCACCATGCGGTGCGCAGCGCTCGCCAAGGGCGACAGGCTGCGGCGTTCGTCCGGTCGTGCGTGGATCAGCCACAGATCGCAGCCTCGCTGCAGCGCGCGGCATGTATCGGCAAAGCGCTCGCTGAGTACGCGGTCAGCACCGTTAAGCGCACGCGCCAGTCGCGCCGACGAGTACAGCGACAACCCGGGCCCCGCTTCGACACGCGCCGCCTCAAGCGAGACATGGCGCTCTACCGCTTGCAGAAGGTCAAAGCGCGCCGCAGCACCCAGCGCATCGGCCAAGTTGCCACAGCTCGCCATCTCATCGAACACGGTGACCTGGCGCCCACCTTGTGCGCGGGTCAGCGCTTGCCCCGCCAGCCAGTGCATCGCACCGGCCCCGAAGGCACTCACCGCCACCACTTGCGGCGGGGCGCGGCGCAACAGACGGCGCAGGCCCGCAGCTTGATCCTCGAATCCGGGTTTCATGCGCGGGCTCCGTCGTTGTCACGATTACGGGGGGCCGAGCTGAGCAGACCAGCATCCTCCGGCGTCAGGCGGAAGGGCGAATCCGGCGCCAGTTCGCGCAGCGCACGGTGCGTCAGCCACGCACGATTTGGCAGATGCAGGTCTTCCGGCACGCGCTGGCCGTTTGCAATGTAGTAGGCACGCAGTTCGTGGCGGATCACCACGTCAAGCGCCGGCGCCAGCGATGCGGCCTCGTCGGTCTTGCTCAGGATGCAACCGGCGAGATCCGGGCCCTCGTAGGCACGCACCACGTCTTCCAGTGTATCGCCGCGACTGGTTGAATTGAGCAGCAACAGCCGGCGCACGTGGCCGGCACCCGACAGCATCGCGGCCTGCTCGGCCACCATCTTGTCGCGCTGGCTCATGCCGATCGTGTCGATCAGCACCATGTGTTTGCCCGCCAGATCCTGCAGCGTGCGGCGCAGTTCGGAGGCATCGCGCACGGTATGAACCTGCACGCCAAGAATGCGGCCGTAGATGCGCAGTTGCTCGTGCGCGCCGATCCGGTAGCCGTCCGTAGTGATCAGTGCAAGGCGGTCCGCGCCATGGCGCACCACACAGCGGGCCGCCAGTTTCGCTGCCGTGGTGGTCTTGCCGACGCCGGTCGGCCCCACCAGTGCATACACGCCGCCACGTTCGATCAGATCCGACTCGGATTCGAGCGTCAGCATGCGCCGGCTGATCTGGTTGCGAACCAGGCTGCGCGCCTGGTCGGCTGTCACATCGCCCGGCACCACTTCGGCCAGCTCGCGCGACAGTTGCGCAGAGAAGCCGGCTTCAAGCAGTTCGCTCATGATCTGCGCGCGCACCGGTGCGCCGCGCGTCAGCTCGCCCCACGCAAAACCAGCCAGTTGGCGCTCGATCATGCCGCGAATGGCGCCCATTTCATCCGCCATCTTGGCGTTGGCGGCTTCCAGCGCGCGTACCTTATCGGCGGCCGCAGCTTCTGCGGCTTGGCGGGCAAGTTCGGCGGCCTGCAACTCGGCTTTCTGCTCAGCTTGCCGATCGCGGCGTGCGGCCGGCGCGCTTGGCTGGCGTGCCGGACGCGGGTAGTCGTCGGCCGCTTCGGCACGCAGTTCAGCACGCTGAGCCCACGGATTCTCCGGCGGCGTGCTGCGTTCCAGCGGTGGTTCTTCAGGGCGGCCGTAGCGATCAACACGCGGCGGAATGAAGGGGCGGATCTGCGCATGCGGGTCACTTACCGCATGCGGCACACCTTCCGCCAGCCCCTGATTGAGCGACATATCACTACCGCCGGCACGTGCAACACGGGTACTGAGACTGACGCGGAAGTCAGCATCGTCGCTCGCTGGCGCCTGCATGCGTGGCGCAGCAGCGCGCGGCTGCGCAGCCTCGACGCGGATCGGCGCAGCGGCCGGTGCCGGGGCGGGGGGCGTCGGCGCAGCGGCCGTGCGCGTTTGCGCACGAATACCGGCCTGCACCGCGCCAACCTCTTCGCTCGGCAGCGCCAGAATCTCGACGCCGCCATCAACCGCCCGGTTCGAAAGCACCACGGCGTCGTTGCCGAGTTCTTCCTTAACGAGCCGAAGCGCGTCGCGGGCGGTGCGGCCGTAGTAACGCTTGACGTTGATCATCGTGAGCCTCCGGTGCTGCTTGCCTTGCGCGGCGAGGGCCGCAAATCTTCTATCCCGTGTCAGCAAATGCCATTCCACCCTGCGGTGGACACATCTGGCATTGCCTGGGACCGATTATTCGCTGCTGACCACCGCGGCAAGCGGCAGAACACGCCGGGAAAAACCGGCCATTTCTGCCGCATGGCATGCCGCAATGAAAAATGGCGCCCGCCGGCGCCATCGAGATCCGGAAACTGGAATCACCCCTTGCCACCAATGATTGCGGTGACACGGATGTTGCGCGACTCGGGCACCTCGGAGTTCGCCAGCACGCGCATGTTCGGCACGGCACGGCGCAGGAAGCGCGCGAGCAGCCAACGCAACTGGTTGGGCACCAGCAGCACCGGCGGCAAACCGAGGTCTTCCTGTCGTTGTGCAGCCCCGGCCGCTTCGCGCATGAGGTTGTCGGCAAGATTCGGCTCCAGCACACCTTCGCCGCCGCCGGACTGCATGGCCTGCAGCAGCAGGCGCTCCAGCGTCGGATCGAGTGCCATGACCTGCAGCTCGACGCCGCCGGGGAACATCTGCTGCACGATCGCACGGCCCAGCGCTGTGCGGACTCGCGCGGCGAGCTCCATCGGGTCCTGCGTGCGGGTGGCCTGCTCCGCCAGTGTCTCGATGATGGTGCGCATGTCGCGGATGTTGACGCCCTCTTCCAGGAGGTACTGCAACACACGTTGCAGCACATGCAGCGGCATGAGCTTGGGCACCAGATCCTCGACCAGCTTGGGCGAATCCTTCGCGATGTGATCGAGCAGCGACTGCGTCTCGGTCCGCCCGAGCAGATCCGCCGAGTGCCCGATGATCACGTGGTTCAGGTGCGTAGCGACGACGGTGCTGGCATCGACCACGGTATAACCCATCGCATGCGCCTGCTCGCGCAAGCCCGCTTCGATCCAGATCGCCGGAAGGCCGAACGCGGGATCGCGCGTCTGGTTGCCCGGCAAGGGGCCGCTGACCCGGCCCGGGTTGATCGCCAGATACATGCCCGGATAGGCGTCGCCGGTGCCGATCTCGACGCCCTTGAGCGTGATGCGATAAGCGTTCGGGCGCAGCTCCAGGTTGTCGCGGATATGCACCGGCGCGGCGAGGAAACCAACGTCCTGCGCGAACTTCTTGCGCAGACCGCGGATGCGGCGCAGCAGTTCGCCGTCCTGCCCTTTGTCCACCATCGGAATCAGCCGGTAGCCCACTTCCAGACCCAGCACATCCACCGGCGTTACATCCGCCCAGCTCGCTTCGTTGGATTCGGCCGGCGCAGTTGGGGTCGGTGCGGCAAACGATTCAGCCGCCTCCGCATCCGCCTTCGCCTTCTTGCTCAGATGCCACGCGCCCCAGCCAAATGCCGACGCCAGCAGCAAGAAGACGAAGTTCGGCATGCCGGGAATCAGGCCCATCAGGCCCAGGATCGCGGCCGTCAGCAGCATCACTGTCGGGTTGGCAAAGACCTGACCGATGACCTGCGCACCGACGTCCTGATCATCGCCGACGCGCGACACCACCATACCGGCCGCCACCGAAATCACCAGCGCGGGCAACTGGGCAACAAGGCCGTCACCGATCGCCAGCAGGGTGTAGACCTTGCCGGCTTCCGCCGCCGACAGGTCGTGCTGAACGATACCGACGATCAGCCCGCCGAACACGTTGATCACCATGATCAGGATGCCGGCCACGGCGTCGCCGCGCACGAACTTCGATGCACCGTCCATCGCGCCGTAGAAGTCTGCTTCCTGACTGATCTCGGAACGGCGGCGCTTGGCCTCCTTGTCGTCGATCAGGCCGGCGTTAAGGTCGGCGTCGATCGCCATCTGCTTGCCCGGCATTGCATCCAGGGTGAAGCGGGCGCCGACCTCGGCGATCCGCCCAGCACCCTTGGTGATCACGACAAAGTTGATCACTGTGAGGATGATGAACACGATGATGCCGACTGCCGTATTGCCACCGACGAGGAAGTGGCCAAACGCCTCGATCACTTTGCCGGCGGCGTCCGGACCGGTATGCCCTTCGAGCAGCACAACCCGCGTCGAGGCAACGTTCAAGGACAGGCGTAGCAAGGTGGTGGTCAGCAACACCGTCGGAAAGGCCGAGAAATCCAGCGGCTTGCGGGTGTACATCCCCACCAGCAGAACCATCACCGCCACCGCAAGGTTGAAGGTGAATAGCAGATCGAGCAGGAAGGCCGGCAGCGGCAACACCATCATCGCCAGCACCATCACGATCAGGATGGGGGCGGCGAGCTGGCGGATGTTGGCCGGCGAGAAAATCTCGCGCAGGTCTACGGTGTTAGCGTTACTGGCCATGCTTCGGCTCCTTCAACGCGGCAACCGCCGCGCGATGCGCAGCGGTCATCCGGCAAGTTCTGATCTGCATTTTCATTGCGGCGCCCCTGGCACGCCGTGGGCCGGGTCCAGCTTCGGTGGCACCGGCAAGTGCGATGGTTCGGCCGGCGGCGTCACGCCGTTTGCCGCGGCGTGACGCAAGGTGAAGACCCACGCCATCACTTCGGCCACCGCGGTGTAGAGCGCGGCAGGCACCTCGTCGCCGATTTCGGTATGGCGATACAGCGCGCGCGCAAGCGGCGGTGCTTCCAGCAGCGGCACCTGGTTGGCGCGCGCCACCTCTCGGATCTGCTGCGCCACCAGGTCGCTCCCCTTCGCCACCACCCGCGGCGCGCGCATCGAGGCGCCGTCGTAGCGGATTGCCACCGCGTAGTGCGTCGGGTTGGTGACTACCACATCCGCCTTGGGCACTTCCTGCATCATGCGGCGGCGGGCCATTTCGCGCTGGCGCTGGCGGATGCGGCCCTTGATCTGCGGGTCGCCTTCCTGCTGCTTGAATTCCTGCTTCAGCTCATCCTTGGTCATACGCAGCTTGCTGTAGTACTGCCACAGCTGGAACGGCACATCGACCAGCGCAATCAGAACGAGCCCGGACACCAGTGTCAGCGTGGACGACAGAATCATCTCGGCGAACTCGGACAGCCCCGGCTCCACCGCCATCACCATCAGGTGTAGCGACTGCTCACCGCGCGACTTCATGACCGAGTAGCCGATCGTGCCGATCAGCACCGCCTTGAGCAGCGCCTTCACCAGCTCTGACAACCCGTGCATCGAGAACAAGCGCATCAGGCCGGACACCGGATTCAGGCGCGAGAACTGGAACGAGAAGGCCTTCGTGGAGACGTTGAATCCACCCACGGCAATCGGCCCCGCCATCGCCGCAATCACCAGCACCAGGAACAGCGGCAGCAAGGTCGTCAGCCCGTCGGTGAAGAGATCGGATAGCGCGCTGATCATCAGCGCCGGGTCTTTGGTCTGGGCAGGCTCAAGTGAGAGCCCCGCGCGCGTGAGCCGCGCCATGCGCTGGTAGAGCCAGCCCCCCAGCACCCACATCGTCGCAACGCCCCCTAGCAGAACGATGAGACTACCCAGCTCGCGCGAACGGGGGACGTTGCCCTCCTGGCGAGCTTGCTCAAGCCGTCGGCCTGATGCTGGTTCTGTACGTTCGAGGTCGCTGTCTTCAGCCATGGCGCATGAACTCCGTGTCGCCGATTATCGGCAACGGAGCCATACGCGACCTCGCGATAAGACGGGGTTAACGACCGCAATTCGTGCTACGCAGGCCCTCACCCACCGCGCGCAGGCCCCGTCAATTGCACTTGCGCCGACGCCCCTTCACCAATCACGCCCGCATGCGCGACCAATTGATGGCCGAGGACAAAAGAAAAGGCCGCCCCGTGGGACGGCCTTCAAGGAGAGAGTCGATGCGTGGGAACCACCCCACGAATTACTTAACGAACCGGATCTCTCCCGACTTTAGGGCTGGGCAAACAAATTTCAGCCCTTCGCAGCCTTATCGATGCCGGCCATGATCTCGCCGATTGCATCTTCCAGGCCGCCCCAGCCGAGCACCTTGACCCACTTGCCCGGCTCGAGATCCTTGTAGTGCTCGAAGAAGTGCACGATCTGGCTGCGCAGCAGCTCGGGCAGGTCGTCGAGGCTCTTGACGCGGTCGTACAGCGACGTGGTCTTGCTGATCGGCACCGCGATCAGCTTGGCGTCTTCGCCACCTTCGTCCTGCATCTTCAGCATGCCGATCGCGCGGCAGCGCACCACGATGCCCGGCAGGAGTGGGAACGGCGTCACCACGAGCACATCAACCGGATCACCGTCGCCGGCGATCGTGCACGGAATGTAGCCATAGTTGCACGGATAGTGCATCGAAGTACCCATGAACCGGTCGACAAACATTGCGCCGGTTTCTTTATCGACTTCGTATTTGATCGGGTCGGCGTGGGCCGGAATTTCGATGATGACGTTGAATTCGCCCGGGGCCTTGCTGCCCGGCGTGACGTTGTGAAGGCTCATGTCGGTCTCTCTCTGTGATTTGGGAACGCGCAGAGTTGAATTTTACCACCCCAAGCTTACGGGTTGCTGCACCGCACCCAAACCCGCGGACTTGCGCTGGATCAGACCGGCCGCGCCACGCGTTGCGCTGGGGGACGAGCGTCCATTAGGATGCCGCAGCGCCCGCGATCGCGGAGTTCTTACGACACGGACGCCAAGAGAGTCGCTTCAGGCAGTTTGACCTTACATAACAAAGGAGTTGCCCATATGTCGACGACCATGGCGTTGTATCTCGCCTTGGCCTGTGGCCTTGCAGCCGTCTTGTACGGCTTCATTTCACGCAGTTGGATTCTTTCGCAAGACCCCGGAAACGCGCGCATGCAAGAAATTGCGGGCGCCATCCAGCAAGGGGCTGCGGCCTACCTCGCAAGGCAGTACAGGACAATCGCCATCGTCGGCGTGGTCCTTGCAGTGCTGATCGGTATTTTCCTTGACCTCACCACCGCAGGCGGCTTTGTCGTCGGCGCCATCCTCTCCGGCGCTTGCGGCTTCATCGGCATGAACGTGTCGGTGCGTGCCAACGTGCGTACCGCACAAGCAGCCACCAAGGGCATCGGCCCGGCGCTGAACGTGGCGTTCCGCGGCGGTGCAATTACCGGCATGCTGGTTGTGGGCCTCGGCCTGCTCGGCGTCGGCCTGTTCTTCTGGTACGTCAGCAAGGGCGCAACCGTGGCCGATTCGGCCACGCTGAAGCCGCTGCTGGGCTTCGCCTTCGGCTCATCGCTGATCTCGATCTTCGCGCGTCTGGGCGGCGGCATCTTCACCAAGGGAGCCGACGTTGGCGCCGACCTGGTCGGCAAGGTTGAAGCCGGCATCCCGGAAGACGACCCGCGTAACCCGGCGGTTATCGCCGATAACGTTGGCGACAACGTGGGCGACTGCGCCGGCATGGCGGCCGACTTGTTCGAAACCTATGCCGTGACGCTGATCGCGACGATGGCGCTGGGCGCCCTGATGGTCGCCGGCGCGCCACTGAACGCGGTGATCTACCCGCTGGTGCTCGGCGGCGTATCGATCATCGCGTCGATCATCGGTTGCAGCTTCGTCAAGGCCAGCCCCGGCATGAAGAACGTGATGCCCGCGCTCTACCGCGGCCTCGCAGTCGCCGGCGTGCTGTCGCTGATCGCGTTTTACTTCGTGACCACAGCGCTGTTCCCGCAACCGGTTCAACTGGTTGGCGGCGCCACGATCACTGCGCTGTCGCTGTTCGGCGCCTGCGTGGTCGGCCTCGTGCTGACCGCCGCGATGGTCTGGATCACTGAGTACTACACCGGCACCGACTACAAGCCCGTGCAGCACATCGCCCAGGCATCGACCACCGGCCACGGCACCAACATCATCGCGGGCCTCGGTGTATCGATGAAGTCCACCGCTTGGCCGGTGCTCTTCGTGTGTGTCGCGATCTTCGTCGCGTACTGGCTCGCGGGCCTGTTTGGCATCGCCGTTGCGGCGACCTCGATGCTCAGCATGGCGGGCATCGTCGTGGCGCTCGACGCTTACGGCCCGATCACCGACAACGCTGGTGGCATCGCCGAAATGGCAGAACTGCCTGACAGCGTTCGCGACATCACCGATCCGCTGGATGCCGTTGGCAACACCACCAAGGCCGTGACCAAGGGTTACGCGATCGGTTCGGCTGGCTTGGCCGCACTGGTGCTGTTCGCCGATTACACCCACGCGCTCGAGACCAAGGGGCTGCATGTCAGCTTCGATCTCTCCAACCACATGGTCATCATCGGCCTCTTCATCGGCGGCCTGATTCCCTACCTGTTCGGCGCGATGGCGATGGAAGCCGTTGGCCGTGCTGCGGGCTCGGTGGTTGAAGAAGTGCGTCGCCAGTTCCGCGAGATCAAGGGCATCATGGAAGGCACGGGCAAGCCGGAATACGGTCGTGCCGTCGACATGCTGACCAGCGCCGCGATCAAGGAAATGATCGTCCCGTCGCTGCTGCCGGTGGTGGTGCCGATCCTGGTCGGTCTGCTGCTCGGCCCGGCCGCACTGGGTGGCCTGCTGATGGGCACGATCGTGACCGGTCTCTTCGTTGCAATCTCGATGTGTACCGGTGGCGGTGCATGGGATAACGCGAAGAAGTACATCGAGGATGGTCACTTCGGCGGCAAGGGCTCGGAAGCACACAAGGCCGCCGTGACCGGCGACACTGTGGGCGACCCGTACAAGGACACTGCCGGCCCCGCGGTCAACCCGCTGATCAAGATCATCAACATCGTCGCGCTACTGATCGTGCCGCTGCTGTAAGCACCTCAGATACGAGACAAGAAAAACGGCCGCATTCAGCGGCCGTTTTCAATTCAGGCGCCGACTTCACCCGGCGCCGGCAACACTGCAGCACATTCAGTCTGCGTCGAACCCCGCATCGCGGATCGCAGCCTTCAGTGTGTCAAGCGCAACGCTTTGCGGATCAAAGCGCACGCAGGCCTCTTTCAACTCCAGCGATACCTGCGCCTCAGCAACACCCTGCTGCGCCAGCAGCACCCGCTCCACCGAACGCACGCAACCTTGGCAGCTCATGCCGCCAACCGAAATCTTCGCAGTATCCATCGTCGTCACCTCGCCACCATCACCGGGCAGTGGGCAAGCTGAACCACTCGCGCCGCCACCGACCCGATCAACACTTTCTCAAGCACGCTGTGCCCGCGCGCCCCCAACCAAATCCAGTCACACCCCCGGTCGACCGCAAACGCGACGATTGTTTCCGCGGGGTGCCCGATCAAAACCTGCTCCTCGAAGCTCAGCCCGGCCGCACGCAGACGGCTTGCCGCCGGCGCCATCGCGATCCGCCCTTCGTCGCTGTAGTAACGGTCCAGCGCGCTCGTTTCAACATGGCGAGTCGCAAAGGTCATTGGTACCGGGTTATGCACCGTAACCAGCACGATCGCGGGCGGCGCGGCAAAGAACTTTACCGCGCGCAGCAGCGCGTCCACGGCGGCAAGCGATGCCGCAGAACCATCCGTAGCAAGTAGGATTTTCATTGCGATCCCTTTCTTATACGTGGCAGATCACGCCCTGCCACAGTTTGCCACCCAAGGTGGCTGCATTCGCCAACCCGAATACCCCGAAGCCCAGCACCACGAGCCCGGCGCCAAAACGCAGCCACGACCGCTGCAACCAACTGCGTAGCCGCGCAGCAAACAATCCGGCCAGCATCAGGTTGGGCAGGGTTCCCAGGCCGAACGACAACATCAGCATCGCGCCGCGTGCCGCGGAGCCGGACACCAAGGCCGTCGCGAGGATGCTGTAGACCAGGCCGCACGGCACAAACCCCCATACCAAGCCAAGCGGATAGGCATTGAGCGGCGTGCGTGCCGGAATGAAGCGCGCACCGTACGGCCGCAACTTCGCCCACAAGCGGCCGCCAAGCCGCTCAATCGGCGCAAGTGGCGCAGTAACGCCCGCCAGATACAGCCCGAGGAGTACCAGCAGCAGATTCGCCAGCACGTAGAAGGTGATCTGCACCGGCAGCAAGCGATTGAGCAGAAAGCCGGTCGAGCCAATCGCACCGAGTACGGTACCGGCAAACGTATAGCTGCTGATGCGCCCAAGGTTATACGCCAGATGGATCGGCCACATGCGCCGGGCCTGCCCCGGCGCGTTGACCGTCAGTGCGGCAACCAATCCGCCGCACATGCCGACGCAGTGCGTTCCACCCAGCAAACCAATCAGCGCCGCAGCAAGGTATCCCGCTTCAGGCATCACGCAACATCCCGGTACCGCCCCGAGGGGCAATCCGTAAGTTTAGCGGCCGCCCCGCGCTCAGATCACCTTGGAGTAGCGAACAACCTCGCGATCACCGCGCAGATGTGCGTCGAACACCATCGCAAGCACACGTGCCAACATGCGTCCAGGGACCGTTACCTCAACGCCTTTGTCGGTCACGACACAGAGCCCGTCACGTTCGCGCGCCCGCAAGGCTTCGATCTCGACGGCAAAATACTCCGCGAAGTTGATCCCCCACGCCTGCTCGAAGGCCGCGTAATCGAGCGAGAAATGGCACATAAGGCTCTGGATGACGGCATAGCGGAGCTGGTCGTCGAACGTCATCTCGTAGCCGCGCACGATCGGCAGTTCATCGCGATCGAGCGTTTCGTAGTAAGCCTCAAGCGTCTTCGCACTCTGTGCGTAAGCCGGGCCCACCTTGCCGATGGACGAGACGCCAAACCCCAGCAGATCGCAGTCCGAGTGTGTCGAATAGCCTTGGAAATTGCGGTACAGCCGGCCGTTGCGTTGCGCCACCGCCATCTCGTCGTCCGGCTTCGCGAAGTGATCCATGCCGATGAACACGTAGCCCGCCTGGGTCAACTTCGCGATCGCCATACCAAGGATCTCAAGCTTCTGATCCGCACTCGGCAAGTCGTCGGCGTTAATCCGCCGCTGCGGCATGAAGCGCGTCGGCAGATGGGCGTAGTTGTAAAGCGCCAGCCGATCCGGCCCGATTTCGAGCACACGGTCGAGGGTCTGGCTGACGCGCTCAACGCTCTGGAAGGGCAAGCCGTAGATCAGATCGATGCTCACCGAGCGGAAGCCATTCGCCCGCGCCGCAGCGATGACTGCCGCAGTCTCCTCGACAGACTGGATGCGGTTCACAGCTTTCTGCACCACGGGATCGAAGTCCTGCACCCCAACGCTCATGCGGTTGAAGCCTTCCGCACCAAGCAACGCAACCGTCTCGGCCGACACACGGCGCGGGTCAACCTCAATCGAATATTCACCCCCCGGCATCAGCGTGAAATGGCGACGAATCGAGCGAAACAAATCGCGGATCTCGCTGTCCGAGAGGAATGTTGGCGTGCCGCCGCCCCAATGCATTTGTGAAACTTCGTGCGAGCCGGCAAGCTGTCCGGCGACGAGGCCCATCTCTTTGTCAAGATAGCGCAGGTAGCGCTCGGCCCGGCTGTGATCCTTCGTGACGATCTTGTTGCACGCGCAGTAGAAGCAGACCGTATCGCAGAATGGAATGTGGAAATATAATGAGAGGGGTTTCTTCAGGCCGCCCTGCGCGCGCAGACCAAGATGTCTTGCGTAGTCGCTACGCCCGAAGCCCTCGTGGAACCTGTCCGCAGTCGGATACGACGTGTAGCGCGGACCGGAAACGTCAAAACGTTGGATGAGATCGCGGTCGAAGACCGGCGTCTGCTCATTCTGATTCATTGTTTATTTTTTCTCTCTGTGGATGCCGGAAGGTGTCATGAACTCGGTCGGAGCCGTTTGATTGCCATCAACTAGCCCCCTTGGAGCACCCGCCTTGGAAAAACCCGCCACGATTCCGCTGACGGCCGTCAATCTTCGCACCGCGTGCACCCAATGTAACCTCAAGGAGCTTTGTCTTCCCGTTGGTCTTGATGATGTTGATCTCGAAAGGATCGACGGCCTCATCACGGCACGCAAGAAGGTCAAGCGGCAACAGCACCTGTACCGGGCTGGCGAACCCTTCGAGGCGATCTATGCGATCCGCACCGGTTTCTTCAAGACCGACATCCTGACCGAAGACGGCCGGGATCAGGTTACCGGCTTCCAGATGGCCGGCGAGATCCTGGGGCTCGACGGCATTTCGAGCGATCGGCATGTGTGCAATGCCGTCGCGCTTGAGGATTCCGATGTCTGCATGATCCCGTTTGAGCGGCTCGAAGAACTCTCGCGCCGGATCGAGCCGCTGCAGCGACAGTTCCACAAGTTCATGAGCCGCGAGATTGTGCGCGAGCAGGGCATCATGATGCTGCTCGGTTCAATGCGCGCGGAAGAGCGGCTTGCGGCCTTCCTGATCAACCTGTCGCAGCGCATGCGCTTGCGCGGTTATTCAGCGTCTGAGTTCCATTTGCGCATGACGCGCGAGGAGATCGGCTCCTACCTCGGGCTGAAGCTGGAAACGGTCAGCCGGGCCTTCTCGAAGTTTCAGGATGACGGACTTATCAGCGTGCACCAGAAGCACATCCAGATTCTGGATGCCGATGGTCTGCGCCGTCTGATCGGTCGCGCAAACGTCTGATCACGCCCAGGGGTTCGGCCGCTTTGTCAGCGCGACCGACACGATGTAGCCCAGCACCAGCAAAGCGGCCGCAAACGCGGCCGCTTTTGTTTGGCGAGTGCGCCCGCGTTTCAACGCGTATGTGCCCAACACAATGTACGCGAGCAGGCCCAACACCTTTGCGGTAAGCCAGTCGTCGTGAAACGGCGCAGCACGAAGCGCCCAAGCAAGAGCAACCGCGGACCCCAGCAAACCGGTATCGACGATGTGCGGCACCACCCTCACCCACCGGCCACGCACCCAGCCTGCTCCCATCAACACACCGACACCTCTCGCGACGAACCCCGTTGCCGAAAGCACAACGAAGCTGACATGAAGGTGCTTGAGCAGCAGGTAATCCATCGATCTCCCTAGCGTTCCATGACGTAGTCACCGGGCGCCGCGGCCAGCGCAGGAAAGTCATTATTGCTGACTGGCGGCGGCGCGATACGTTCACCGCAGCGCTCATCCAGCCAACAGAACCAATCATCCCACCAGCTGCCGACCCGGTGCTCCGCACGACCCCTCCAACCATGCGCGCTATCGGTGCGGTGCGCAGCCGCAATCCAGTACTCGCGTTTCGGAGGCTGAACCGGCGGGTTAACGATACCGAGGATATGGCCGCTCGACGAGAGCACGAAACGCTTGTCCCCGCGCACGAAGTTGGCAACCCGGAAAGCTTGCCGCCAGGGCGCGATGTGGTCATCTTCGGCGGCAACGGCATAGAGCGGCTGCGTGATCCGACCAAGATCCAGCGCTTCACCGGCAACCGTCAGCGCATCGGGCTCGATCAGGCGATTCCTCAGGTACAGCTCGCGCAGATACCAGGCGTGCATCGCATAGGGCATGCGCGTGGTATCCATGTTCCAGTACAACACATCGAACGAGGGCGGCTTCTCGCCCATCAGATAGCCCTGAACCACGTACTGCCAGATGAGCGGGTTCGACCGAAGCAGGCGGAACGAGGCCGCCATGTCGCGGCCGTCGAGATACCCCCGCTGCTCCATGGCCCGCGTCAGATAGCGAACGCTTCCCTCGTCGATGAATACCTCGACATCACCCGGCTTCGCAAAGTCGACCAGGGTCGTGAACAGTGTCCAATGCGCAACCGGTATGGCTTCAGCCGTGTAATGGCGGTTGGCCCACGCCATGTACATCGATAGCGCGGTGCCGCCGATGCAGTAACCGACGGCGTGCACCTTCTCCGCACCCGACAGTGCGCGGGCAGTCTCGATCGTAGCCGCGACGCCTTCCTGCAGGTAGTCATCGAATCGGACATCACGCAGCGCAGCGTCCGGGTTCTTCCATGAGGTGATGTAGACGTCGAAGCCCGCGTCACGCAGATGGCGCACCAAGCTCTTCTTAGGCGTCAGATCAAGGATGTAAAACTTATTGATCCAAGGCGTCACGATCACGACCGGCATGCTGCGCACAGTATCGGCGGTGGGCGTGTAGTGGATCACTTCAACCAGACGGGTGCGAGCAACCACCTCACCCGGCGTCGTTGCCAGATTGCGCCCGACTTTGAAGTCCGACGGGTCGGCCATGCGGATGTCGCCGGCACGCAGATCGTCGAGAAAGTTCTGCCAACCTGCTCGCAGCGTCTGACCTTGGCTGGCGGCCGCGGCGCGCTGGGCAACCGGATTCAGGGCCAAGAAATTGGTCGGCGCAACTGCGTTCAGCCACTGCCGCCACCAGAACGCAGCGCGGCGTCGCTCGGTGCCCGACAAGCCCGGCGTGGCATACAGCATGTCCTGCGTATGCCGCGTTGACAGCAGATACCACTGCTTCAGCGCTGCCCACGAAGCGTTCTGCGACCAAACGGGATCGGAGAACCGGGTATCGTCCGCTTGCGGACGCACCACATCAGGAACATGAGCGCCAGCGGCGCGCGACAAACTGTTGCATGCCAGCGCCCAAGCGTCCGCCGAAAAACGGCTCCAGCGCTCGGCGAACTCCAGTGGATGCAGACACCAGGCGATTTGCGCATGCACCACTGGCGCAACAACGCCCAGGGGGTCTACGCTTGCAGCCACCTGTTGCCCCACCACGCCAAGCGACAGCTTGTGCTCTTCAGCACGCCCTTCGCCGCCTACGACTGCGTTTTCACCCGATTCCATGATGCCTCCTGCCCTGAACTCCCCATTTCATGTTACTCAGCGGGGAAGCAATGGACATTGCGGTGCAGCACGCGATTGACCGGTGTCAACGCCTCCGTATGGCCGCCGCCTAAGATCGATTTGCCGTATATCGCCGGAGGTCAGAAGATGTTCAAACACATTCTTGTTCCAACGGACGGGTCGGAATTGTCCAGCAGTACCGTCTCACGCGCGATCGAATTCGCCAAGGAGGCCGGTGCGCGCATCACCTTCTTCTTCGCCCAACAGGAGTATCCGATTCCGCTCTACGGCGAAGGGGCGCTACTGGTGCCAGTTACGCCAGACCAGTTTGTCGACGCCACAAAGAAGGAAGCTGAACGGATTCTTGCGCTGGCGCGCGCCGAGGCCGAGAAAGCCGGCGTCGCCTCCAATAGCGACACATCCGTAAGCGACCTGCCTTACGAGGCCATCATCGAAGCAGCGAAGACGCACGGATGCGACTTGATCTTCATGGCATCGCACGGCCGCAAGGGCGTTGCAGGCTTCCTGCTCGGGAGCGAAACGCAGAAGGTACTGACACACACCACGGTGCCAGTTCTGGTCTACCGCTGATCCGAAAAGGCAATGCGCCGCATGCACGGCGCATTGCTCAATGCATATGCGCGCCGTGATGTGGACGCGGTGGCAGGTGGTTAATTTCCTGCGGCGTGCGCATGTAAAACAGCGTTGCCAAGCTTGATGCTGCGCAGATTGCCCAGAATCCAACGAATCCGATCGAGTACGTCGCGATCGGTGAGAACTCAACCTGAGCGCCGAAGAGATAGAACTCGGCCGGGTTGATTACGGTGAAGAAAAGGGCCTCAGCGACCACCGCGACCCAGAACGAGGGCCAAAGAACCAGAACCAGTTTCTGCATCGTTCGCCTCCAGGGCCGACGTGCTGCCATTGAGCGCGCCAACCGACTCTCCGCTACAGAACGAGCCGGCCCATGATCTGGCGCGGCGCCCGCCCAACATACGCGATGCTGGGCGAAGCATTATCGTCGCCGGTCCGATTCTCTTGTCAAGCGCCCGGCTTCAGCGCAAGCGCGGTGGCAGTCGGCACCGGCGCACTGACTGCAATCCGCCAGGTCTGCGCTTCGTCTTCAACCAGAAACTGCCAACGCCCCGCAGCAAGCGGATGCATCACGCCACGATAGACGTCGTCCGTGCGAACAAGAGTGACTAGCTGATCCTGGCCAGCGATCGTGGGGTGGGCAATGCGAAGACGCAACTGACTCGGCATCACGTAGCCCTCATTCGCCCTCAAGACGAGAGAGACTCCGCCTCCTTCGACCGTCAACTCGCCCTTGAGCCCTGCCCGCCTGGCGGTCTCTTGCCGCTCAAGCGTGCGGTTGATCGCCAGGCCTTCCTTGTAATAGTCATCGACGACCAAGCCGTCGGTATTGTGGGCGGCAAGGTAGAAGGTAATGAAACCAGCCACCACTACGGTGCCGGGCAGCCCCATGAGAATCCAGGGCCAGGGTTCCCGATACCAGGGGCGGAGGGGCTTGGTTGAATGCATTGTCGGATTCATGGCATCAGGAAAGTAGATTTTTCGCGGAGGACTACTTCGTTGTCGGTGGTGCGCAATTCGAAGTAGATTTTGTGGGCGCCCTTCGGTGCGATATCCGGCGGCACACGCACCTGAACGGTTACCGTTTTTGTCGCGGCCGGTTCCATCTGCACCTTTGCATCGCCAATCAGGCGAACACCTTCCATGCCGGTCACCGAGATCTCGGCGCTGCGCGCACTTTCAGCCACGTTCATCAGCTGCAGCGTATAGGCGTTTTCGATCAGACCATCTTCCACCTCACGCGCCATCACCGAGCGGTCGCGAATGATGTCCATCCGCACCGAATGACGGGAAGCGATACCCCACACAAACGCCACGCAGATACCGCATAGCACCGCGGTGTAAATCAGGGTACGCGGCCGCATCACATGCGCAATGATGTCCTTGCGGCCCCAGTGCTTCTTCACGGCGTTCTCGGTCGAGTACCTGATCAGGCCGCGTGGATAGCCCATCTTGTCCATCACCTGATCACAAGCGTCAATGCAGGCAGCACAGCCGATGCACTCGTATTGCAGGCCATCCCGGATGTCGATCCCGGTGGGGCACACCTGAACACAGATGCCGCAGTCCACACAGTCACCAAGGCCCTGCGCTTTATAGTCGCTGGCTTTTTTGCGCGATCCGCGCGGATCACCGCGCTCCTGATCGTAGGTGATGACCAAGGTATCCGGATCGAACATCACGCCCTGGAAACGTGCATAGGGGCACATGTACTTGCACACCTGTTCGCGCATCACGCCGGCCATCAGATAGGTGAAGCCGCCATAGAAAGCGATCCAGAACATCTCCCAACCACCGAGCTGGCCTCGCGTAAGATTCGGCAGCAACTCCTTGATGGGCGTGAAGTAACCAACAAAGCTGATGCCGGTCCACAGCGCCAGAGCCCCCCAAACGAGGTACTTCGCCGTCTTCCGCGTTACCTTATTCAGGCCCCATGGCGCCGAATCCAGCTTGATCTGCTGGTTACGTCCGCCTTCGATCTTCTGTTCTATCCACAAGAACATCTGCGTATAGACCGTCTGCGGGCAGGCGAAGCCACACCACAAGCGCCCCGCTATCGCCGTGAAGAGGAACAGGGCATACGCGCAGATGATGAGCAGGATCGCGAGATAGAAAACATCCTGTGGCGAGAAGACCAGCCCGAAGATGTAGAACTTGCGGTGAGTCAGATCGAACAGGACAGCCTGGCGGCCGTTCCACTCCAGCCAACATCCGCCGTAGAAGACAATCTGAGTGACCCAAACGAGAATCCAGCGCCAGGTCGCGAAAATGCCGGTAACGGCTCGGGGATAGACCTTTTTTCGGACCTCGTAGAGCTCCTCCTCCTGGGTCTCGACCGGGCGGATCGGTATTGTCTTTGGCTTGACCTTCGGTTTGGGCGTATGCCCCTCGGCAGGACGCTGCACTGAATCGTTCATGGCCCCTCAGCCCACAAAACTCGTAATGTAGAAAAAAGTCACCCGAGCACAGGCTCGGGTGATCTTGGCTTACTCGGCACACCGCGAAACCCCGCGGCGAGAAGTCCAGGCTTACTGTTTGCCCGACTCCGAGTGACTTAGCCCATACACATAAGCGGCGAGGAGTTTGATCTTCTTGTCGCCCAAGAGTTCGTTGAACGACGGCATACGCCCCGCGCGCCCCTTGGTTACGGTTTCGACGATCGTCGCCTCGGACGAACCATACAGCCACACTTTGTCAGTCAGGTTGGGCGCACCCATTGCCTGATTGCCCTTACCATCGGCGCCGTGGCACGCCACGCAGTTTTGCGCAAATACGTCTTTGCCACGCTGAGCACGGATCGAGTCGTTCGCGAGGCCAGACAAGGAACGCACATAGTTCGCGACGTCCTTGATGTTGTCTGCCCCCAGCGAGGCCCATACCGGCATCGCAGCCTGGCGGCCGCCGGTGATCGTCTCGACAATCTTGTCCGGTTCGCCACCGTAAAGCCAATCAGCATCCGTCAGATTCGGGAAGCCTTTGGCACCCTTGGCGTCAGAACCGTGGCACTGCTGGCAATAGGTCAGGAAAAGGCGCTTACCCATCTCGCGAGCTTCCGGGTCGGCAGCAATCGCCTTCACGTCCATCTGAGCGAAGCGGGAGAACTTGTCGTCGAATGTCTTGTCTGCCTTCGCCTTCTCCAGGTCGTACTGCCCGTGCGCCGTCCATCCGAACTTGCCGCCGAAGGAGCCAAAGCCCGGAAACAGCAGGAAGTATCCCAGCGCAAAAAAGATCGTGATCCAGAAAAGGTACATCCACCAGCGTGGCAGCGGGTTGTTCCACTCCTGCAGGTTCTCATCCCACACGTGACCGTGCAGCTCCACGGGGCCAGCTTGCTTCTTGGTCATGTTCTGTGACAGCACAAACGCGCAGAACAGCAGACTCAGCGAGACCAGCACCGTGACGTAGTAGCCCCAGAACGGGGAAATGAAATCACTCATGATGCGTCATCCTTTGTTAGATTCCGAGGAGGCAACGCGCACGTCACCCTCCTCGTCGTCGAACGGAATCCGGGCAGCTTCGTCGAAGCGGCGCTTCGTATGCCCGCTGTAAGCCCACCAGCAGATCCCGATGAACAGGATGAAGCTGACGAGCGTAGAGAGCGAATGAATCGTCGTCGCGTCCATGGCTGCCCCCTCCGTCACTTCACACTCTTCAGCGCGGTGCCCATGCCTTGCAGATACGCGACCAGCGCATCCAGCTCGCTCACACCCTCAAGCTGCTTGCGTGCCCCGGCGATCTCGGCATCGGTGTAAGGAACACCCACGGTACGCAGCGCCGACATCTTCTTCTCGATGTCGTCCGACTTGACGGGCCGATCCAGCCATGTAAATGCTGGCATGTTGGATTCGGGCACCACGTCACGCGGGTTGCGCAGGTGCACCTTGTGCCAGTCATCGGAGTAACGACCGCCAACACGAGCGAGATCCGGGCCGGTACGCTTGGAGCCCCACTGGAACGGATGGTCGTAGACGAACTCACCCGCCACCGAATAGTGGCCATAGCGCTCGGTTTCGGCACGGAACGGACGGATCATCTGCGAGTGGCAGTTGTAGCAGCCTTCGCGGATGTAGATGTCGCGACCGACGAGACGTACCGGATCATAGGGCTTCACCCCTTCAACCGGCGTGGTAGTGGATTTCTGGAAGAACAGCGGAACGATCTCGACCAGACCGCCAACGCTGACGGTCAGGATGGTCAGAACGATGAGCCAGCCGAGGTTCTTTTCGACCAGTTCGTGATTCATTGCCATGATTCAGGTCTCCTGGCTCAGTGTGCGGCTGCCGGTGCAATCACCGGGGCGTTGTAGGCTTTCTGGCCGGCAATGGTGCGCACCATGTTGTAGAACATGATGAACATGCCTGCGAGGAAGAGCGCGCCGCCGAGCAGACGGATCTGCCAGAACGGATAGCTCGCCTTCACACCTTCAACGAACGCATACGTCAGCGTGCCATCCGGGTTGGTCGCACGCCACATCAGGCCCTGCATCACACCCGCCACCCACATCGAGGCGATGTAGAGCACGACACCGATCGTCGACACCCAGAAATGCAGCGTAACCAGCGGCGTCGAATACATCTCGTTGCGACCCCACAGTTTCGGCAGCAGGTAGTAGATCGAACCGATCGACACCATCGCAACCCAACCCAACGCGCCAGAGTGCACATGGCCGATCGTCCAGTCGGTGTAGTGAGACAGCGCATTGACGGTCTTGATCGACATCATCGGACCTTCGAAGGTCGACATGCCGTAGAAGGCCAGCGAGGTCACGAGGAATTTCAGGATCGGATCATCGCGCAGCTTATGCCAGGCACCCGACAAGGTCATGATGCCGTTGATCATGCCGCCCCAGCTGGGCGCCAGCAGGATCAGCGAGAACGCCATGCCAAGCGACTGGGTCCAGTCAGGCAGTGCGGTGTAGTGCAAGTGGTGCGGACCCGCCCACATGTAGGTGAAGATCAGCGCCCAGAAGTGCACGACCGACAGGCGGTAGGAGTACACGGGACGGCCGGCTTGCTTCGGCACGAAGTAGTACATCATTCCGAGGAAGCCTGCGGTCAGGAAGAAGCCCACCGCGTTATGGCCATACCACCACTGCACCATGGCATCCTGAACGCCGGCGTAGGCCGAGTAGGACTTGAACAGCGTGACCGGGATTTCCGCCGAGTTGACGACGTGCAGCAAGGCCACGGTAAGGATGAAGCCGCCGTAGAACCAGTTTGCAACGTAGATGTGCGAGGTTTTGCGCTTGGCAACGGTGCCGAAGAACACCACCGCGTAGGACACCCAGACCAGCGTGATCAGGATATCGATCGGCCACTCCAGTTCCGCGTACTCCTTACCCGACGTGATGCCGAGCGGAAGCGTAATCGCGGCCAGAACGATGACCAGCTGCCATCCCCAGAAGGTGAATGACGCCAGCGCAGGCGCAAACAACGTTGTGTGACAGGTACGCTGAACAACGTAATAAGACGTTGCAAACAGCGCGCATCCGCCAAACGCAAAGATCACAGCGTTTGTGTGTAGCGGACGCAAACGGCCGAAATGGAACCACTCGGCAAAATTCAATTCCGGCCATACGAGTTGGGCAGCAATGATGACCCCAACCAGCATGCCGACTATCCCCCAAACCACGGTCATGACGGCAAACTGCCGCACGACTCCATAGTTGTAAGTCGCTTGCGATTGCATCTGGATTTTCCTCAGCAGCGGAATGTAAGAACGATGCACCACCCCCCTTGAAACCAAACGGGTGCATCGTGCGAGCGATGTTATTGGGAGTTCCCGCCTGTTTCTTGACCACCATCAACTGGCGGTAGTGTTGCACTGCAAATTTTAACAGCGCTGTGGCGGAGGGTCGACAAAAAAAGGGTGCGCAACAGCGCACCCCCAACCCCAACAGAGAGACAGTACCGAGCGGGGACATGCAAGCCTGACGGGCTTCGCGGCCCCACTCACTCAGTTGCACGCAGTATCCGCGGAGAGCTGCCTCGCTGCATTGACAGAGGTCAACGGCCCCCTGTCACTACTGTTGCGTTTGATGCAACGCATCATCCTTCGGGGCCGGATTTTCCGGTTTTGGTGCGGAATCGTCGTCCATCAGAACGCGGTAACCGGGCCCTTCGAGGTCATCGAACTGCCCGGAGCGCACCGACCACCAAAGGATCACACCGATCAGGAAGACCAGCACGACCGACAAAGGAATCAACAGATAGAGAATTTCCACTCGTACGCCCCTCCCCCGGGCCGATTCAGTAGTGGTCGCGGGTCTGGCGCAAGCGCAACGCGTTCAACACCACGAGGAGCGAACTGGCCGACATGCCAATACCGGCCATCCAGGGGGTCACCCAACCGAGCATTGCAGCCGGAATCGCCAACACGTTGTAGGCAAAGGACCACGCGAGATTCTGCCGGATAACGCCAAGCGTGCGCTTCGCAAGATGGCGCCCGACCAACAGTGGGCGGAGGGCCTCACCAAGCAAGATGAGGTCGGCCTGGGTACGTGCAAGCTCGGTCCCGCTGCCGATCGCAACCGAAACATGCGCTTGAGCAAGGACTGGCGCGTCGTTGATGCCATCCCCCACCATCGCGACCGTACGCCCATCCGCTTGCCAGCGGCGCACCGCCTCGTGCTTGTCTTCCGGCAACAAGCCGCCGTGGGCATCCTGAATCTCAAGCTGCGCAGCGACGCCGCGCACGGCGTCGGGCGCATCGCCGCTGAGGACTGCCGGCGTCGCGCCGTCGCGCCTTAGCCCACTGATCAGCGCTGCGGCGTCCGGGCGAATCGCGTCGTCGAACGTAAATTGCCCGCGCCAGCCGTGCTGACCACCGAGATATACCGTAGTCAGACCGCCGCCTGCATCGAGCCAGTCCGGCGCGGGTCCGGCCAGCTCCTCGACAAAGCTGCGATTACCGACTCGCAGGCGCTCACCCGCGATGGCGCCCTCGACACCGCGCCCGGCGACCGAGCGCAGCGCGCTGACTTCAAAGGCTGGGCGCGCACCGTTGGCGCAAACAAGCGC
The DNA here is from genome assembly GCF_041909475.1 of Niveibacterium sp. Classification (NCBI taxonomy): domain Bacteria; kingdom Pseudomonadati; phylum Pseudomonadota; class Betaproteobacteria; order Rhodocyclales; family Rhodocyclaceae; genus Niveibacterium; species Niveibacterium sp. The sequence continues at coordinate 73,581 of NZ_JAYRDJ010000007.1, read as the reverse complement.
GCGGCCGATCAAGTGCTCGGACGCTTGCTCCAAGGCCGACGCAAGCGCCAACGCGTTCGTTTGGCCAGGCGCTTGACGGATGTCCGACAACGCGAGCCGCCCCTGCGTGAGTGTGCCCGTCTTGTCGAATGCAAAGAGGTCGGCCCGCGCAAGGGTTTCAATAGCGTGGCCGCGCGTCACGAGTAGCCCGACGCGAGCCAGTGCGTCGGTCGCGACAGTTAACGCAACCGGCGTCGCGAGCGACAAGGCGCACGGGCAGCTCACAACGAGCACCGACGCAAAGATCCAGATTGCGCGCGCAGGTTCGACAACCCACCAATACAGCCCGGCCCCCGCTGCGAGCACGATCAGCACCAGCACGAAACGCGCGGCAAACGCGTCCGCCTGCTCCACGATGCGAGGGCGCTCGGCCGATGCTCGCTCCATCAGGCGGCGAATCGAGGCAATGCGGGTTTCTTCACCGACGTGCTCCGCCCGCACGACAAGGGGGCCGCTGCCGTTGATGCTGCCGCAGGCGACGTGGTCACCCACCGTCTTCGGCACCGCCCGGCTCTCCCCGGTCAGCCAGGACTCGTCGGCCTCGCTCTGACCTTCGAGCACCTTGCCATCTGCCGGGATGGCCTCCCCCGGCCGGATGCGCAGCACGTCACCGGCGGCGAGCGACATCACGGGCACATCCTCTGTCTGGCTTGCAGGCCAGTTCGTGAAACGCGCAGCAAAGGTGGGCACGACGCGGCCGAGTTCCTCTGCGCCGCGCACAGCGCGCTGTCGCGCGACCATTTCTAGAAAGCGCCCACACAGCAGGAAGAACACGAACATCGTGACCGAATCGAAATACACCTCGCCGCCGCCGACGAGCGTCGCCCACAGGCTCGCGAGGAAGGCGGCGCCCACCCCCAGAGCAACCGGTACGTCCATGCCAAGACGGCGCAGCTTGATGTCACGCCACGCGTGCTGAAAGAAAGGCGCAGCCGAATACAGCACGACGGGCAGCGTCAGCGCGAGGCTGGCCCAGCGCATCAGGAACAGCACGTCGGGCGTCATGTCGCCATCGCGCGCGATGTACACCGGGTAGGCGTACATCATCACCTGCATCATGCCCAGCCCCGCCACCAGCAGACGCCACAGGGCAGTGCGACGCTCCTTCACAGCCAGCTGTTCGCTCTTGCGCGCATCGTAGGGGTGCGCGCGGTAGCCAATCGCTGCGATTGCGGCGAGCACCGCCGACAGCTTTGTCTGAGCCGGATCCCAGCGCACCCGCGCACGCCGCGTGGCGTAATTGACTTGTACCGCGGTGACGCCCGGTTGGCGTGCCAGATGCTGTTCGTTGAGCCAGACGCACGCGGCGCAGGTAATGCCTTCGAGGATCAGGTCGGCCTCGCGCTCGTGTTCGCCAATCTCGCGTACGAAGCCCTTCTGAAACTCGGCGTGATCGAACAGCCCTAGATCCTTGAGTTCGGCAGGCATTGCTTCGCGGCGTGCCTCTGGAAGCGCATCGCGGTGCCGGTAGTAATCGCCCAGGCCACCCGCGACGATGGCGCTCGCTACGGCTTCGCAACCGGCGCAGCACATGGCGCGCGGCACACCGTTGATGGTGACGAAGAATTGCGTCCCCGGCGCGATCGGAAGGCCGCAGTGGTAACAGGTCTGCAGCTCACTGGCAGGGCGATACTCGGTCAAACGTCAGACTCCGGTTCAGGCAGTACGGGCGCGAGCCTAGCAGATCGCTCAAGCACAGCACCCCGAGGATCGGCAACTTACGGCTTGGACAAGTCGCCGGGCTCATGCAAAAATAGTTACCAAAGTAACTATCTACCCCGACATGATCCCATTCGACCACTACCAGGCCCGAATCGATTCGGTGCGTGCGCAACACCCGGACCTGCCCTATCCGGAAGTGATGTTGCTGCGGCTTGTCACACACCTCGCCCGCGGCATCCAGGAACACGTCGACGCGCTGATGCATTCGCACGGCCTCAACAACACCGCGTGGTCGGTGCTGATGTCGATCTACAGCGCAGAGCACGCGACCGACAACCCCTCTCGCGTGAGTCAGGCGGTTTGCCTCTCGCGACCGCACATGACGCGGCTAACCGATGAACTCGTTGCCGGCGGCTGGGTGGAGCGCGTGCCGAGTGCGGTTGACCGGCGCTCGATCGATATCCGCATGACGACTCAGGGCATCGAGCGCGTTCGCGCGATCTTTCCGCAGATCTGGCGGCTCTATGGCGAGCTGGTCCCTCCTTCAGGAGGCGGCGACGTCGCGGCGTTGGCGGAAAAACTGCGCCACTGGACGCGCCACATGGAACAAATTTCAGGCGCGGACGCATCGCGCTGCAACGAGGTCAGCAAATGAGTCAGGAACACAGTCCGGGAGCCCCCCGCAAGAGAGCCCTTCGCGCCGTTGCCGGCGTTTTCGCGCTTGCGGCAATCGCATTTGCTGGTTACTGGGCACTGCACGGTCGCTTTTACGTATCAACCGACAATGCCTATGTGGGCGGCAACCTGGTGCAGATTGCGCCGCAGGTGAGCGGCAGCGTCAGCGCCGTGCTGGCCGACGACACCGACTTCGTTCGCGCGGGCCAGCCCTTGGTGCGCCTTGACGACGCCGACGCGCGCGTTGCGCTGCAGGCAGCTGAGGCCGCGCTGGCTGACGCTGTGCGTGGCGTGCGCGGGCTCTACCTTGGTGAGAACCAGTCCGCCGCGCAGGTCGCGCAGCGCCGCGCAGATATCGAGCGCGTTCGCCATCAGGCCGAACAAGCGCAGATTGCGCTGCAGCAAGCAAAAGATGAGTACGCCCGCCGCGAAAAGCTGCAGCGCGACAAATTCATTTCGCCCGAGGCGCTGCAGGCCGCGCGCACCGCGCTTCAGAACGCCGAAGCGGCGCAGCTCGCTGCCCGTGCGGCGGTGGCCGAATCCGAATCAGGCCTGGAACAGGCGCAGCAGCAACGGGCGGGCGCCCAGGCCCTTGTGGACAACACCTCGCTCGAAGCCCACCCGCGCGTCGCGGCGGCCGCAGCGAAAGTGCGCGATGCATGGCTTGCGCTCGCACGCACGACGATCGCCGCACCGGTCAGCGGCCACATCGCGAAACGCACGGTGCAAGTCGGCGCGCGCATCGCCGCCGGCACACCAATGATGACGATCGTGCCGCCCGACCAGATGTGGGTGGAGGCCAATTTCAAGGAGACCGAGCTGGCCGACGTGCGCATCGGTCAGCCGGTCAAGCTCAAATCGGATCTGTACGGCAGCGCCGTGGAGTTCGACGGTCGCGTGGTCGGCCTCGGGGCGGGCACCGGGGGGGTGTTCAGCGTGCTGCCGGCGCAGAACGCTTCCGGTAACTGGATCAAGATCGTGCAGCGCGTACCGGTGCGGATTGCGCTGAACCCGGCCGAGACCTCTGAGCACCCGTTGCGCGTGGGTCTTTCGATGCACGCCTCGCTCGACACTCATTCGCGTGACGGCGAAGTGCTGGCGCGCTCGGTGCGCGCCGGCTCGCCGCAACAGACTGATGTGTTCGCCTCGCAGGCGCGGGGGGGGGGGGGCCGCCGAGCCCCGCATCGCCCAGATCATTGCCGCCAACCGCGCGAGCGGCGCACACAAATGAGTCTTGATGGTCGCAGCGAGCCGACGCCGCTGAGCGTCGGCCAGCTGATCCTGGCGACGATTGCGCTCGGGCTGGGCTCCTTCATGAACATTCTCGATCTGACGATCGCGAATGTATCGGTGCCCACCATCGCGGGCGATCTGGGGGTCAGCTACACCCAGGCGACCTGGGTCATCACCTCCTACGCGGTGTCGGAAGCGATCCTGCTGCCAATGACCGGCTGGCTCGCGCTGCGCTACGGCCAGGTGCGGATGTTCGTCACCGCGACACTGCTATTCACCGCAACATCGCTGGTGTGCGGCCTCGCGTTCAGCTTCCCGATGCTGGTCATCGCGCGGGTTGCACAGGGCGCCTTCGGGGCCGCGATGATTCCGCTGTCGCAGACGTTGATGGCGAGCATCTATCCGCCCAACCGACGCGGCATGGCGATGGGGCTCTGGGCGATGACGACGATCCTGGCGCCAATCGTCGGCCCATTGGCTGGCGGCTGGATCACCGAGCACTACTCGTGGCACTGGGTGTTCCTGATCAATCTGCCCTTCGGGTTGCTCGTCGCAGGCATGTCCTGGAGCCTGCTGCGCAAGCGCGAAACACCGCGCATGCAGCTACCGCTCGACCGCATCGGCCTCGCGCTGCTGGTGGTCGGCGTGGGCGCGCTGCAGGTGCTGCTGGACCGCGGCAACGAACTTGATTGGTTCGAATCGCCCGAGATCATCACGCTGGGCCTGATCTCCTTCGTCGCACTCACTTTTCTGGTGGTGTGGGAGCTGGGCGAGAAGCACCCCTTGGTCGACCTGCGCATGTTCCGCCATCGTAACTATTCGATAGGGGTGGCCTGCATCACGATCGGCATGGTGGCCTACTTCGGCGTGGTCGTCGTGCAACCGTTGTGGCTGCAGAGCGAAGTCGGCTACACGCCGCTGTGGGCCGGCAAGGTGATCGCGTTCTCCGGCATCTTCGGCGTGATGCTGGGGCCTGTACTGGGCGCCAACATCCACCGCACCGATGCCCGTTACGTGGTGACCTTCGGCATGCTGGTGTTCGCCATCAGTTCGGTGTGGAGCGCGCGTTTCACGCCGGATGTGGACTTCTGGACGCTGGGGCTCGCGCGACTGTTCATCGGCCTGGGGATCAGCTGTTTCTTCCTGCCGCTGTTCACGATCAGCCTGTCGGGCATCGCGCCGGCCGACATGGCGGCCGCGTCCGGGTTGCAGAGCTTCATGCGCAACATCGGGTCGAGCTTCGGTACGGCAGTGATGGTGTCGCTATGGGATCACCGCACCACCCTGCACCACGCCCAGCTGTCGGAGAACTTCAACCCCGGCAATCCGGTGTCCGAACCCTACCTGCGGCAGTGGCAAAGCCTGATGGGTGACCCGGCCGGCGCGCTCGCCCAGGTGGACCGGGTCGTCACCAGCCAGGCCCATCTGATGGCCACCAATGATCTGATGATGCTCTCGGGCGCCATCATGGGCGCACTGATCCTGGTGGCGTGGATGGCACGCCCGCCCTTCGGCGCACGCGGCGCCTCGGGGCACTGAGCGAGCTAACTACTTGGGCGCGAGGCGGATCGCGCCATCGAGCCGGATCACCTCGCCATTGAGATACACGTTTTCGACGATATGCCGCGCCAGTGCGGCATATTCGTCGGGGCGGCCGAGGCGCGGCGGATACGGCACCGCGGCGCCGAGCGCATCCTGAACCTCCTGCGACATGCCGGCCATCATCGGCGTCTGCATGATGCCGGGCGCAATCGTAACCACCCTGACGCCAAAGCCCGCCAGCTCGCGCGCGATCGGCAGCGTCATGCCTGCAACACCGGCCTTCGATGCCGTGTAGGCCGCCTGGCCAATCTGGCCATCGAAGGCGGCGACCGAAGCGGTCATCACGATCACACCCCGTTCGCCATCGGCCAGCGCCTCGTTCTTCGCCATCGCGTCCGCAGCGAGCCGCGCAAGGTTGAAGCTGCCGATCAGGTTGACCTCGATCACCTTGCGGAACAAGGCCAGATCATGCGGGCCTTCGCGCCCGACCACGCGTGCGGCCGGCGCGATGCCCGCGCAATGGACGACACCGCGCAAGGGGCCGAAATCCGCAGCCCGCGTCAGGGCCGCTTGCACCGCGTCGGCGTCGCACACATCGGCCTGCACGAGGGCGGCAAGCCCTTCCGGCGCTCGCTCCGGTGCTCGCAGGTCAATGCCCACGACCTTGCCGCCGGCCGCTGCGAAGGCTTCCGAAACCGCCGCCCCAAGACCGGAAGCCGCGCCGGTCACCACGAATACATTGCCCGCCAACTGCATGAACATCCCCATTCGCCGATGATCCAAGGAGCTCAGCGTAGCTCAGTCGGCGATCACGAGATGTCGTTGCGAGGAAAATGCGAAGCAAGGCTCACGGGTGCCGGCATCCCGCTATGCACGGCCGCCGCACGGTGGAATACTGCCGCGCATAGCGGCCAGCACGGACACCCGCAGCAGCGACCGTCGCGATGGAGGATGCGCAAACGATGACCAACTCAGCCAAGCGCTTGCCGAGCCTGCGCCAGCGCCTGACGCGACAGATCGTGCTGCTCGTGCTGCTATCCGTCACCTCGTTCGCGCTGCTGTTTTACTTCCTGCAGGCGCGACCGATGCTCATCAGCCTCGCCGCGTCCGACGCGCAGAGCGCGGGCGCAAGCGTTGAAGACCGCATCCGCGAAGCCGTCGCCTCGATCGAGCGCAGTGTGCTGACTTCTGCGGGCTGGGGGCACAGCCGTGTCATCAACGCTGTCGACCAATCGACGTTCAATCGCTTGACGGTCGAAGTCGTCAAGCATCGCCCCCTGATCGGTTCGGTACACATCGCAAGCGAACGCGGCGAAGAGATTCTGCTGCTCCGGACCGAGGGCGGCTGGAAGAACCGGGTATCGCGGGTGGATGACTGGGGCAAGCGCCACCTCTGGATCGAGTTCAGCCCGACGCTGGACCAACTCTCCGAGGAGTGGGAAGAGTCGGACTACGATCCGCGCAAGCGCCCCTGGTTCCAGAAAGCGATGGCCGCCAAGGACGACATGCAGGTCGTGTGGACCGAGCCCTACCGTTTTCGCACCACCGGCGATCCCGGGATCACGGCATCGGTGCGCTGGCGCGATCCTGCAACGGGCCTGCGTTACGTTTACGCCGTCGACGTGCTACTGCAGGATTTCTCCCACCTCACCAGCACCATGACGGTCGGCAACAATGGTCGCGTTGCCGTGCTAATGGAAGATGGCAAGATCATCGGCGCCCCCCACCACCCTGCCGCGAGCGACGAGAAAGCCCTGCGGCAGGTAGCGCTGCAGCCGATCGAAGCCTCGCCGTTCACCTTGCTGGCCGGGGCATTCCAATACTGGAAGCGGAGTGGCGGCGTCGATGTGAAGCTCAGCCGCTTCCAGCCGCCCGGCACATCGGATGACTGGTTCGCACGCATGATCAGGATCCACGCGGGGGACCAGCATTTCGTTGCGATCACGGTGATGCCCGAATCGGACTTTATGGGCACCGGGAAACGCCTCCTGCTGCCCGCCGTGCTGATATTGGTGGGTTTGTGGGCTCTCGGATTCTTCATCGCCCGACGCATGGCCGCAAACGTCGGCCAACCGCTCGCGGAACTCGCAAGCGAAGCGGAACGGATCGGGCGCATGGAGCTGGCCGAGCCGGTGCAGATCGGCACCCGCCTGGCAGAGGTTGCACAACTCGCCCAAGCGCAGGAGACGATGCGCAGTCTGCTGAAAGCGGCCACCGGTGAGCTTGAGGAAGCCAACCGTACCCTCGAAGGCAAGGTCGCGCGGCGCACCACCGAACTGGCCGAGCGCGAAGCCTACTTCCGCGCATTGGTGGAAAACGCAGGCACCGGCATTGCGAGTTGCGACGCTGGCGGCACCATCAAACGCTGCAACCCTGCGTTCGCTGAAGGCCTCGGGCTGCGGCGCGAATCGATCCCCGGCACCAACATCGAAACACTGATCCACCCGGAAGACTTCCGCGATTTCGCCGCGCGCTATACCCGGCTGGTGCATGGCGAGACCTCCGTGCTTCGCGTGGTCACGCGCTTCGTTTCGGCCTCGGGCGAAACACGCTGGGCGGAACTGGTGGTCTCCGCAATCCATGCGCCGGACGGCAGTTTTTTCGATGCGGTACTGATGGCCAGCGACCTGACCGATCTGAAGGCGGCGCAGGAGGGCGTCGAGCGCCAGCTCGCCGTCACGCAGGCCCTGATGGACGCCATGCCCAACGCCGTGTTCTACAAGGACGCGGATGCCCGCTTCATCGGCTGCAACCGCAACTACGAGAAGACCTTTGGCACCCGGCGCAAAGATTTCGTCGGCAAGCGGGTGATGGATCTCGACTATCTGCCCGAAGCCGCGCGCATCGAGTATCAGCGCGAGGATGAAGACATCATCGCCCGCATTGCGCACCAGGAGCGCGAAACATCGATGCAGTTCGCCGACGGGCGCATCCACGACACGCTGTATTCCACCACCGGGTTTGCAGACGCCGACGGCAAGCCGGCGGGCCTGGTTGGCGTGATCGTCGACATCACGCGCATGAAGCAAGCGGAGCGTGCCGTCGCCGAAAACGAGGCACGGCTGCGCGCGATGCTGGAAGACAGCCCGGCCGGTGTCGGCATCGTGGCGGAAGGCGGCACGGTGCGCTTCTGCAACCGCAAACTCGCCAGCTTGCTGGGGCTCGCATCGCATACGGCAGTCGGCCGCAGCTTCATCGACTTCTGGGCACACCCGGAGCAACGCCTGGTGCTACTCGAACGACTGCGCGACGGCAGCGAAGTCCGCGACCAGGAAACGGAACTCCGGCGCGATGACGGCACCAGCTTCTGGGCGCTGATCAGCTCACGCTTCATCGAGCATGAAGGCGAGCGCTGCCTGCTTTCGTGGTTCTACGATGTAACCGAACGCCGCGCCGCACTGGAGGCCCAGCGGCGGGCGCGTGAGATCGCCGAAGAGGCGACACAGATGAAGTCCGACTTCCTCGCCAACATGAGCCACGAGATCCGGACACCGATGAATGCGATCATCGGCATGTCGCATCTGGCGATGAAAACCGAGCTGACGCCGCGGCAGCGCGACTACATCAGCAAGATCCAGCAGTCGGGCCAGCATCTGCTGGGGGTGATCAACGACATCCTCGATTTCTCGAAGATCGAAGCGGGCAAACTCGGCATCGAATCGACCAGCTTCGAACTGGAGAAGGTGCTCGACAACGTCGCCAACCTGATCTCCGAGAAGGCCACTGCCAAGGGCCTCGAACTGGTGTTCGATATTGACAAGACGGTTCCCGAAATCCTGCTTGGCGACCCGTTGCGGATCGGTCAGATACTGATCAACTACGCTAACAACGCGGTCAAGTTCACCGAGACCGGCGAGATCGACGTCGTGGTACGGGTGCTCGAAGACACCGACGACAATGTGCTGCTGCACTTTGCGGTACGCGACACCGGCATCGGCCTGACCGAAGAACAGCGCGCGCGGCTGTTCCAGTCCTTCCAGCAGGCTGACACCTCGACCACGCGCAAATACGGCGGCACCGGGCTCGGGCTTGCAATCAGCAAACGGCTGGCCGAACTGATGGGCGGCGGCGTTGGCTGCGATAGCGAACCCGGCAAAGGCAGCACCTTCTGGTTCACCGCCCGCTTCCCCAAAGGCGAAGCGAGGGCGCGCAAACTGATGCCGACGCTGGATCTGCGCAATCGGCCGGTACTCGTCGTCGATGACAACGCGAATGCACGCGCCGTGCTCTCCGACCTGCTCGAATCGATGACCTTCCGCGTTGCGCAGGCACCAAGCGGCTTGGAGGCGCTGGACGAAGTCAAGGCCGCTGACGCGCGCGGCGAAGCGTTCGAAATCGTATTCCTCGACTGGCGCATGCCGGGCATGGACGGTATCGAGACCGCACGCAAGATCCGCGAGATGCCGCTCACCACCACACCGCATCTGGTGATGGTTACCGCTTACGGGCGCGAAGAAGTGATGCGCGGCGCCGAAGATGCCGGCCTCGATGAGATCCTGATCAAACCCGTCAATGCATCCACGCTCTTCGATACCGCGATACGCACGCTGAGCAACCGCACCGAGCTGCACGGCGAACCCAGCTTCACCAGTACGCCGGACGAGTTCCTGGTTCAACTGAGCCATCGGCGCGGCGCGCGCATCCTGCTGGTGGAAGACAACGACCTGAATCAACAGGTGGCGAGCGAGTTGTTGCGCGACGCGGGCTTCGTCGTCGATATCGCTGACGACGGCGCTATCGCGCTCGATTGCCTCACCCGCTCACCCTACGATCTGGTGCTGATGGACATGCAGATGCCGGTGATGGATGGCGTGACCGCTACGCGCGAGATCCGCGCCAACGAACGCTACGCCGCCATGCCGATCGTGGCGATGACCGCCAATGCCATGCAGGCAGATCGCGAGCGCTGCCTCGAAGCCGGCATGAACGATCACCTCGCCAAGCCGATAGAACCTGACGCGCTGTGGGCGACGCTGATCAAGTGGATCGCCCCGCGCGACCAGAGCAACCCCGCGGCCGAAGAGGCCCCAACGCCGCAACCCGCCGAGGAAGTCAATGCACTGCCGCTGCCAGTGATCGAGGGCCTCGATTGCGAGGCCGGCCTGCGACGCACGCTTGGCAAGCGCCCTCTGTACTTCAACATGCTGCGCAAGTTCATCAAGGGCCAGACCAGCAGTTGCGATGAGCTACGCGCAGCCCTTGATGCCGCCGACCACGACACGGCAGAACGCATCGCCCACACCACCAAGGGGGTTGCGGGCAACATCGGTGCGACGTCGATCCAGGCGCTCGCGGCCGAGCTGGAAGCGGCCATCCACGCGCATGCTGGGCGCGGAACCATCGACGCAGCGCTCGCCCGCCTCGCGCCACCGCTGGCCAAACTGATCGAACAACTGCAGGCTGCGCTGCCGGCGGAAGTGTCGGCCCCTGCGCAAGCGGTGGACATGAAGCAACTGTCTGACGTGATCCAACAACTCGCTGCCCTGCTCGCAGACGACGATTCCGAGGCCTGCGATCTGTTCGAGCAACATGCAGCCTTGCTGGTCGCGGGCCTTGGTGATGCAAGCCAGGCACTTGGCGCCAGCGTTCGCAGTTTCGACTTTGAAGCCGCCCTTGTCGCATTGAAGGCAGCCGCCACGCAAGCCGGCATCAATCTGAACTGAACCGGGGAACAACATGGACAACATGATTGAAAACGCCAACCGCCCAACCGTGCTGGTGGTAGACGACACGCCGGACAACCTGTCACTGATGAGCGGTCTGCTCAAGGACAGCTACAAGGTGAAGATTGCCAACAACGGCGAGAAGGCACTGAAGATTGCAGAGTCGGTATCGCCGCCGGACCTGATCCTACTCGACATCATGATGCCGGGCATGGATGGCTATCAGGTATGCGAACGCCTCAAGGCACAGCCGAACACGCGTGACATCCCGGTGATCTTCCTGACCGCCAAGAGCGACCTCGAAGATGAGAAGAAAGGGCTAGACCTGGGCGCGGTCGACTACATCACCAAACCAATCAGCCCGCCGATCGTGCTCGCACGGGTGCACACCCACCTTGTCGTAAAGGCGAGCGCCGATTTCCTCAAGGACAAGAACGCCTTTCTCGAAGCGGAAGTGCAACGCCGCACGCGGGAAGTGCAGGCGATCCAGGATGTCACGATTCTCGCCATGGCTTCGCTGGCGGAAACCCGCGACAATGAGACGGGCAACCACATTCGCCGCACCCAGTTTTATGTCGATGCGCTCGCGCGCGAACTGCAGACCCACCCGCGCTTTGCCGCGGAACTGGACGACCGCACGATCGACGCGCTGTTCAAGTCTGCCCCGCTGCACGATATCGGCAAGGTGGGCATTCCGGACCGCATCCTGCTCAAGCCGGGGCGTTTCGAGCCGGAAGAGTTCGAGATCATGAAGACCCACACGACGCTCGGGCGCGACGCGATCCTGCACGCAGAACGCCAGCTCGGCATGGAGGTGCCTTTCCTCAAGCACGCGAAGGACATCGCCTACTCGCACCAGGAGAAGTGGGACGGCAGCGGCTATCCGGAGGGGCTCGCCGGCGAGGCGATCCCGCTGTCGGCGCGGCTGATGGCGGTGGCCGATGTGTACGACGCGTTGATTTCACGCCGGGTGTACAAGGCCGCGATGCCGCATGAGAAAGCGGTGGCAATCATCCGGGAGGGCCGCGGCAGCCATTTCGACCCTGACATCGTCGACGCCTTCCTTGCCATCCAGGATCGCTTTCGCGAGATCGCCTCGCGCTTCGTCGATACCGATCACGACATTGCGGAGAAGGCGGAGCAGCTCCTTCAGGCGGTGGGCCGGGTCATGGAGTTGGCGGCGCCACCTTCGGCACCAAAAGCGTAACGGTCGTCCCCTGCCCCTCGGCGCTCTGCAGCTCAACCGTGCCGCCGAGCAGCCCGGTGACAATGGTGTGCACGATGTGCATGCCGAGCCCGCTGCCACCGCGCCCCAGCTTGGTCGTGAAGAAGGGGTCGAACACCCTGCGCTGCATCGCCTCGCTGATGCCGACGCCGTCGTCCCACACCGTGATGCGGACGGCGTCTGCGCTATCGGCTTGCGCCTCGATCACCACCACCCCGTCATTGCGCCCCTCGAAGCCATGCACGATGGCGTTGTTGACCAGGTTGCTCAACACTTGCCCTAGCGGGCCGGGGAAGCTGTCCATTACCAGATCAGGCTCCACCACCGTATCAACCCGATAGGGTTTGAGTTTCAGCGTTGGCCTGAGCATCAGCAAGGTCTCGTCCATCACCTCTGCAACACGGAATTCGCGTCGGTTGGAGCTCGCCCGGTCGACCGCCACCTGCTTGAAGCTCGCGACCAATTCCGCAGCGCGCGAGAGGTTGCGTAGCAGGATGTCGCTCGCCTGTTCGGCGGTCTCGATGTACTCATGCAGCGTAGAGCGCCGCAGCCCTTCTTTCGCCTCACGCACCAACACGGTGGAGGCCTCGCTCAGTGTGGAGGTGACGGTCAGGCAATTGCCGATCGGCGTGTTCAGTTCGTGCGCCACGCCAGCCACGAGACTGCCGAGCGCCGCCATTTTCTCGGACTGAACCAGTTCGTCCTTCGCCTGTTCGAGCCGCGTCAGCGCGTCCGACAGATCCCGGTTGGCGCGCGTCAGCTGCGCGGTGCGTTCGCCAACGCGCTGCTCCAGCGTCGCGTTCATTTCACGCACCGCCTGCTCGTTGCGTCGGCTGGCGGTGACATCGATCAGCGACAGAATCAGGAGTTGTCGTTCGCCGTCGCGCATCAGCCGGCCAGACACCGCGCAGAGGATCTCGCCGCCGTCGCTGCGACGCATCCACGCTTCGCGACCAAGGCTTTCGCCGCGCTGAGCGAGGTCTTCGAGCAGCGCAGCGCGTTCGGCCGCACGCACCCACAGATGCAACTCAAGGCCGGTATGGCCCATGGCCTCTTCCAGCGAATAACCGAACTGGCGACACCAGACTTCGTTGCAATCCTGGATCACGTAGCCCGGCACGGCGCTGACCGACAAGGCCACCGGCGAGGCATGGAAGAGCTGGCTGAAGAGCTTCTGGCTGCGGCGCAGATTGTCTTCGGCGCGAAGCCGCGCGTATTCTTGGCCGATGCGTTCGGCCACCATTCGCACCAGCGAACGCGCTGTATCCGCAAATTCCAGCGCATGTGGCACAGCCACCAGCAGGGCCTCGGCACCGCTACCGTCGCCGCGTACGGGCACGGTGATCAGCAGATGCGGATGCACGCCCAGCAGCGGTGCCATCGCCGCCGCATCCGCCGCCGTCGGCATCCATTCGGCAAACTGGTTACTGCGCACGGCAGCAGCCAGCGCAGGTGCAGGCAAGCGACCCATCACCTCGTCACCATCAGCGCTGCGCAAGCCGGATAGCTCGACCGCTTCGTCGCCAACAATGCAGGCCAGCGCCGCCACAGCCGAGAAGCCCACCCCTTCGACGGCCGCGTCGAGCAGGCTGCGCAGCGCGTTACGGCCTGCGGCCGAGGCCAGACGGGCCAATGCCCGCTGCGCACGGCGCACCTCGGTTTCGTCGCGGATCACCGCCACCATGCAGGATTCGCCGGCAATGCTCACCTGCCGCGCGCTCACCACGCCCTCGGACACCCCGCCATCGGCGCGACGCATCTCGATCGGGATGCGATCCGCGCGCCCCTCGCTCATCACCCTGCGCGCAATCTCGTGGCGCTGTTCCGGATTCACGAAGAGCCCCAGCTCGACCGAGGTGTGACCGATCGCCCGCGCACGCGGAATGCCGGTAACCCGCTCGAACGCGTCGTTGGCATCGTAGATCGTGCCATCCGAGATCCGCGACAAAGTCACGTAGTCCGGCACGGCCAGGAAAGCGGCCGAGAAGCGCAGCTCGGAATCGCGCAGCGCGCGTTCCGCCGCGACACGTTCAGTCATGTCGTGGAAGCACAGGGCAACCACGCCGGCATGGTGCCGGAACACCACCAGATCCAGCACCCGCTCGCAACCCGGCGCGATGTACTCGTAACCGGGCAGCGCAACGCTGCCGCCGTCGCGGGCCACGCGCTGGCAGGCATGTTCGAGCACCGTGTTGTCGAAGCCGGCATAGGCGCCCTGCAGCGAATGGCCGCGCGTCGCCTCGTCCGAAACGAGCAGTACGCGGCCAACGAGTGGATTGGCCCCCAGCACGACCAGCCGGCCAGATGCCTCGACCCGTACCTCCACAACCCCCATCGGGGCGCCTTCGAGCAAGGTGCGCAAGCGCTCGGCACCAGCCCGCACTTCCCCCTCTCGGGCGCGCAGTCGCTCGAAGATCGTGTCCAGCGACTCGCCGATCTGCGCGAACTCGCTTACGCGCGTCGGCGGCAGGGCGGCGGGCTGCTTGCCGTCGGCGATCGCGCGTCCGCGCGCAGCAACGAGGTTGAGGCGGTTCGCCACGCGGCGCGCGGTACGGCTGCCGACGAACAGCAGCAGTCCGGTGGCCAGCAGCAGCCCGGCCAGGGTAATGGCGGCTGCGGCATACAGCGGCCCCATCACTTCATCGGTCGGCTGGCCGATCAGTGCCGCCCAACCCAGCGTCGGAATCGGTACCGCGCTGCCGATGTACTCGCGCCCGTCCAGCAAGAAACGGCCTGTTGCCGATTCTCCATGCAAACCCTTGCGGACCAGATCGATATCGCTCAGGTTCACCTGCTCGCGCGCCTTGCTGCTGTCCGGATGTGCGATCACGCGGCCGGCGCGGTCGACCAGCACCGCCAGCACATTGCCGCCCCGCCGCAGGGCCGCCACGCTTTGCGAGAGGCGGTCGACATCCACCTCCGCAACCAGCACCTGCCCTTCTACCGGCACCGCCAGCGCCACCGAGATCTGGCCGCCGATCGGCGACAGGTAAGTTTCCGACCACACCGGGCGGTTCTCGCGCAACGCGTTGCGCACATAAGGCTGGCTGCCGAGCGAGAGGCCAATGAAGTTGTCGCGATAGGCCTGCCAGCGCTCCGGCAAACCGACGCTGGCAACCCGCCCCTCGTAGTCCACCAGCATCAGTGCGCCGGTTTGCCCTCGCGCAGCGGCCAGCGCATCGAACATCGTGGATAGCTGGTTGAGTGGCACCGCCTTGCGCAGGATTGCTGCGGCGGTATCCAGCCCCTGCGTGGGGGCGGCGAGAAAACTCATTACCTGCTCGGTGATAGCGTTCGCGAGCACCTTGTCGCGCGCCCGCAGCGAGCGTTCGAAAGATGGCAGCAAGTAGCCAAGCAGCGCCACGATCACCAGTAACAGCGGCAGCAGCCCGGCCGCTGCAAACTGCCACGAGAGGATGCGGCGCAGCGAGATCCGTCGGCTCATGGCGCCAGCACCACCTCGAAGCGCCCGTTGCGGATCTGCGTGACGTAGACGGTGCGCTGGGTGTCGCCGAAGCGATCGATCTTCATCGTGCCCTGCGACAGTTCGAACTGCCCAAGGCGCAACAGCGTCTGCTTAAGCGTCTCTCCGCCGCGCTGCTCGGCCAGCCCGGTGATGACCATGCGCGCCGCATCGTAGCCGCACACGGCGGCGAAGCCCGGATCATCACCAAAGCGTTCGCGGTAGCGCTGGCGAAAGGCAAGAAATGCCGGCTTCTTGTCGAAGCGATCAAAGTACTGCGATACGAACATCCCCTCCACCGCCGCGCCGCCCATATCGATCAGGCGGTCAGACCCGCCCCATTCGGCGGAGGCCAGTTGCACAGTGGCATTGCGCTTGCGCACCTGCTGCGCGAGCAGCGCGGTATCCACGGCGTTGGCCACAATCACGATGAGGTCTGGCCCGCTTGCCAGAAGGCGCTCGGCGAGCGCACTGAAATGAAGATCGGGGCGTGAGGTATAGGTCTGCGTATCGAGCACCTTGCCGCCGCCGGCTTCGAAGGGCAAGACGAAGGCCTTGTACCAGCTCTCGGAATAGGCGCGGTTGTTCAGGTCGTAAATCACCGCTGCACGCCTGAAGCCGCCGGCCAGATAGTGCGCGGCGTTGCGCGCTGCGTTGAAGCGTGTTGCTGCCACCACGCGAAAGAAATAGTCGTCGCGACCGCTCAGCTCGTCGGCCGTCGAGGTCGGACTCACCATCACCACTTGCTGCTGCGACACCAGATCGACGGTTGCCACCGACATCGCGCTGGTGGTGTGGCCCACGATGGCAGCAACCCGTTCGCTGATCAGCGAATTAACCGCCTGACGCGCCTTGTCGGCATCCTGCTCGTCGTTGCGCACCACCAATTCAAGCGGGCGGCCGTGCACACCGCCCTGCGCATTGAGCTCTTCAACCGCAATCGTGGCGCCATTGCGCCCGTCGATGCCAAGGTCGGCGACGCGACCGGAATAACCGCCGACGAAGCCGATACGGATCGGCTCTGGCCGGCCACAGGATGCGAGGCAGAGCAGCACACCGAGCCATGCGATCCGCCATACCTGCCCCGTCATCGCGCGCATCGGCCTCCCCTTTGTCTGGCGCCCGCGTTTACCTACGGCCGCAGGCGCACGGACTTGAAGCCGCCCGGGGGCCTTTGCGCCAAAACAAAGCCGTTTGAGCGGTATCAGTTCAGCATATAGGCCAAGAACGCGGCACCACCCGATCGTGGCGCCGCGCCCTAGCCAGCCCGGAGAAGACACCATGTTCCAAAAGATTCTGGTCGCCATCGACGGCAGCGAAGCATCGGCCAAAACGCTCGATGTCGCAGCCGGACTCGCAGTCGCCAACGAGGCACTGCTTATCGTTGCCCATGCCCTCGACGAAGGGCAAATGCCAATCCGCCAGAGCAGCGATCCGCTGCTGCTGTCGCGAACCGATGTCAAACGCGTATGGAAAGCCGAGGGCGAGGCGGTGCTGGCCGAAGCGAAAGCCAAGCTCGACCGGCCTGGCCTGCGGATGGAAACCGTCTTGCTCGAATCTGATAACGAACGCGCCGACGATCAGATCGCACACGCCGTCATCGCCAACGGCGTGGATCTCGTCGTGATCGGCTCGCACGGCCGACGCGGGTTCCAGCGTCTGGTGCTGGGTTCGGTCGCCGAGCGGGTGTTGCGCAAGGTTGAATGCTCGGTATTCGTCGTGCGTGCAAACGACTAGGCGCGAAGCCCAGCCGCCGAAGCACGCAGATTCGCTGCAGCGCCTGTGCTGACAAAGGGCGCCTAAAAAGCCAAAAGGGCCGCTGAGTAGCGGCCCTTTTGGTTCAAACATCGCGCGTTGCCTGACTTAGCTGCCGGGCTGTTCGCTCCAGCCGCCGCCGAGTGACTGATAAACGTCGACCAGCGAAGTCAGCCGGTCGCGCCGTGCCGTCACGAGCTGGCGTTCGGACTCCAGCCGCTCACGCTCTGCGTCCAGCAGATCGAGCCGGCTGGTCTGCCCTGCCCCAAAGGTCTTCGCCGCCAGCTCATAGACCCGCGTGCGGCTGTTGCGCAGCGTCTCGGTTGCCTGCAGGGCTTCGCGCGCACCACGCGCGGACGACAGCGCAGACAGCGCATCGGCATAGGCCTGCCGCGCCGCCTGGCGGTAAGTGAGCTCCGCCTGATCACGCTGCGCCTTGGCCTGGTCGACATCGGCCGACACGCGTGCGAGCCCGACCAGCGGCTGCGCGATCGCGCCAGCGACGTTCCAGTTGCGCGTGGCACCCGATAGCAGATCCGACAGCGAACCGCTCTCACCGCCGAAGAAGCCGGTCAGGCTGATGGTCGGGAACCAGCGTGCCCGTGCGGCCTCCACGTTGGCGCTCGACGCTGCGAGCTGCGCCTCGGCCGCACGTACATCGGGGCGGCGTTGCAGCAGTTCGGCATGCAGTCCAGCCGGGATCTCCGGCGCACGCGCCAGCACGTCGACCGGGCTACCGCGTTCCGGCAAGCGTTCAGCCAGCTCGCGCGGGCTGCGGCCAAGCAGCAGCGACAGCGCCACTTCGGCCTGCTCGCGCGCCGCACGGATGCGCGGCAGCGCCGCCGCCACGCTGGAACGCTCAGCCTCGACCAAGGCGTAAGCGTACGCACCGATCACACCGGCATCGAAGCGGCGTTTCTGCAACGCGAGCAACTCGTCGCGGGTTTTCAGGGTACCGGCGTAGAGCGTCTCGTCGGCATCCAGCGCGCGCAGCGTGAAGTAGGCGCGTGCAGTCTGCGCTGCAATCGCGCTGCGGGTTACTTCCTGGCCGTACTGGCTGGCGGCCAGGTTCTGCGCTGCCACTTCGCGTTCGGCAGCAAGGCGGCCGAACAGGTCGATCTCGTACGCCACCGTGAAGCCGCCAGTGAAGGTGTTGGCAAACTTCGGCTGACCCGGCTGGCGCGTGTCGTCCGCACTGCGCACCCGTGCGCCGGTGACACCTACATCCACCGTCGGCAGCAGGTTGGTGCGCGCCGCGGCCAGCGCACCGCGCGACTGGCGCACGCGGGCGGCGGCCAGTTCGACGTCGCCGTTGTGCGCGAGCGCTTCCGCGACATAGGCGTCCAGCACCGGGTCGCCGAAGCTGTGCCACCACTCGGTGATCGCGGCGGGTGCGGTTTGCTCGGCCGCCTTGGGCAGTTCCATTTGCGGCGGTGCCTTCGGCGTACCGGCGCAGGCGGCCAGCACCAGGGCGGCACCCAGCGTCAGCGCAAAGCGGCCACGGCGCATTGCGTCAGCGTTGTTGTTTCGTTCAGTCATGGCTCTTCCCTTCCTGCTCCAGTTCGGCGAGCGGGTGATGCGGGGGTGCAATCAGTTCATCGTCCGGCGTCTTCAGGCGGCGGTCGATCACGAGTTTGTAGAACAGCGGCACGAAGAACACCGCGAGGAAGGTGGCCGCCAGCATGCCGCCCATCACCCCGGTACCCACGCTCTGCCGCGCCCCGGCGCCGGCACCGTGCGAGATTGCCAACGGCAGCACACCGAGAATGAAGGCCAGCGAGGTCATGATGATCGGGCGGAAGCGCAGGCGTGCCGCTTCGATCGCTGCCGCGGCGGGCGGGAAGCCCTCCTGGTTCTTCAGCAACGCGTACTCGACGATCAGGATCGCGTTCTTGGCCGCAAGCCCCAGCAGCGTCACGAGACCGATCTGGAAGTACACATCGTTCGTGAAGCCGCGCAGCCACACCGCAGCCAGCGCGCCGAAGGTGCCGAACGGCAGCGCCAGCAGCACCGACAACGGCAGCGACCATTTCTCGTACAGCGCCGACAGGATCAGGAACACCATCACCACCGCCATGCCGAGTGCAAGGCCCGAAGTGCCCGAAGACCGCTTCTCCTGGTAGGACGAGCCCGTCCAGTCGTAGCTGAATTCCGGCGGCAGCACTTCCTTCGCGATCCGCTCAACCTCGGCGATGGCCTGGCCCGAGCTGTAGCCCGGTGCGGCGTTGCCGAGCAGCTTCACGGCCGGCAGGTTGTTGTAGCGCTCCAGCAGATCCGGGCCCGCGGTGTAGTCGACATGGGCGAAGGCAGACAGCGGCACCATCCCGCCCTTGCTGCTCTTCACGTAGATGCGCCCGATGTCGTCCGGCCGCTTGCGATAGCTCGAATCGGCCGACATCAGCACCTGCCAGGCACGGCCCGACTTGTTGAAGTCATTCACGTAGTAGGTGCCCATGGACGCCGCGAGCGTGTTGAACGCATCGTCGATATTCACCCCCAGCGCCTTGGCCTTGTTGCGGTCCACATCCACGTACAGCTGCGGCGAGTTGGCGCGCCACAGCGTCTGCACGCCAGCGAGCACCTTGCTCTGCGAAGCCGCGGCCTGGAAGGCGCCAACAACCTCGGCCATCTTCTTCGAGCCACCGTCACCGCGGTTCTGAATGTAGAACTCGAAGCCACCCGTGCTGCCCAGGCCAAAGATCGCCGGCGGCGGGAAGGCCAGCACCAGCGCCTCCTTGATGCCCGCGGTCTTGGCATACAGCTCGCCAACCAGTGCGGTGACCGGCACGTTGCGCTCGTCCCAATGCTTCTGCGTGACGAAGAGCGTGGCCGCGCTGTTCTTGTAACCGCCGCCGATGAAGTCGAAACCCGTGAAGGCCACGACGTCCTGGTTCGCAGGGTTGGATTTCACCGCGTCGATGACCTGCTTGACGACCTTGTCGGTGCGCTCAAGCGATGCGCCGTCCGGCAGGAACACCGCCGAGATGTAGAAGCCCTGGTCCTCGTCCGGCACCAGCGAGCCCGGCGTGAACTTCCACAGCCCGGCGGTCACCGCAACCATGGCAAGGAACAACGCTGCGCCGATGCCCGAGCGGCGGATCACCCAGGTCACGCCGCCGATGTAGCGGCCGGTGGCGCGGTGGAACCAGTCGTTGAAGCGCAGGAAGAACGGGTTGGTCTGCTTGTGCTCGTGCTTGAGGATCAGCACGCACAGCGCCGGCGTCATCGTTAGCGCGATGATGCCCGACAGCGTGACCGAGATCGAAATCGTGATCGCGAACTGGCGGAACAGCTCGCCGGTCAGCCCGCCGAGGAAGGCGATCGGCACGAACACCGAACACAGCACCAGGACGATCGCGATGACCGGGCCAGTCACTTCCTTCATCGCCTGGATCGCCGCTTCGCGAGCGTGCAGCCCTTCCTCGTGCATGATCCGTTCGACGTTTTCCAGCACCACGATCGCGTCATCGACGACGATACCGATCGACAACACCATACCGAACAGCGTCAGCGTGTTGATCGAGTAGCCCAGCAGATGCAGGCCGGCGAAGGTGCCGATCAGCGACACCGGCACCGCCAGCGTCGGGATCAGCGTCGCACGCCAGTTCTGCAGGAACAGGAAGACGACAAGGAACACCAGCACCATTGCTTCGCCCAGCGTCTTGAGCACTTCGCGGATCGAGACTTCAACGAAGCGCGTGGTGTCGTAGGGCACGCTGTAGGTGAAGCCCTGCGGGAAGCGATCCGACATGCCGGCGAGCGTCTTCTTCACCTCTGCCGCAACATCCAGCGCGTTGGCGCCGGGCTGCAGGAAGATGCCGACGAGGGTTGCCGGGTGGCCGTTGATGCGGCCGATGAAGTCGTAGTCCTTCGAGCCCAGCTCAACGCGAGCAACATCCTTCAGGCGCAGCGAAGAGCCATCCGGGTTGGCGCGCACGATGATGTTTTCGAACTCTTCGACGCTCGACAGCCGGCCCTTGGTGGTCACGGTATAGACCATCTCCTGCCCGCCGCCGGTCGGCGCCTGACCCACCTTGCCGGCCGCGAACTGCGCGTTCTGCTCATTCAGCGCCGCGGCAATGTCAGCCACCGTCACCTTCAGCTGCGTCATGCGATCCGGGCGGATCCACACGCGCATCGCGTAGTCCTTGGCGCCGAAGATCTGCACGTTGGTCGTACCCGGAATGCGCTTCAAGGCATCGAGCACGTTCAGCGTGACGTAGTTCGACGTGAAGAGATCGTCGTAGCGGCCATCCGGCGAGTAGAACGCGAGCACCTGCAGGAAGGACGAAGAGCCCTTCTCCACCGTCACGCCCTGGCGCCGTACTTCCAGCGGCAGCTTGGCTTCAACCTGCTTGACGCGGTTATTGACGTTGAGCGCCGCCTGATCGACCTTGGTGCCGATCTCGAAGGTCACGGCAATCGTCATCACGCCGCTGGAGGTCGAGGTCGACTGCATGTACATCATGCCTTCGACGCCGTTGATCGCGTTTTCCAGCGTCGCTGCGACCGTCTGCTCCAGCACGTTGGCCGAGGCGCCGGGGTATACCGCGGTCACCTGCACTACCGGTGGCGCTATCTCGGGGTACTGCGCAATTGGCAGACTGCGCATCGCCGCCAAGCCCGCCAGCACCATGAAAATGGAGATGACGAAGGCAAAGATCGGCCTGTCTATGAAAAATCGGGAGAACATGGCTCAGTGCCTCCGGCTTATTGCTTGGCAGCCGGGGCGGACTGGGCTACCGGCGCAGCGCCGCCAACCTTGACCGGCGCGCCGGGGAAGAAGATGCGGGCAGTGCCGTCCACGATCACCTGGTCACCCGGCTTGAGGCCGTCGCGAATCACCCAGGCATTCGCCAGATCACCGTCGAGCTTGACCCACTCACCCACCTGCACCGGACGCGGCTGCGCGATCGTCGCGCCTTCCTTACCCTGGCCCACCACATAAACGTACTTGCCGTTCGGCGAATCGAGCACCGCACGCTGCGGCAGCACCACGGCTTGCGGGCGCGTCGCGCCACTCAGGATCACGCGCACGAACTGGCCCGGCGCCAGCTTGCCGTCGGCGTTCGGCACACTCGCACGGGCAGCGAAGCTGCCAGTGTTCGAATCGGCCTTGTAGTCGTGGAAGTCGATGCGGCCAACACGATCGAGCATCGAGCCATCGGAGAGCTTCAGCTTCACCGCGAAGCCATCCTTGGGCAGCACCAGCTTGCCGTTGCTCGCTTCGTCACGCAGGCGCAGCGCTTCTTCCTCGCCAACGCCGTAGTTCACATGGGCCGGATCGGTCTGCGCCAGCGTTGCGAGCAGGCTGTCCCCCCCCGCGGCGGCGAGCCCACCCTCCACCTTCAGCGCGCGTCCCGCCACACCGCCAAGCGGCGCGCGGACTTCGGTGTAGCCGAGGTCAATGCGTGCGGTCGTCAGATCGGCTTCAGCCGATTTCACCGCCGCGCGAGCGAGTTCGAAGGCCGATGCGGCGTCGTCCGCATCCTTCTGGCTCACCGCCTGCTCGGCCGCCAGCGGCTTGATCCGGTTGTATTCGCGCTCGGCTTGCTTCAGGCGCGCCTGCGCTTGCGTCAGCGCCGCTTCGGCGGCGGCAACGCGCGCACGGAACGGCGCCTGGTCGATCAGGAACATCGGCTGGCCGGCCTTGAGCAGGCTACCTTCTTCGTACAGGCGCTTCTCGATGATGCCGGTGACGCGCGCGCGCACCTCGATCTCGCGCGAGCCGGCCACCTGGCCGACGTACTCGAAATCGACCGGCACATCGCGCAGCGCAACGGTGGCCACGGCCACATCGGCCGGCGGCATGCCGCCGTGCCCCTGCTGGCCGCCCTGCTTGCCGCAGGCAACTAAAACAACGGAAAGCGCCGCCAGCGCAATCGCGCTGCGCACCGACGGGGGAGAAATCCGGGAGGGATGCATGGTGGTGTCCTCTGCAAGGGGAGAGAAGCGTTGCCGCCGGGCGTACCGGGACAATCCGAATTGACAAACGATGGTGATTTTAGATACATACACGAATGTTTGTAAATCACTGATCGTGTCGTTGTGTATCACCCACGCTACTTGACCCGTATCAGCGCAGCCGACACCACACCTTAGTACACAGAGAACATGGTCAGACGAACCAAAGAACAGGCAGAAGCCACCCGCACGCAACTGCTTGATGCGGCAGAAGCGCTCTTCTGTGACAAGGGCGTCGCATCGACGACGCTGGACATGATTGCGCGCGCACCAGGCGTGACGCGCGGTGCCGTCTACTGGCACTTCAAGAACAAAGCCGAGATTTTCGAGGCGGTATGTGACCGCGCGACGTCACCGATGGAAACCATGCTCGACACGCTGGCGGCGGAATCGGGCGACGACCCGCTCGGCGCACTCGAGCGCCAGGCCTGCGGCATCCTGCAACTGGTTGCCGGCGATGCGCGGATGCGCGCCGTGCTGGAAATCCTCTTCCGCGGATTCGACGGTGGAGCCGAATTCGCCGAGTACCTCGCGCGCGAGGAGGAGAGCAAACGCAACTGCCGTTGCGAGATCGAATCGGTGCTCGTAGCCGCCGCAGCGCGTGGCCAGCTGCCGCCGGATACCAGCCCGGCGAAGGCGGCCGTCGCCATCACTGCCTTCGTCGGCGGCCTGATGCGCGACTGGGTGCTCGACGGCGACTACGACCTCGCCGACATGGCACCCTACCTCACCCGCGTGTTCTTCAAGGGGCTGGCCAGCGCGTAAGCGCCCCGGCCTTGCGGGTTAGGTCGCCGCCGTTAGCTCGCGCCGCATCACGATCGCGTCTTCACGACGGCCCTCCGCCGCGGGGTAGTAATCGCGGCGTCGGCCGATCGGCGCGAAGCCCGCGCGCTCGTACAGGCGCAGGGCCGGCGCATTCGAAGGGCGCACTTCAAGGAACATCTGGCGCGCGCCGTGTTCCCACAAACCTTGCCCGAGCACGTCGAGGAACCAGCGCCCCAGCCCCTGCCCCTGCACCGCGCGCAACACACTGATGTTGAGCAGATGCGCTTCGTCGACGATCTTCAGGCTGATCGCATAGCCGAGCGGTGCATCGTCGCGCTCCAACACACAACAAGCGTGACCCGCCTCAAGCGAGTCGAGGAAGTTCCCGCGGCTCCACGGAAACGCATGCAGCACCGATTCCGCCTCGCAGACCCAGTCCAGATCGTCGACGGTCATCGGGCGAACCCGCAGCGCCGACGTCATGCTTTCATGGCCTTCGCCACACGTTCGGCCGTCGTCAGCGCCACCTTGTCGCGCACGTAACGCGGCGCGAGCGCCTCCGGCGCAACCACTTCGGGCCGATGCGCCGCGCACCAGCGCAGCAGGCCGGCCGCATCGGGCAACGCACGGACGTCGCCCTCGTCGAGCAGCGTCAACACGGCTGGCGCGAACGAGGCGCGGTATTCAGTAAAGCCCGCGCCACACACTGTCCAACGCTCCCCGTCGGGCAGCGTCAGCGCGTCCGGCGCGCAAACGCCGATCGCTTCGCGTTGCAGCAACCCGCTGGCGTCGCGCCGGTAGCGCGCCCAGTAGACCTCGCCCATTCGCGCATCCAGCAGCGCCAGCACGGTGTCGGCCGCCTCGGCGTGCGCAACCGCGTCGAGCGACACGACCGGCGCCACCGCAACACCTCGCGCGACGGCCAGCCCCTGTGCCACCGAGCACGCCACACGCACACCGGTGAAGGCGCCAGGACCAACGCTGACGGCGATACCTTCGAGCTGATCGAGGGAGATGCCGGTATCGGCGAGCAGGCCCGAGATACTGGCAATGACTTCGCCCGAAGCAGGCGCATTGCCGCCACCGAGCACGCGGCTTTCGATGCCGTCGCCCGTTTGCAGCGCGACCGACGAGGTATTGCCTGAGGTTTCTATTGCAAGCCAGTTCATGCGCGAATGATATCAAGCGGAGGTGGCACCAAAGAAAACGGGCGCCCCGCAAGGCGCCCGTTGCTCACCGGAAACCGGCAGCGATTACATCTGAGCGATCATCGCGTCGCCGAAGGCCGAGCACGACACTTCGGTCGCGCCGTCCATCAGGCGGGCGAAGTCGTAGGTCACGGTCTTGGCGGCGATCGCGCCTTCCATGCCCTTGATCACGAGGTCGGCGGCTTCCTTCCAGCCCAAGTGGCGCAGCATCATTTCAGCCGACAGGATCAGCGAACCGGGGTTCACCTTGTCCTTGCCGGCGTACTTCGGCGCGGTGCCGTGGGTGGCTTCGAAGCAGGCGTACTTGTCGGAGATGTTCGCACCCGGCGCGATGCCGATACCACCGACCTGTGCGGCCAGCGCATCGGAGATGTAATCGCCGTTCAGGTTCAGCGTGGCGATGGTGTCGTATTCGGCCGGGCGCAGCAGGATCTGCTGCAGGAAGGCGTCCGCGATAGCGTCCTTGACGATCACTTCACGACCCGTCTTCGGGTTCGTGAACTTGCACCACGGGCCGCCGTCGATTTCCACCGCGCCGAATTCGTTCTTCGCCAGTGCGTAGGCCCAGTCACGGAAGCCACCTTCGGTGAACTTCATGATGTTGCCCTTGTGCACGATCGTCAGCGACTTGCGGTCGTTGTCGATCACGTACTGCAGCGCAGCGCGCACCAGGCGCTCGGTACCCTGCTTGGAAACCGGCTTGATGCCGATGCCCGAGGTTTCCGGGAAGCGGATCTTCTTGACGCCCATCTCGTCCTGCAGGAACTTGATGATCTTCTTGGCCGGCTCGGACTCCGCCTGCCATTCGATGCCGGCGTAGATGTCTTCGGTGTTCTCGCGGAAGATGACCATGTTGGTCAGTTCCGGCTGCTTGAGCGGCGACGGCACGCCCTTGAAGTACTGCACCGGGCGCACGCACTGGTACAGATCCAGTTCCTGGCGCAGCGCCACGTTCAGCGAGCGGATGCCACCGCCGACCGGGGTGGTCATCGGGCCCTTGATCGAGACGGAGTAGTCCTTCAGCGCCTGGAAGGTTTCAGCGGGCAGCCACTGATCCGGGCCGTACTTCACGGTCGCCTTCTCGCCGGCGTAGACCTCCATCCAGTGGATCTTCTTCGCGCCGCCGTAGGCTTTGGCCACCGCAGCGTCGATCACCTTGATCATCACCGGGGTGATGTCGACACCGATACCGTCCCCCTCGATGAACGGAATGATCGGGTTGTTGGGAGTCGGCTGACCGGGAATGATTTTCTGGCCGCCGGCCGGGACCGTGATCAAAGACTGGGCGCTCATGACTGTTGCTTCCTCAGGATTGGGTCGTTGGATGTATTGTCGGCAAGGCTGGTGCGCGTCGCATCGCCGCGTGCTGCACGGCGATGCGTCCCCCCGCGCCACGATCCGCCCCCGCCTTTGAGGGTGGCCGTGGCCCTGCGCTGCAGGCCGCGCCACGAACGTCGCGCAGACCAAGCGCTGAATTATCGCCGATTTCGCGGCACCGCACCAAGGCGTGCCATCCGCGCAACGGCGGAATCATTACATTGCGAACCAACTCAATTTCCGCGAGTCACATCCGCTCACCATCTGCACTGGCAAAATGTGGGGCCCCGGCGCTTTCCGGGCGCACCTTTTTCGCGACTCCGACCCCCATGCACAACAAGAAACTCCTGATTGCGGCGTTCGCACTGGCAGCTGGCGTCGCCGGCTATGCCTACTTCAAACCTGCTCCGAGCGGCAACGCCAAGGGCGGCGACCCGACCATCAGCGTGCGTTTCGCGGCGGTCGAACGCCGCACGATCCCGGTCGTGTTCGAGACCAGCGGCTTTGTCACACCAGTGAGCAGCGTGGAGGTGCGTGCGCAGATTTCCAGCACGATTCGCGAGGTGCTGGTGAAGGAAGGCGACACGGTTGCGGCGGGTACCCCGCTTTTCCGGCTCGACGGCCGTGCCGAACGCGCCGCGCTGGACAAACTCAAGGCCCAGCACCTGCGGGACGAAGCACTGCTGGCCGATGCCCGACGCACGCTGACGCGGAACATCGAACTCAAATCGCGCGGCTTCGTGTCGCAAGGTGTTGTCGACGCCAGCAGCAGCAACGTCGACGCGCTGGAAGCCACGGTCGCCGCCGATCGCGCCGCCATCGCCGAAGCCCAGGTGGCCGCCGACTACGGCGTGATCGCCGCACCGCAAGCAGGCCGGGTGGGCCTGATCAATGTGCGCGTTGGCAGTCTGGTTCAACCGGGCAGCGCCCAAGCCCTTACGACGCTGACGCGGCTGGACCCGATCGACATTGCGTTCTCGCTGCCCGAAGCGCAACTCGCCCGACTGCGCGCAGCCCAAACAAAGGGGCCGGTTCATGTGCTGGCGAAGGATGATCAGGGTGAGCAGCAAGGCGAGCTCAACTTCATCGACAGCGCAGTCGACAGCAGCACCGGGGGCGTTCGTGTCAAAGCGCGCTTCGACAACGCGAAGCTGCGTCTTTGGCCCGGCGCCCAAGTCACCGTCGGGCTGACGCTCGACGCCTACCGCGACGCCCCGAGTGCGCCGCTGGCCGCAGTGCAGGTCGGGCCTGACGGCCAGTTCGTGTTCGCTGCGGATGCCGATGGTCGTGCCAAGTCCCTGCCGGTGAAGATCCTCTATCAGGACGCGGAGTACGCCGTACTGGATGGCGTGGAGCCCGGCACGAAAGTCGTGACCGTCGGAGGCCAGAACCTGCGCCCCGGTACCAAACTGCGCGATGCGGACAAGGAACAAGGCAAAGGCGGCCCGAAAGCCGGAGTGCAGCAATGAACCTGTCGGAGCTCTGCATTCGCAGGCCGGTGATGACTGTCCTGCTGTCGCTGTCCGCCGTCGTGGCGGGCATCCTGGGTTACCACTATCTACCGGTGGCCGCGCTGCCGAGTTACGACACCCCCACGATCAACGTCAATGCGACCTTGCCAGGGGCAAGCCCTGAAACAATGGCATCATCGGTTGCGTTGCCGCTCGAAAAGCAGTTTTCGACGATCGCCGGGCTGGTCACGATGAGTTCGAGCAACACGCTCGGCAACACCTCGATCACGCTGGAGTTTGCGGCCGACCGCAACATCGATGCGGCTGCGGGTGATGTGCAGGCCGCGCTGCTGCGCGCGCAGCGTTCGCTGCCGACGGAAATGACCTCGATTCCGTCGTATCGCAAGCTCAACCCAGCGGATGCGCCGATCCTGATTCTCGCTCTCACCGCGCCGGCACTGAGCCTCTCCGAACTAAACGACTACGCGGACAACCTCGTCTCACCGACGCTATCGACGATCGATGGCGTTGCCCAGGTGATGAACTGGGGGCAAAAGAAGTTCGCCGTGCGGGTTCAGGCCGATCCCGACAAGCTGGCGGCACGCGGGCTGACCCTGGATCAACTCGCGAGCGCGATCAAGGCGGCGAACTCGAATTCCCCACTGGGTGTGCTGCGCGGCCCCGACCAGACGCTGGTGCTCGACTCGAACCGCCAGCTACGCCACGCTGAAGAGTTCCAGTCGATCATCGTCGCCGCCCGGGACAACCAGCCGGTGCGGCTGTCCGATGTCGCCAAGGTGGTCGATTCGATCGAGACCACCACCACCGCCAGCTGGGCAGACGGTCATCGCTCGATCGTGCTGGCGGTGCAGAAGCAGCCAGGCGCCAACACCGTCGCCACCGTCGACGCGATCCGCGCGATCCTGCCGCGACTCGAGGCGCAGATGCCGGCATCGGTGCAGATCAAAGTGATCAACGACCGCTCGGTATCGGTTCGCGAAGCGATCCACGACGTGCAGCTCACCATGATGGGCACCATCGCGCTGGTAGTGCTGGTGATGTTCCTGTTCCTGCGCCACGCCGCCGCCACGCTGATCCCATCGGTCACCTTGCCGATTTCGCTGCTCGGCACGCTGGGCCTGATGTTCGTACTGGGTTACAGCCTCGACAACATCTCGCTGCTGGGCCTCACCCTCGCCGTCGGCCTTGTGGTGGACGACGCGATCGTGGTGCTGGAGAACATCGTGCGCCATGTGGAAGAAGGCATGCCGCCAATGCAGGCTGCCGTCACCGGTGCGCGCGAGGTGAGCTTCACGATCATCTCGATCTCGTTGTCGCTGGTCGCGGTGTTCATCCCGATCTTCTTCATGCCGGGCGTGATCGGCCTGCTCTTCCATGAGTTTGCGGTGGTCGTGATGCTGGCGATCATCGTGTCGGCAATCGTGTCGCTGACGCTGATCCCGTTGATGGGTAGCCGCTTCCTGCGACCGGAAGCCGAGCAGCATCAGAACCGCATGCTGCTGGCCTTTGAGCACGGTTTTGAGCGCGTACAGCGGGGCTATGCACGCAGTCTGGATCTGGCCTTGCGACATCGCATCGCAGTCGGTGCGGTCGCGGTACTGACGATCTTCGCCAGCGTGTGGCTGTTCGCGGCGAGCCCGAAGGGTTTCTTCCCACAGGAAGACATCGGCCAGATCCAGGTCACTGCCGAAGCGTCGAGCGACGCGTCGTACGAAGCCTTGCTGCGCCACGCCGAGCGGATGATGAAGGTGATCGGCAGCGACCCCGCGGTGGAAGGCTTCGCCGCATCGGTCTCCGAAACCAACGCGCGGATGTTCCTGCGACTCAAGCCCCGCAGCGAGCGCGATGCGATGCCGGTGATCGTGGAGCGCATGCGCAAGGAGGCGAAGAAGCTGCCCGGCATCGACGTGTACTTCACGCCCACGCAGAACCTGCGGCTAGGCGGGCGGCAATCGCGCAGCCAGTTCCAGTATGTGCTGCAAAGCGTCAATGGCGGCGAGCTGACCGCGTGGGCAGATCGACTGAAACAAGCCCTCTCGGCCGACCCGCTGTTCCGCGATGTCACCACCGATTCACAGCTCAAGGGGCTCAATGCGCGGCTGGATGTCGACCGCGAACGCGCGAATCTTTACGGCGTCGCACTCGCCGACATCCGCACCGCGCTCTACAGCGCCTTCGGCGATCGGCAGGTCTCGACGATCTACACCTCAAGCGGCAGCTACGAGGTGATCCTGGAACTTGAAGACGCCTTCCGCCGCGACGAACGCGCCCTCGGCCGCATTCAGGTTCGCAGTGCCAACGGCAGCCTGGTGCCGCTCTCGAACGTGGCCACCGTGCAGCGTATAGCCGGCCCGACCGCGGTGAACCACCAGGGCCAGCTACAAGCGGTCACGGTGTCCTTCAACCTCGCGCCGGGTGCGGCGCTGGGCGAAGCAACGAAACGCCTGCACGAAGCGGAAAAGCGCATCGGCATGCCGAACGGTATCCTCACCGCGTTCGCCGGCGACGCGGCGGCCTTTCAGCAATCGCAAGGGGCGCAGGTGGTGCTGATCATCGCCGCATTGCTGGTGATCTATGTGCTGCTGGGCGTGCTGTACGAGAGCTACATCCACCCGATCACCATCCTGGCCGGTTTGCCGTCGGCCGCGGTAGGCGCCTTGCTCACGCTGCGCCTGTTCGGCATGGAGATCACCATCATCGCCAGCATCGGCATCGTGCTGCTGATCGGCATCGTGAAGAAGAACGCGATCATGATGATCGACTTCGCCGTTGAGGCGCAGCGCAGCGGTGCAACACCGCTGGAGGCGATCCGCCAGGCCTGCGCGCTGCGCTTCCGGCCGATCACGATGACCACGCTCGCCGCGCTGGCGGGTGCGCTGCCGCTGGCGCTCGGGCTCGGTGCCGGCGCCGAGCTGCGCCAGCCGCTTGGCGTATCGGTGGTGGGTGGCCTCATCTTCTCGCAGCTGATCACGCTGTTCATCACGCCGGTGATCTACCTCGGCTTCGAAGACCTGCGCGCCCGCTTCGCAAAACCGAAACTGGCCTCAGCGTGATCCGCCCTGCGATGCGAATGGCATCACGGGAGCGAACAGCGGCATGACATTAGAATCTCCGGGACTACCCGGAGATTCGCCCCATGAACGCACCGATCGATCCCGCCAGCACGCTCGCCCCTCAACTCCTTCCCTTGCTCGCCCCGCTGCCGGGTGCTAACAGCACCGGCGAGGACATGTCCTTTTCCAGCGAATTCGACGCACTCGATGAGGCGCGTCGCGAAGATGACCCCTCGCTCGATCAAGGCGAATGGGTCACGACGCTGAAGGTGGCCGACTGGCGCCGCGTGATCGACGTCGCCACCGCGTTGCTAACCCAGCGCACCAAGGATCTGCGCGTCGCCGCCCGCTTCGCCGAAGCAAACGGCCGCCTGCATGGATTCGGCGGCCTCGCCGAAGGGCTGCAGCTGGCGGCCGGCCTGCTCGACGCCTTCCCCGAAACGCTGCACCCAATGCCCGAAGGCGGCGACACGGAAGAACGTGCCGGCGCCTTGGGCTGGCTGATTCAGCGTGCGCTCGACGTGGTCAAGACCGCACCGTTGCTGCAAGGTGACGGCAGCCCGCTGAGCTGGGACGACCATGAGCGCGCCCGCGCTGCCGGCGGCCGCGGTGAGGACAGCGAACCGCATGAGCACGCCGAACTGGCGGTTGCGTGGGAGGCGGCAACACGCGCGACGCCACTTGCCCGCCTCGAAGCCACTCGTGGCGCACTCGATGCGCTCGATGCTGCGATCCGCGCGCTGGATCGCGCCGCCGACACCGTGTTGGGCGACGAAGCGCCCTCCTTCCGGCTGCTACGCGAACTGCATGAACGCATCCACCACCTCGTCAGCCGCTTGATCATGGAACGCGGCGGCAGCGCCGGCACCCTGGTCAGCCAGGCGCCCGCCAACGACGCCCCGCCGCATCCGGCGCACGCCCCCGCGGCACACCATGCGCCGCGGCAGGCCGGGGCGATGACGCGCACCGAAGCGGTCGCGATGCTGACGCAGGTGGCGGAGTACTTCCGCCGCACCGAACCGCACAGCCCGGTCGCCTATCTGGCCGACAAGGCCGCAAGCTGGGCCAACATGCCGCTGCACGACTGGCTGCGCCAAGTGGTGAAGGACGACTCGGCCCTCGCCCACATCGACGAACTGCTGGGTGTGGCCCGCTGAAGCCCGCCGCCGATACATAACGACATCGCGCCACGCGGCGCCTGTCGTAGCATTGCTCCGTTGCCGCCCGGCGCACCCCTGCGCCGGGATACGGCCTTCCCACAAGGAGAGACGATGCGATTCCATGCCCTCGCTGCCGCGCTGATCGCGCTGCCGACCTGTTCCTTCGCCGCAGCGCCTGCGACACCGCAGATTCCGGTCACCGACGTCTACCACGGGGTAAGCGTGGTCGATCCGTATCGCTGGATGGAGGACATGAAGTCCTCAGAGTTTCAGGCATGGCTCAAGACGCAGGCCGACTACGCCAACGGCGTGCTGACGAAGATCCCCGGCCGCGATGCGCTGCGCAAGCGTCTCGGTGAGCTGGCGGACCTCGGCGAGGTCACCGGCGGTTACGAACAGGCGGCGGGCAAGGTTTTCTACCTGAAGCGTGCACCGGGCGAGAACGCCCGCAAACTGTGGGTGCGCCAGGGCAGCGAAGGCGCCGAACGCCTGCTGCTTGACCCGGATTCGATGCCCGGCGAAGGCGGCCACCATGCAATCGACTGGTACAGCGCCTCGCCCGACGGCAAGCTGCTGGCCGTCGGCATCTCGATGGGCGGCTCGGAAAACAGTGTGCTGCGCATCATCGACGTGGCAAGCGGCAAACTACTCGGCGAGTCGATCGATCGCGCCGGGCTCAACGAGCCGGGCATCGCGTGGCTGCCGCACGGCAAAGGCTTCTACTACAACCGCCA
This sequence comes from Niveibacterium sp., assembly GCF_041909475.1. Taxonomy (NCBI): domain Bacteria; kingdom Pseudomonadati; phylum Pseudomonadota; class Betaproteobacteria; order Rhodocyclales; family Rhodocyclaceae; genus Niveibacterium; species Niveibacterium sp. Next base: position 40,651 of record NZ_JAYRDJ010000007.1, on the reverse strand, counting down.
CCCTGCCGACGAACGCTACAACAAGAGCGCAGTCTTCCTGCACCACCTGGGCGACGATCCGGCGAAGGATGTGGCCGTGTTCGGCTGGGGTGCCACGCCGTCGCGCGAGTTCGGTCTGGCGGATCTGCCCTACCTGACGACATCGAAAGACTCGAAGTGGGTGCTCGCCGAAGTGCTGCATGGCGACTCGGTCAATCGTTCGTACTGGATCGCACCGCTCGACAGGGTGAAAGGCGGCAATACCCCGTGGCGGCGAATCATCAACCCGGACGACAAGGTGACCCACGCGGTGCTGTCGGGCTCCGCCGTCTATGCGGTATCGCAGAAGCGTGCGTCACGCCGCGAGTTGCTCAAGTACGACCTCGCCAGCGGCAAGGCCACCGTCGCCATGCCGGCCAGCGAAGCGGTGCTGCAGGCACCCATGGCCGCCAAGGACGCCGTTTTCGTGAAGGCGCTCGACGGTGGCGTGAGCCGGCTCTTCAGGCTCGACAAGGCGAGCAAGCTCAGCACCGTTGCACTGCCATTCGAAGGCACTGTGCGCGAGATCAGCCCCGGGAACGACGGCAGCGTGCTGGTGCGCCTGGAAGGCTGGACGCGCCCGGCTCAAGTCTTGAAGATCACGGGCAAACGCGCGGAAACGACCAGCTTGCAGAAACCGCTCAAGGTCGATACCTCGGGCGTCGAAGCCCAGCGCGTGATGGTCAAGAGCCATGGCGGCACGATGGTGCCGCTGTCGATCCTGTCGCAGAAGAACGTCGCGCATGACGGCAAGCGCCCGACCATCCTGTCTGGTTACGGCGCCTACGGTATCTCGATGGAACCACGCTTCGCCGCTACCCGGCTTGCGTGGTTGGAGCGCGGCGGCGTGCAGGCAGTCTGCCATGTACGCGGCGGCGGCGAACTGGGCGAAGACTGGCATCAGGGCGGCTACATCCAGACCAAGCAGAACACCGTCAGCGACTTCATCGCCTGCGCGGAATGGCTGATCGCGAACCACTACACCTCACCCGCAACGCTGGCGGGCGTTGGTGGCAGCGCAGGCGGTATCACCATCGGCGGCACAATCACACAACGCCCGGATCTGCTGGCCGCGGCGCAGAGCGCAGTGGGCATTTCAGACATGCTGCGCATGGAAACCACGCCGAATGGCCCGCCCAACATCGAAGAGTTCGGCACCGTCAAGAACCCGGACCATTTCAAGTCGATGTACGCGATCAGCCCGTACCACCGCGTGAAGGATGGTGTGGCTTACCCGGCCGTCATCGTCACCACCGGTGCGAACGATCCACGCGTTGACGCATGGCTGCCCGGAAAATTCGCCGCGCGGCTGCAAACCGCCAACCCGAACGGGAAACCGGTGATTCTGCGCGTCGATTACGACGCCGGCCACGGCATCGGCTCGAACGTCGGGCAGGCGCTCGACGAAACGGCGGACGTGTGGTCGTTCTTCCTCTGGCAGATGGGCGATCCGGCCTTCCAGCCGACACGCTGAGCGCCCTGCGGCAGGCGAGCCTTCAAGGATTTTGGCTCGCCTGCCGTAATCGTGGCTGTGCGGGGTGGAGTATCGCCCCTGCCACCCCACCGGAGCCCGCGTGAAAGTACTTGTTGCCGACCCATCGCGCTTCATGCGCAACGTGTTCGGATCGATCTTCCTGGCGCGAAACATCGAGGTGCAGACCGTTGAGAACGGTTGCCAAGCCTTGATCGCACTGGAACGCGAAGATTTCGACCTCGCCTGTGTCGCGCTCGAACTCGGCGACATGCACGCCACCGAGCTTTTGATGTGCGCCCGGGCCCGCCAGAGGTCAAACGTGGTGAGCTTCGTCGCCATCACGTCCGACCGCGAAAAGGCACATATCGACGCTGCGCTCGCCGCCGGTTTCTCGGCCTGTTTTCACAAGTCGAACCAAGCGGCCTTTGAAGCGTACGTCGATACATGGACAGCGAGCGCAACCCGGCGGCTCAACGGCAGCGTGTTGCTGGTCGAGGACAATGAAGCGACCGCCCGGTTCTGCCGCGAAATCATGCAACACATGGGTCTGACGGTCGAGGTCAAGGCTTCGGCTGAAGCCGCCGTCGATGCGCTTCGCCATCGCAGCTTCAGTGTGGTTGTCACCGACTTCGTTCTGGCCGGCCTGCAAACGGGCCTCGACCTGATCCACTTCATACGCGCGCGCCCCGGCGCCGCGGGGCGCACGCCGATTCTTGCCCTGTCCGCGAGCGACAACGCGGGCCAGCGGATCGAGATTCTGCGCGCAGGCGCCAACGACTTCGTGCACAAGCCGGTACTGCCCGAGGAACTCGAAGTCCGGCTTCGCAACCTGATTACCCTGTCCGACCTGTTTGCGAGCCTCGATGCGCAGCATCAGATGGTGAAGGACATGGCCCAGCGCGACCGCCTGACCGGGCTTTACAACCGGCACCGCCTAGAGGAACTCGCGCCCGAACTCATGGCAGAAAGCCAGCGCACGCACAAACCGCTGTCCTTGGTGCTGATCGACCTCGACCATTTCAAGCGTATCAACGACACCTTTGGCCATGCCGCGGGCGATAAGGTACTGATCGCCGTAGCCAGCGTGCTGCGCAACGGCGCAAGAGCCGAGGATGTTGCCGTTCGCTACGGCGGCGAAGAGTTGCTGTTGCTGCTGCCGGGCCTCGACGTCAAGCAAGCGGCGCTTGGCGCCGACCGCATGCGGCGGCACATCGAAGGGCTCCGCCCGAGCGACATCCCGGTTACCTGCAGCATGGGCGTGGCGGCTTTGAAACCCGACGAAGACTTCGATACCCTCTTCCGGCGCGCGGACGCCGCTGCCTACCAGGCCAAGCAGCATGGCCGCAATCAGGTGATCGCGCACCAGTAGCGCGGGAAACCACGCATCCCCGAGCCCATGCGCAGCGGGCTAGAATCCCCTTGTGTGCAGAGCACAAACGGACACCACCGGGGGAGACGGCATGGACGTTCCGGCAGCGGACAACAACACCGCGCTGGCCATTGCGCAAGCGCTGATCGACGGCTTCAACCGCCACTACCGCATCTTCAGCGAGACCTCTCGCAGCGCAAAACAGCGCTTCGAACAGGCCGACTGGCAGGGTGAGCTGCGGGCGGTACGGGAACGGGTGCAGTTCTACGACGATCGTGTGAACGAAACGGTGATGCGCATGCACGCCGAATTCCACGCCGATCGCATCGACGATCGCACCTGGCAACAAGCCAAACTGCTGTACATCGGCTTTCTGATCAACCACAAGCAGCCCGAGCTGGCCGAGACCTTCTTCAACTCGGTGTGCTGCAAGATCCTGCACCGCACCTACTTTCACAACGACTACATCTTTGCGCGGCCGGCGATTTCGACCGAGTACATCCAGTCGTACCCACCCACCTACTCAAGCTATTACCCCCACGAAGGGGGGATGCGGGCCAGCGTCAAACGCATCATCGAAGACTTTGCGTGGCAGGTGCCATTCGAAGATCTCGACCGCGACGTCGAGCACATTCTTCGCACCGTTGAGGCGCATCTAGGCGAATGGCCTGCGCGCGAGGTGAACAGCCAGATTCAGGTGCTCTACTCGCCGTTTTACCGGAACAAGGCCGCCTACATCATCGGCAAGGCGATCAACGGCTATGTCGAAACCCCCTTCGCCGTGGTCGTGCGCCACAACCCCGAAGGGCGGTTGTACATCGATACGATCCTGCTCGAACCGTGGCGGATCTCGCTCTTGTTCTCGTTGTCACGCGCATACTTCCTGGTCGACATGGAAGTGCCATCCGGCTATGTGCACTTCCTGCGCTCGATCATGCCGAACAAGCCGCGCAGCGAGCTCTACACGATGCTGGGCCTCGGCAAGCAGGGCAAGACGATGTTCTTCCGCGATCTGATCGCGCACCTGCTGCATTCGAACGACCAGTTCATCGTCGCGCCTGGTATCCGCGGCATGGTGATGGCGGTGTTCACGCTGCCTTCGTATCCCTACGTGTTCAAGATCATCAAGGACCAGCGCGCAATCCAGAAGGAAATGGACCGCGCCATCGTCAAACGCAAGTATCAGATGGTGAAACAGGTGGACCGTGTGGGCCGCATGGCCGACACGCTCGAGTTCTCAGACGTCGCGCTACCCCGCCATCGCTTCCATCCGGACCTCGTGGCAGAACTGCGCGACGTTTGCAGCGAAAGTGTCGAGGAAGAGGGCGACACGATCGTCATCAAGCACCTCTACATCGAGCGCCGCCTGACCCCGCTGAATCTGTTTCTGGAGAAAGCCGACGCGGCACAGACCGACCACGCGGTTCAGGAATACGGCAGTGCGATCCGCGAGATGGCGCAGGCCAACATCTTCCCTGGCGACATGCTGTGGAAGAACTTTGGTGTCACCCGCTACGGCCGGGTCGTGTTCTACGACTACGACGAAATCGAGTTCATGACGGACTGCAACTTCCGTCGAATCCCGCCTGCACCCAACGAAGATATCGAGATGAGTGGCGAGGTGTGGTACTCGGTCGCCCGCAACGACGTGTTCCCGGAGGAATTCGGCACCTTCCTGCTCGGCCTGCCGAAAGTCCGCCAAGCCTTCATGAAGTACCACCCGGATCTGCTCGACGCCACCTTCTGGCAAGAGACCCAGCGCAAGATCCGTGAGGGCTACGTCGAAGACTTCTTCCCCTACCCGCAGCGCCTACGCTTCCGCCAGCTCTACGCAACGGAAACGGCCAAAGCCCCGGCCGGAGAAGCAGAGCTTCTCGCCGAGGCTGAGGATTGAAACACTCAACTGAGGGGGCCGCGAAAGCGGCCGTTTCAGTCAGGGGCGAACTGGCGTCCGCCGGAAGCCGTCAGGCTTCGAGCTTCGAGAGGATCGTACGGTCGACGTGACCGGAGGCGACTTCGCGCAGTGCGGTCACAGCAAACTTGTTCTTGCTGCCATCCACCTGCGGGGTGTGGCCACGGGCAAGCTGACGCGCGCGGATTGCGGCAGCGAGGGTCATTTCGAAACGATTCGGAATCGTCTTCAGGCAATCTTCAACCGTGATGCGGGCCATGTCTTTTCCTTGTGATACTTGCGTGTTACGGCCTTAGCCGCGAACGCGCTGTGATTTCTGCCACTGCAGACGACGGTAGTCTTCCTCGCAGTCGCTATCGCAGAATTTCTGCCCTTCGGTCAGCGTTTCGCCACAGAAGTGGCACACGCCGGTCGCAGCCAGCGAAGGCTCCTTGCGCTCCAGCGCCAACTTCAGGCTCAGCTCGACTTCTTGCTGGGCAACGTCTGCTTCATCCATCTTCGTACGTCTCCGTAATCTGGAAACGGAGGCAATGCATGCCACCCGCGAAAGGGGCGGCACTTTACCAAGTTTTGAGGCTGACGTCTCGCCGGGAAGCGGATCGCGCTCCAACAGTGTGCCAGAATAGTCCGTCCTGCGTGTATCCGAGAACCCGATGAGAGCACTCGTACCGATACTGGAGGACATTGCCGCCTCGCCCGACAAGCGTTCGGCCGATGCGCTGCTGGAGATCATTGCCAGCTTGCGCCCGCGCGAGCTCGAAGCGCCCGGCGCAGCAACCCAGCGGCTGCGCGCGATGATCTCGGTGCTGCAGACGCGGCCGCACCTGGCCGAAGGCCTGCGCAGCTACCTCTCCGGCGTGTTCGCTACGCGCGTTCAGCGCTCGCTGTTCGCCGACCTCGGCATCCTGACCAACGACAGCATCGTCGGCGCGATCACCAAACGCCTGGTCGCCAAGATTCTGCCCCCAGCGCACGACGATACCTACCTGCAGGATCTGTTCGCCGCGCTGGTCCGCGAGGCACGCGATCAGCACTGGATCACCGAACTGCCGGAGCAGGTTGTCGTTGAACTGCTGCAAGTGATCGGCTTTGGCGCTGCGCACAGCGCCAACGAGCGCCGGATGGATGGCGAGATGATCGAAGCGCTACGGATACTTTCGTTCCGCCTCGCATCGCTCGGCCTGGAACCGGACTTCCTGCGCTACGACAGCGACGCCGCCTCGCGCGAATCGCCCTTCGTCGCGCAGACAGACGAAGTCCAGGCCTGGTCCGCCGCCGCCTTCGCGACGCTCGCCGACCCCGCCCTGCCTTGGCCCGACGCGAGCCATCTCGATGTGCTGCTCGACCAGTGCGAGAAGCACATCGCCCGGATCCGAAAACTCGCACGCCAGGGCGGCGCCAGCATCGCGCTGACCTACGACGCGCAGCGCGCTGGCCAAACCATCGATCGCATGCGCGTGCTGGTGCACCTTGCGGCGCCGGACAGCTCGGAAGCACAGCAACAACGCAAGCTGGCCTTCTTCCGCGAACTGCTGCAGCACGAATCGGAGAAGAACAGCGTGCGCGCCGTGCTGGTACGGGTGACCGACCTGCTCGCCTTGCAGGTGACGGAACACGCCAGCCGCACCGGCGAACACTACGTAGCCAGCAACGCTGCGGAGCAGAACCAGCTCTTCCGCGCTGCCGCGGGTGCCGGCTTGATCGTCGCGTTCATGGCGATCATCAAGATCTTCGCCGCCAAGGCGCATCTGCCACCATTGTGGGAGGCCATCGCGTTCAGCCTGAACTACGGCCTCGGCTTCATCGTGGTGCACCTGTTCCACTTCACGATCGCGACCAAGCAGCCCGCCATGACGGCAGCACTGATCGCGGCGACGATGGACGAAGCCAAGGATGGCAAGCCACCGCTTGATCGCCTCGAAACGCTGATCATCGACGTGCTTCGCAGCCAGTTCATCGCGATCCTCGGCAACGTCGTCGTTGCGTTTGGGGTCTGTCTCGGTATCGGCTTTGCTTGGCCGTACGTGTTCGGACAACCGATGGTTAACGCCGCCAAGGCCGACTTGCTGCTGCACGACCTGCGCCCGGTAATGAGCATGGCCATTCCGCATGCTGCAGTGGCCGGTGTCTGCCTGTTCCTGGCGGGCCTGATTTCGGGCTACTACGACAACAAATGTGTCTATGCGCGGATCCCGCAACGCATCCGCCAGATCCCGCGGCTGCGGCGCTGGCTTGGTGAGGCGCGCCTGAACCGCATGGCGGGCTACATCGAGAACAACCTCGGAGCGCTGATGGGTAACTTCCTGTTCGGCTGCATGCTTGGCTGCATGGGCACGATCGGCTTTATGCTTGGCCTGCCGCTCGATATCCGCCATGTCACCTTCGGCGCAGCCAACTTCGCGTACGGCATCACGGCGCTTGGCTTTGACGTGCCGCTCTACTTGCTGGTGAGCTGCGGTCTCGGCGTTGCGGCGATCGGCCTGACCAACCTGCTGGTCAGCTTCAGCCTTGCGCTCTACACCGCGATGAAGTCGCGCAAGGTGCGCTTCGGCTACAGCCGGCAGTTGTTCGGGCGGGTGCTGAAGCACATCGCCCGACGCCCACACGATTTGCTGGTGCCACCGAAAGCACCCCGGCGCCCGCCGGGGCAGTAAGCACCGGGGCGCCAGCCCAATCCAGGCAAGGCCTCACGTGGGCCGGGCCTTGCACTGTATAATTTGCGGTTTTTCCGAATTCGTCTGGAGCGCGCCCATGGCCCGGCCCCCACGCTTGAAGCGTGCGCTGCCCCCCAAGGGGGTGCCCGCCTCCTCGAATCGGTTTATCGGAGGCTGATATGGACGCAGAACGCATCAACGCGATTGCCAACAAGCTCGAGGATCTGAAGACCCGCGAGCACGCCCTACGGGGGTATCTTTGACTACGAGACGAAGCATCGCCGTCTCGAAGAAGTCAATCGCGAACTGGAAGACCCCAACGTCTGGAATGACGCTGCGCGGGCCCAGGAACTAGGCAAGGAAAAGAAGTCACTCGAAGGGGTTGTGCTGACGCTGGACGACATCGTCGCGCGCATCACCGATTGCCGCGAGTTGTTCGACATGGGCCAGGCCGAAGAGGACTGGGACACGGTTGAAGCGGTCGATGCGGACGTGAGCAGCGTTGAAGAGGTCGTCGTCGGCCTCGAATTCCGACGCATGTTCAACAACCCGATGGACCCGCGCCCCTGCTTCATCGAGATCCAGTCTGGCGCCGGCGGCACCGAGGCGCAGGACTGGGCTGGCATGCTCGAACGCATGTACCTGCGCTACTGCGAGCGCAAGGGCTTCACCGTTGAGCTGCTGGAAGAATCCGAAGGCGAAGTCGCTGGCATCAAGAGCGCGACGATCAAGGTCTCGGGTGAATACGCCTACGGTTACCTGCGCACCGAAACCGGCATCCACCGCCTGGTGCGCAAGAGCCCGTTCGACTCCAACGCGCGGCGCCATACGAGCTTCTGCTCGGTGTTCGTGTTCCCGGAAGTCGACGATTCGATCGAGATCGAGATCAACCCGGCCGACGTGCGCACCGACACCTACCGTGCCTCGGGCGCGGGTGGTCAGCACATCAACAAGACCGACTCCGCGGTGCGCCTGACGCACATCCCCAGCGGCATCGTTGTGCAGTGCCAGAACGACCGTTCGCAGCACCGCAACCGCGACGAAGCCTGGCAAATGCTGCGCGCGCGCCTCTACGAAGCCGAGCTGCGCAAGCGCCAGAGCGAGCAGCAGAAGCTGGAAGACACCAAGTCCGACATCGGCTGGGGCCACCAGATCCGCTCCTACGTGCTCGACCAGTCGCGTATCAAGGATCTGCGTACCAACTACGAAGTCGGTAACACGCAGGCTGTGCTCGATGGCGACCTGGAAGGCTTCATCCAGGCCAGCCTCAAGCAAGGCGTCTAAGGAGACCGGGGCGGCTGTACTGCCCGCCCCGCCCTGCATGCAAGACGCACACATCCACGACCCGGCGCAGCCGCGCAAGACCGCCACTGACGCTGGCGGCACGCGCCGTCACGCCACCATGGCGCAGACCGATTCATGGCAGGCCGCGGTGGATGGCGGTGCGCTGGATGACTTTCTCGCTGCCGGCGTCACGCTCGACGATGTGCCAGCGCTGTGGTCGCTGGCCCGCGCGCAGTCACTGATCGCCGCCTTCATCACGCTGTTCCGCGGTGGCGAGGAAGAAGTCTTCATCCGCCTGCACGTGCTGCGCGAGATGGGCGGCCGCGCCGAGACCCCGCGCTGGGGCCCGGACGAACTGCGCCGCCACTTCGCCTACCTCGATCCGATCAAGCTCGAAACCGTGCTCGCGCGCTTGCGCGAAAACGGCCTGATGGTGTTCGGCGAAGACCGCCAGTACCAGCTCACTGATGCCGGCCGCAACGCAATGGCGGCAGTGTCCGTGCTACTGCGCTTCGGCGAGGACGAAGACGCCGAACTGGGCTTCCTGACCACCCAGCTCGCCGGCATGCAGGTAACGGGCACGGTCACGCCCGAAGTGCTGCAACACCTGCTCGCCAAGCTCAATGCGCTGAGCGAGTCCTTCGAGGAAGCGATCGCCTCCGGTTCCGAATTCCGCATCGTCGAAGCCCGCAGCCGCCTCTCGGCCAATATGCGCTGGCTCGACAAGGGCACCGGCATCCTGCGTTCCCTGCTTGATGTCGAAGAGGTCACGCCCGAGATCGGCCGCGTCGCCCATGCGATCGGCCTCGCACAGAGCAAGCTTGCGCGGGTTGATGCCGCCTTCCAGCGCGCGCTCAACAAGATCGAATCGCAACGCGTCACCTTGGGCGAATCGGGCGTGTCCTCATCGGACGTGATGGTCTGGCTGCGCGGCAAGTCGACCGCCGAAATCGCCGCACTGGCAAACAACGCCCTCGGTGCCGCACCGCAGACACAGTTTGTCGCCGGCGGTCATGAGTTGCTGGACCGTGCCGAAAGCGCGCTGTCCGAAGACGTGCAACGCATGGAAGCGGACAACAGCCTGCCGACACCGCAGACGGTCGACCAGAACCTCGCGCCCGAATCGGAAGACCTGTCGCTGCTGTGGAAGCTCACCGACCGGCTGATCAACGTCGCCGAGACAGCGCCCGCGCAGCGGCTGGTGCTGGGTGGCGGGTTCGCGCCGGCGAGCTACCGCCTTTCACTGCTGTCTCTGTTGGGTGGTGTGGAAGCCCAGGCCGAAGGCCCGGTTGCCGACCTCACGCAACTCCCCTACGAACTCGTTCTTGAGGATCACCAGATCCCGGTGCATCAGGACGAAGTCGCCACCATGTCGGCAGGCGTAGTCCGCCGCCGCGACAGCTAAGCAGGCCTACCGATGCGCCAAGGCACGATCACCCAATGGCATGACGACAAGGGTTGGGGGCTCATTGCGCCCGACACCAGCGGCGAAGCGCTTTTCTTTCACATCAAAGCGTTCGAGCCGCGGACACGGCGCCCGCAAACAGGGCTGGCGGTGATCTACATCGCCGGGGTCGATGCCAAAGGGCGCGCACGTGCGACCTCGGTCAAGGCGCCCGCGTGGATGGGTTCTGCCGACAACCTGTCGCGCCAGCCGCGCGGCGGCCGCGGAACACCGACATTCCCTTGGTTGGCAGGCCTGGTTGCGCTGACCGTGCCGCTGGTGGCCTGGCAGTTGAGCGACATGATGCTGCTCGGCGCCGCCTATGCGGTGATGAGCGTGATCTCGCTACTCGCCTACAACCTCGACAAAAGCAAGGCAGCAGGCGCGGGGCGACGGACTCCGGAGTCCACATTGCATCTGCTGGACCTGGCATGCGGATGGCCGGGCGGCCTGCTGGCGCAGCACATGTTCCGCCACAAGAATCGCAAGATGTCCTTCCTGGCGGGCTTCTGGGTGACCGTCGCGCTGAACATCGCGGCCGTCGCTTACCTCCACCCAGCGCTTTCTGCACTTCACTGACGCGGCATGGAACACGAAATCACAACGCTTACCGCGCGCCTGCTGGCCCATCGCTGGCTGCCCCGAACCGATACGCAGGTGAAGCGCGCGCTGGTCGACGAAACCTTCCGGCATGAACTGGAGCATCGCCTCGCGCAAGTTGGCCTCGTGCTGCTCGACAACCCGTTCGCGGCGCATGTCGCGGTCGGCTTGCAGGAAGACATGCTCGACGCCGTATTCGGCGGGCGCGATTACCAGGCCAGCACAATGGGCCTGACACGCGACGAGATCGCGCTGCTGATCGTGATCTGGGCGCTGATCATCCTGCCCAAGCGGGAGCGCCAGCTCGGCCGCCGCGAGCGCGACGACGACGGCCAGAACGACATGTTCGGCCAGGACAAACCGATCACTCACGGCGAGGAAGTCTCCGGCGCGATTTCCGAAGCTTCGCTGCTGGCCGACTTTGGCAGCCAGCTCGGAGGCAAAACCAAGGTGCGCAACTTCGCTCTCGGCAAGCTCGCGCGCCTGGGCTTCATCGAGCGCCGCGGCGGCATGATCCACGAAGGCCCGCTGCTCGACGTGCTGCTCGACTACCGCGTGCTGGCCGACCGAATCGTCAACGGCACGCTGGCCGATGTGCTGGCCGCTGCCGGCCATGCACTGCCGCAGACCGAGGACATGGAAGAAGACGAAGAAGAGGCCGACTTCGCGCCGGCTACCGTCTCGCCCAGCACCCCCGCCGCCCCCAACACCGATTCCACGGACGCCTGATCCCGCATGTTCCACATCCGCGAAATCGAACTGGTCCACTGGGACTTCTGGCGCCGCTTCACGGTGCCGCTGGATGCCCAGATCATCACCATCGTCGGCCCCAACGGCTCCGGCAAGACCACGCTGCTCGACGCGCTGCGCACGCTGTTCGCGCTGCGCTGCTCCGGCAAACGCGAGTTCCGCCGCTATGTGCGTCGCGCCAACGCCGGTGTGGCGTGGATCCGCGCGACCGTCGCCAACCGGCCGGGGCCGACCGGCAAGCGCCCATTCTTCCCCTGCCTCAAGGACGACGTCACGCTCGCCTGCCGCATCAAACGCGCCGGCGGCGACTGGACGCGCGAGTACACAATCGAGGACGGCATCGTCGCGATCGAGGAACTCGACGAACGCGCGCAATGGGCGGGCCTGCGCGACTACCAGACTCGGCTCGCCTACGCCGGCCTGACCCCCGCCATCGCGAAGGTGCTCGCGCTCGAGCAAGGCGACACTGACAAACTGTGCGAATACTCGCCGCGCGCCCTGCTCGACCTGGTCTTCGACGTGTTCGGCGACAAGGAAGTGCTGGACAACTACCAGACCGCGCGCACCGAGCAGCACACCGCGCTGCGCGAACTCGAGTCGCTCGCGCTGGATCTGGAAAAGCTCCGCGCCCAGGCCGAGGCCAAACGCCTTGAAGCGGACCGTTACATGGAGTGGCGCGACCTCACGCGCGAAACCCAGGCGCTGGAAGCGGAGATCATTCCGCGACTCGAAGTGGCCGACCTCACGCGCGAAATCGCCGAAGCACGCGGCAAGCTGCGCGGCGCGCGCGTCGATACGCGTGAGCGCACCGCCGTCGTTGCCAGCGCCAATGCCCGGCTCGCGGAACTCGACAGCGAACGCGCCCAAGCGCGCGAAGCGCTGGCCAACGCCAAGGCGCTGCTGGCTGAACAGGACGCGTTGTGGCTGACCGCACGCGACCGCCTACGCGACATCGACCGCCTGCTCGCCGAGCGCGACGCGCTGCGCGAGCGTGTCAGCCGCGAACACGGCGCCGATGCCCTCGCCAGTGAAGAGGAAGCCTCCGCCGCATTTGCCGCTGCCGACGCCGCACGCAGCGAAGTCCGCTCGCTCAAGGCGCGCTTTGAGGAAGTGACCGAGCAGTTGCGGCAAGCGCGCGACAAGGCCGGCCCACCGCAGGAAGCGGACGTGCGCCGCTTCCGCAGCCTGCTCAACGACAAAGGTATCGAACACTTCGCCTTGGCCGAACTCACCGAGGTCACCGACCCGGCCTGGCAAGGTGCCGTCGAGGCGATCCTGCGACCCTACCGTTCGTTGCTGCTGCTCGAAGACGAGAACGACCGCCATGCGGCCTGGTCGCTCGGCGAGCAGGAGCGCTTCCGTCACTTCCTCGTCGCCGACCGCTCGCCCTGCCCGGGGGCAATGCCCGGCAGCCTGCTGGAAGTGGTGCGCTTTGCCGGCGACCCGCCACGCTGGCTGGCCGACTTGCTCAACCGCATTCAGCGGGTCGAGAACGCCGACGCTGCCAAGCGCCTGCCGAAGGATCAGGACTGGATCACCCGCGACGGCTACCACCGCGAGCGCCGCGGCGCCCGGCACTTGGGCGTGCCGCACGAGTTCTGGTTCGGCGCCCTCGCCCGCACCGCGCGGGTCGATGCACTGAATGCCGAAGTCCGCGACCTGGACGCCCGCCTGCAGGCTGCACAGAAGCAGCAGGACGAAGCCGATGCCCGCCTGCGCGCGTGCCGCGAAAAGCTGCTCGGCCTGCAAGCCGCGGAGCTGATGCTCGCAAGAGCATCCGAATTCGAAGCCGCTGCGCAGGAGCAGACGATTGCGCGAGCCGCCCAGCAGACGGCCGAAGCGCAACGCGAAGCAGCCCGCGCCGAAGTTACCCGCCGCGAAGAAAGCCTGCGCGGCATCGACATCGAAGCCAACCGTCGCAAGGATGAACTGCGCGTTGCCCGCGAGGCGCTCGTGCGCCTCAACGCCGACGACAAGCCGCAACGACTCGAACAGGCGGCGCGCCTGATGCGCCTGCGCGGCAAGCGCCGCGGCATGCCGCGCCACTGGCTGGCGCCCGAAACGCTGGCCGGGCTGGCCGAGCAGTTCAACGGCCTTGCTGGCGCGCGCAACGAACTGGCACGCCTGAAGCGCCGGCTCAACGAAGGTGACTGGGCGACCGACGATCAGGTACTGATCGTGCGCGACAAGCTCAAGCTCGAACTCGATGCACGCGAACGCGACTACCGCGAGCGCAGCGGCTACTGCGAACGCACCCGCATCCTGGTGGATGAGGCGCGCGCCGCCTACATCGCGAAGCTGCGTGCAACGGTGCGGCAGTACGCCAAGAACCTCCGTGCGCTGGGTGATCTTGCCGGCATCCACGTCGAATGCCCCACCCCGCTGCTGGAAAACGAAGACGCCACGCTGTCGTCTGCCGGGCTCGAAGTGGCCTTCGACTTCGACCAGAAGGGCGTGCAGACGCTCAACGACGGCGAAGCTTCCGGCGGCCAGCAGGTGATGAAATCGCTGATCCTGCTGGTCGGCCTGCTGATGGACGACGCTCGTCCCGGTGGCTTCGTCTTCATCGACGAACCCTTCGCGCACCTGGACGTCGCGAACATCGACCGGGTCGGTGCGTTCTTGCGCGCAACACGGGCCCAATACCTGATTACGACGCCAGTGACGCATAATGCCAACGTTTTCCAACCGGCCCAGCTCACGCTGGTAACGCGGAAAAAGAAGGGTGGCGAGGACTGGGCACCGCCGATTGGCGTGCTGAGACGCGAAATCTAGCCCTCAAGCCCTTGCAGCACCTGCCGTTAAGCGACTAACCCACACAGCCTGTGCTGACATGAGCGAAAAAAAGGGTCTTGCCAGTCTTGCCGGAGCACCGGACCAGAGCATGTTCAAGCTGCTCGGTCAGGTACGCGCGATGTCGTCGAGCCGCGATCGCGAGCAGATGACCTTGCGCCTCGTGACCGCGATGCGCGATGTGCTCGGCGCCTCGGAAGTCACGCTCTACGCCGTCAGCGCGTCGCCGAAAGGCCCGGTCGGCGCAATCGTTGCCGTCGCGCGGCCCGACCATGAGCAGGTCGCGAATGAGGATGAAGATCATCCGCCGGTCGCGCTTCATGAAGATGCCTTCCTCGACGGCGCAATTCGCTCCAGCGATGGCGTAGCCGAAAGCAACACGGATGGCATCTACCGGCTGGCACTGGCGATGGGGGACGCGGGCAACCCACACGCCCTGCTCGTCGCACGTTGCGATGTAGCGCCCGAAGCGCGCGTCCGCGACGCCTTCCTGCATGTTGCGCACTTCTATCAGAACCAGCTCGATCTGCTCGACTACGCAGAACTCGACACGCTGACGAAGCTCCTCAACCGCAAGACTTTCGACGAGAACTTCGACCGCTTCATCGCTAGCGTCGGCCGCGCCCAGCAGACCGACCCCGAGCGCCGGCAGCAGGACGACCTCGCGGCCCGGCCCTCGTGGATGGGCGTGATCGATATCGACAAGTTCAAGCGCATCAACGACACCTTCGGCCACCTGTTCGGCGACGAAGTGCTGCTGCGCGTTGCCGAAGTCATGAAACACTCGTTCCGCCAGCGCGACAAGCTGTTCCGCTTTGGTGGCGAAGAGTTCGTCGTGCTGCTGCGCAACGTCAGCGAAGCGGATGCCCGCGCGATCTTCGAACGCTTCCGCATCGCGGTGGAAACCCACGAATTCCCGCAAGTCGGTCAGGTCACCGCATCGGCCGGCATCACCCGCATCGACCCGACGCTACCGCCGGCCGAAATGCTCGGCCACGCCGACGAGGCCCTGTACTTCTCGAAGGAAAACGGCCGCAACCAAGTGAACTGCTACGAGGATCTGGTCGCGCGCGGCTTGCTCGAAGGCCCGAAGCAGGCTGACAACACGGACTTGCAGGCCGATATCGACGCGCTGTTCGACTGACGCGCGCCAGGGCGGCGTTACAGGCAGCCCTTATCGCGCCTGAGCCCTGTCAAAGCCACAGGGGGCGCCGAATATGTCAAAATTACGCCCTTTGCACCCGCGGGGCGCCCGTGCCCCGGACGTCCGGCCTTCGCCGGTCGCCGCGTGCCCTGCCTTGAGCTTCCGCCATGTCCGAAAACAACGAATCCCAAGTCCCTCAGGACGAGAACCACATCATTGCCGAGCGTCGCGCAAAGCTCGCGAAATGGCGGGAATCCGGCAAATCCTATCCGAACGACTTCCGCCGTGAGAACACCGCCGGCAAGCTCGACGAGCTGTATGGCGACAAGGACAACGAAACGCTGGAAGCGACCCCGGTCGAAGTAAAGGTCGCCGGCCGCGTGATGCTCAAGCGCGTCATGGGCAAGGCTTCGTTCATCACGATCCAGGATCTCTCCGGCCGCATCCAGCTGTATGTCACGCGCGACGCCGTCGGCGAAGACGTGTATGCCGACTTCAAGACCTGGGACTTGGGCGACATCGTTGGTTGCGTCGGCACCCTGTTCAAGACCAAGACCGGTGAGCTGTCGGTCAAGGCCAACGAGATCCGCCTGCTCTCGAAGTGTCTGCGCCCGCTGCCGGAAAAGCACAAGGGCCTGACCGACGTCGAGACCAAGTACCGTCAGCGCTACCTCGATCTGATCACCTCGGAAGAATCGCGCTACACCTTCGTCGCGCGCAGCCGCCTGGTGCAGTCGATCCGCAACTACATGAACGGCCACGGCTTCCTCGAAGTCGAGACGCCGATGATGCACCCGATCCCCGGCGGCGCCTCTGCCAAGCCCTTCGTGACGCATCACAACACGCTGGATATGGAGCTCTTCCTGCGCATCGCGCCGGAGCTGTACCTGAAGCGTCTGGTGGTCGGTGGCTTCGAGAAGGTCTTCGAAATCAACCGCAACTTCCGTAACGAGGGGACGTCCACGCGGCACAACCCCGAGTTCACGATGATGGAGTTCTACGAGGCGTACGCGGACTACACGCTGCTGATGAACTTCACCGAAGGCCTGCTGCGCCACGCCGCGCGTGAAGCGCTGGGTACCGAAGTGTTCCAGTACCAAGGGCGCGAGCTGGATCTCTCCAAGCCGTTCCATCGCCTGACGATGGCCGAGGCGATCCACAAGTACCACCCAGGATTCACGATGGCCCAGCTCAACGACGCCGCCTGGCTGCGCGAGAAGCTGACCGCCATGAAGGTCGATGTGAAGGGCGACGCCGGCCTCGGCACCCTGCAACTCTTGATGTTCGAAGAGAACACCGAAGCGGAACTGTGGGAACCGACCTTCATCGTCGACTACCCGACCGAGATCAGCCCGCTGGCCCGCAAGTCCGACACCCGCCCGGAAATCACCGAGCGTTTCGAACTATTCATCGTCGGCCGCGAAATCGCCAACGGTTTCTCGGAGCTCAACGATCCGGAAGACCAGGCCGAGCGTTTCCTGGAGCAGGTCAAGGCCAAGGAAGCCGGCGACGACGAGGCGATGTACTACGACGCCGACTACGTCCGCGCACTCGAATTCGGCCTACCGCCCACCGGCGGATGCGGCATCGGCATCGACCGCCTCGTCATGCTGCTGACCGACAGCCCCGCCATCCGCGACGTGATCCTGTTCCCGCAAATGCGACCCGAGTAATCGACGCGCCCGCCGCTTCGGCGTGAAACAGAAACCGCACGCGAAAGCCGTGCGGTTTTTTTTGTGTCCTGCGCAGGGAACAGCCAGACCCTCTGGCTAGCCGAGCAGCATCGATGTCACCTAAGAAAGCAATGCAGACATCCCTGGCAACAGTCCGCGCTGCGCCACACTGAGCGCCGTCACTCGATCGGAATGTAGAGGTCGGTGATGACTTGTTCTGGCGCAACTTCACGCGGATCGTTGACGAAGTGCTCGCACGGCATGGCGTCGCGCAACGCGTGACCTGCGCGCGGTACCCAGTCGCGATAAACGCTGGTCCACGCCTGCCACAAGGTGGTGTAGGGGCCGAGGTGGCGGAATACCGCCCAACGCCCAGCCGGCAGCGTTTCGAGATGCAGGCCGTCCGCCAGTGCCGGCAACTCGCCGTCCATCACGTAGCCGGCAATGAAGCGCTGATCGGGGTCGTCGGGGCCTCGCGGGCAATCCGGCGCCATGGCGATCGCACGTTGAACCTGTGGCATCACCGCCATGGCTGCTGCGCCCGCCTGCAACCGGCCGAATGCGCGCCGCGCAGCAACACCCATACCGTTGTTGACGCGCCCCCGCTCAGTGGCACACAGCACGCGTTGTTCAGGCAGCGAGGTAATCTCGGGGGTAAGCATGGTCAAGTCCTTTCTTCGACGCGAATAGGTGTGCTCACCGACCATGCCAAGCCTGGGGTCCACCGGCGACTCGCGGATCTCGCTGGCGTTCATGCCGAAATGCCGGCGTAGCGCCTTTGCAAGCGCGGGGCCGCTTTCGAAACCGATGTCGAGCGCGATTCGCGTAACGCTATCGCGGCTGCTACGCAGACGCTCGATGGTGCGCGACATGCGGGCGAGGAACACATATTCGGCAGGCGTAAGCCCGGTCATCGCCGCAAACACGCGGTGGAAATGAAAACGCGACATTGAAGCCACGCCCGCGAGTTCACTGCCGTCGAGCGAATGATCGAGGTGCCGGCCAACATGGGCGATGACCAGGTTGATGCGGCGGCGATACGAGAGTTCAACAGGTCTGCGCATGTTGGTCTGGTCTGAGCGAGGCGCCAGTCTAGGGGCGCGGGGCGGGCGATGTGTGTCCGTGATTGCTCGCTTTGAGCATGCCCAGAAGTGTTCATCGCGTACATCGCGACGCGCAGGCCACGCGCTTCGTTTGGTCTGCAAGCGCGTGCGGTGATTTGACATCACTTCACAGTCGCCGTGGCGCATCCGTAAGTTTCGCGCATTAGATTGCCAAGCTTGAATCGACGGATGGAGCCCCCGCCCATGAACCAGCTCAGACCGGACCCGAATTTCTCCGCCCTGTCGCGCTCGGAAGTCGAAGCAGCGCTTGCCACACCCGATGGCGACAACCCGATCGCGTGCGAAGTGGCGCGCTTAATCGAAGCCTATTCTTCGCTGGCGCTGAAGCTGATTGATAGCGGCAAGACTGCTTGGGTGTTGCAGCACACATCGCCCGAAACTGCGGTGGAGCAGATTGCGCGCGAAATCAGTGCCGAGCAGGTTCGCGGCATGATTGCCGCGCGTCGCCGTGGTGTCTGTGTTTAAGCGCCGCGGCCCCCCCAAAGCGCGGTGCGCCTCGGCATGCCCGTGACCGTGCACGACGAACCGCCCGTCCGGTGGCGGCGGTGCAAGAGCCGCAAAATCGTCGAACGCGGATAGAATCACCCTAAGGTGCAAACCGTAGCGGGCGCACAGGCGGCATCTCTCCAGACCGGGGTTGAGCCCTTGCGCCAAGATGGTTTGCACTTGGTCTTTCCGGGATGCGGATGCATCCGGAAGAATCCGTATCCGATCCCCCCAAAAAGATAGAGCCTGCAAGCGTGAGCACCGATTACCGCCCACTCGATACCGCCAGTCTTCAATTTGGCGAAGACGGCACGCCGTACTCGATCAAGTACGACGATGTCTATCACCCACATGCAGGTGCGATGGGCCAGGCGCGCCATGTGTTCCTGGGTGGATGCGGGCTGCCTGCAGGCTGGCAGGGCCAGGACGACTACGTCGTGCTTGAAACCGGTTTCGGGCTCGGGCATAACTTCCTGGCCACCTGGGAAGCGTGGCGTGCAGATCCGAAACGCAGCCGCCGGCTGCACTTCATATCGGTCGAGAAGCACCCGTTCCCGGTGACTGATCTTGCCGAAGCCCACGCCGCCTCTGGCGCGCCGCCGGATCTCGCCGCGAAGCTGCGTGCGCAGTGGCCGCTGGCGATGCCCGGCTTTCACCGGATGCATTTCGACGAAGACCGCGTCACGCTGACGCTGCTCTTCGGCGAAGCGCACATGCTGCTGCCCGAACTGCATGCACAGGCGGACGCGATCTACCTGGATGGCTTTGCACCGGGGAAGAACCCGGACATGTGGTCGCCGGCCGTGTTCGAAGCGCTCGCCGAGCGTTCGCACTCCGACACCCGCATCGCAACCTGGTCGGTGTCGGCCTGGGTGCGCACTGCGCTGGCCGAGGCGGGTTTCCTGACCGACAAACAGGCCGGCTTTGCCGGCAAACGCGAGATGCTGTGTGGCCGTGCGACGACGATCTCGGAGCGTCGCCTGTCGCCGACGGATCGTCGCGCCATCGTCATCGGTTCCGGCCTCGCGGGCACTTCGATGGCGGAACGGCTCGCATCGCGTGGCTGGGATGTGCAGTTGCTGGAATCCGCCTCGCAGCCTGCGCAGGGCGCGTCGGGCAACCTCGCGGGCGCCTTCCGGCCGCTGCCATCGGCAGACGACGGCCGCCTGTTCCAGATGACCCGTGCAGGCTTCCTGTACGGCCTACGCCACATCAAGGGCCTGCAGGCCGAGGAACTTCAGGTCCGCTGGGCGCCGTGCGGCGTGCTGCACCTGGCGCGCGACGCCGAGCAGGAAGAGAAGCAACGCGCGATCGTTGAATCAATCCAGGCACCGCAGGACTTCGTTCGCTTCGTGGACCGCCGCCATGCCGAACGCATTGCCGGCGCGCCGGTCGCTTACGGAGGCTGGTTCTTCCAGCTCGGTGGCTGGATCAACCCGCCGAGCCTGTGTGTTGCGAATCTGGCGCGCTTTCCGGGTCGCATCACCGGCCGCTACAGCTCGCCGGTTGCACGCCTGCAACGCGTCGGCAAGATGTGGCGTGCGGTGGCCGCAGACGGCCAGTTACTCGCCGAAGCGCCGATCGTGGTGCTTGCCAACGCGGCCGACGCCAAGCGCCTCGCGCTCGCCGACTGGATGCCGCTGCGGGTGGCGCGTGGGCAAGTCTCGCATCTGCCGGAAGATGCCGTTCCGGCACTCAAGACGGTGGTTTGCGGGCAAGGCTATGCCACGCCGGCAATTGATGGCGTGACCTGCGCCGGCGCCACCTTCTTCGCCGACGACGAATCCACGCATGTCCGGCTCGGCGACCACCTGGAAAATCTCGACAAGTTGCAGAAAATGTTGCCCGGCTTCGCGAAGAACGTGCCGATGGATCGCCTCAGTGGCCGTGTCGGGCAACGCCCGGTGTCGCTCGACCGCATGCCGATCGCGGGTGAAATGCCGTCGGTGATGAGCGGCCGTGGTTTCGACATGGCCAGCGTGCCGCGCCATGCGGGGCTTTATATGCTTTCGGGCTTTGGCGCGCGTGGGCTGGTGTGGTGTTCGCTGCTGGCGGAATACGTCGCGAGCCAGATCTGCAACGAGCCCTCACCCCTGCCGGATTCGCTGGCCGACCGCGTGGACCCGGCGCGCTTCCTGTTCCGCAAGATCCGCAGCGCGCCGATCGCCGAGATCTGAGCCCGTTCAAGACTGTATCCGGGCCTGCGTCCGTAGGGCCCCGGATACAGATGTAAGCGCAGGTAAGCCCCGTCCTCCAGACGCCGTTGCGGGCGTTATCTTGACTGTACCCCCCAACTCAGGAGGCCAGTCATGTCTGCAGTCAGCCAACACCCGCCCCGCATGCATCCGATGATGTGGATCGCGGCCGGCTCCGTTACCCTCTTCAGCCTGGCCGGCATCGGCGCAATGCTCGGCGTGCTGCCGATTCCGCAGAGCGCGACACCCATCAACGAACCGATCAAGGCGGAACAGCCCGCGACCATCGCGCCGGCGCCGGTTGCCCCGGTCGCCACCGCGTCAGCACCCGTCATCGCCAGCGCAGCCACTACCGACGAAGCGCCCGTGGTGAAAACCAAGCCTGCGCAAAAACCGGCACACAAGCCGGTCGCAAGCAAACCCCACACGCATCAGGTGCCGGCGAGTACCGCGCAGGAGACTGAGCGTAACGAACCCCAGCAGACGGCGGCCGGCGGCATCCCGACGCGCACGCCGGACAGCACACCGCGCACGACCCGCGTTGCGCGCTGCGATGATTGCGGCGTGGTCGAGAGCGTGCGGACGGTCGAACAGGCAGGAGAAGGCACCGGCCTCGGTGCGATCGGTGGTGCCGTCCTCGGTGGCGTACTGGGCCACCAGGTTGGTGAAGGCACCGGCAAGCAGATCGCGCGGATTGGTGGCGCCATCCTCGGCGGCTTCGCAGGCAACGAGGCTGAGAAGCGCATGCGCACGAACAGCCACTACGAGATCACCGTACGCATGGACGATGGCAGCCGGCGCACGATCAAACAGACCAGCGCGCCCGCATGGCATAGCGGGGACAAGGTCCGCGTTGAAAACGGCGTGCTGATGAGCCGCGACGACTCGTCAGTACCGACGATGCTGTAAACGGCACTCGACTCGGGGCGGGCGGTAGCACGACCGCCCCTGTG
This sequence comes from Niveibacterium sp., assembly GCF_041909475.1. Lineage (NCBI taxonomy): Bacteria > Pseudomonadati > Pseudomonadota > Betaproteobacteria > Rhodocyclales > Rhodocyclaceae > Niveibacterium > Niveibacterium sp. The sequence goes on along the minus strand of NZ_JAYRDJ010000007.1, from coordinate 18,778 downwards.
CACAGGCGGTCGCCCTCTGGGGAAGCTAAAGCCGCGCGGCATCCCATCAACAGAAAATGACGGATTGCCCAATCTTTGAGCAGCCCGTCATTTTTCTTTCATATCAAAGCACTAGCACTGGAATACAGCGACAATCCACAGCTTCGCCCCCAGTCTGTGGGGACATCTTCACCAGCTTGGCGCGTACCGTGCCCAATTATTAGGCACGAGCAGATTTTCCTTTCGTGGCAGGGACTTGTCTCAACTGCCCTGACGATATCCACAGGCTGATCCCCAGAAGCTGGGGATTCAGCCTTTCAACAAAACGCCCTCCGAATCGCGCACCGCGACGTTGACGTCGAAGCCGTCGCGCACGCTCTGCGTGACCACGCAGAAGTCCTCGAACTGCGCGAGCACGCGGTCGAGATGCTCGAACTGCGCGCCCGACTTGCCCAGCTGGATCGCGACATTCACCGCGCCGACACGCAGGCGCTTGGCCTCGTTGCGGACCATCTCGACGTCGACCTCTACCGTCACTGGATCGGGCTCGTTCTTGAACTTCTTCAGCGCGAACATCAGGCTTGCCGCAAGGCAATTCGCCACCGCGGCCGCGAGCATGCGCGACGGGTTCGGGCCGGCGTTCTCACCCAGCGGTGGCGGCTCGTCCGTCGTGATCGGCGGAATCTCGGTGTCGAGGAACTCGACGAGGAACTGGAAGTTCTGTTGCTGCGTCAGGCGCAGTTTGAAACCGGTATCGCTCATGACTGACTCCGTTCAAACACACTCAGGCGCTGGCGACCGCAGCGCGTGCCCAACGCACGATCTCGGCTGCGGGCCGGGCCCCTGCTTCGCGCGCGAGCTCCTGCCCACCTCTCACCAGTGACAGGGTGGGGATGCTGCGCACATTGAACATGCCGGCGATGCGTTGCTGGGATTCGGTATCGAGTTTCGCAAACACGACTTCGCCGGCCATCTCTTTCGCCGCCAGCGCAAACTGCGGCGCCATCATTCTGCACGGTGCGCACCACGCTGCCCAGAAGTCGATCAGCACCGGCAGATCGCTCTTGGTGGCAAAGGCTTCAAAGTTGGCTTCGGTCAGTTCAACAGGCTCGCCGGTCAGCAACGGCTGCTTGCATTGGCCGCAGTTGGGCGAGTCCTTCACGCGATCAGCCGGAACACGGTTCAGCGCGGTGCAGTGGGGGCAAACAAGTTGCATGAGTGTCCTTTCATTTCTCCAGGCGCAGGATGCCCAGCGCCTTCAGTACGTATTTCTCGTATATGGGTTCGGAACTGCCGGATTTCATCTTGTGCAGGAAGTATTTTTCGAAGGCGATCTTGGCCAGATGCACCCACTTGCCCTTCCTGAACCAATTGACGTTACGCGGCGGAATCTGCGGTAGGGCAACGAAGGCCGCACCGGTGTCGCCCATGTCGGCAAGGCAGATCGCGTTCCAGGTGCCCTTGGCGGTCGCGGGGCGCCCTTCCAGGTCGGCCGCAATGTTCTCGACGATTGCGGTCACCATGGTCTCGATCATGTAGCCCGTCTTCGGGGCGCCGGTGGCAACTGGGGTGACCTCCACCGGCGGTATCGCCACGCAAACGCCGGCCGCGAAAATGTTGCGGTGGGCCTTGCTGCGCTGGAACTCGTCGATCAACACGAAGCCGCGCGGATTGCACAAGCCTTCGACGCCGGCCACAGCATCGACGCCGCGGAAGGCCGGCAGCATCATCGCAAGCTTGAACGGCACTTCATGCTCACGATCGACTTCGCCCTTGGCGTTCAGTTCGGAGACAAAGAGCTTGCCGGCGTCGACGCGGGTCGTCTTCGCATTGGTGATCCACTTGATGTCGTGGTTGCGGAACTCGCTCTCCAGCATCGACTTGGAATCGCCCACCCCACCCAGCCCCAGGTGCCCGATGTAGGGCTCGCTGCTGACGTAGGTCATCGGCACCTTGTGGCGCAGCTTGCGCTTGCGCAGGTCGGCGTCGAGGATGAAGGCGAACTCATAGGCGGGGCCGAAGCAGCTCGCCCCCGGCATCGCGCCCACCACCACCGGCCCGGGGTTCTGCAGAAAGGCCTGATAGTCGGCCCAGAACTCCTCGGCATGCTCGACCGTGCACACCGAATGCGTATGCCCTGAATGCGGCCCGGCGCCCGGTACCTCGTCGAACGCGAGCTTCGGCCCCGTGGTAATCACGAGGTAGTCGTAGCTCAGCGTGTCGCCCCCCTCTAGCACCAGGGTATTCGCCGCCGCGTCGATGCGCTCGGCCCGCTTGCCGACGAACTCGATGCCCTTGCGGGCAAGCAGCGGCGCCACATCGAGCACGATGTCGGCGCGTTTGCGCCAACCCACCGCCACCCAAGGATTGGACGGCACGAACTGGAAGTAATGCTGGGCGCCCACCACCGTGATGCGGTGTTCGGCGCCAAGACGACTCCTCAGCTCATAGGCGGCGGGCATGCCGCCGATACCGGCGCCGAGAACAACGACGTGTGCCATGTTTGTCTCCTCGTGATGGCAGTCATTCAGGCAGCGCGCCGTTTGCCGGTCTGTCGCCGCGTCGAGCTGGCTTCAATCAGCCATGGATACCGCCGCGCTTCACACCGAGCTTCGTGAGGATGTCTTCCATCAGGCACCAGCGAGTGATGCCGCTCTGGAAGAGATTCACGCCGACGAAGGCGGTAAAAGCGAGCCACCACTGGCTGTGGAAGATCGGGCTGCCGGGGATGCCCAGCGCGAGCGAGAGCATTACAAAGGCGCCGGCGATGATGCGGATGAGGCGTTCGGTGGTCATGGATGTAGCTCCTTCAGTTCAGGCAAAGCGGCGCTGGTTGAGCGCGTAGTACAGGATCGGAATCACCACGAGGGTGAGCAGGGTGGACACCGCAATGCCGAACAGCAGCGACACCGCGAGCCCGTTGAAGATCGGGTCGTCGAGGATGAACAGCGCGCCGAGCATGGCCGCCACCGCGGTCAGCACAATCGGCTGCGCCCGCACGCCGGCCGAGCGGATCACCGCTTCGCGGAAGGCGATGCCCTGCTCGACCTGCAGGTTGATGAAGTCGACCAGCAGGATCGAGTTGCGCACGATGATGCCGGCCAGCGCGATCATGCCGATCATTGATGTCGCGGTGTATTGCGCGCCGAGCAAGGCATGCCCTGGCATCACGCCGACGATCGTGAGCGGGATCGGCGCCATGATCACCAGCGGCGTCAGGTAGCTCTTGAACTGCGCGACCACCAGCAGGTAGATCAGGATCAGGCCGACCGCATAAGCCGCGCCCATGTCGCGGAAGGTCTCGTAGGTGACCTGCCACTCGCCGTCCCACTTCAGCGCATAGCCCTGCCAAGCGTCGTCCGGCTGGCGGATGAAGGTCTGGCCCAGCGTGCCGCCCTCGTCCAGCTTCAGGTCGTTGAGCTTCGCGCGGATACCGAACATGCCGTAGAGCGGGCTGTCGAGCTTGCCGGCCATGTCGCCAACCACATAGGTCACCGGCATCAGGTCCTTGTGGTAGATGACCCGGTCGCGCTCGCCGTGAATGACGTCGACGAGATCGGCCAGCGGCACGGTGCGGCCGTCCGCCGTGTTGAGCGGCAGCTTCAGCAGTGCGTCGAGGTTCGACAGCTTCTCGGGCGGCAACTGCAGCCGCACCGGCACCGCGTACTTGCTCTGCCCGTCGTGCAGGTAGGTCGCGTCCGCGCCCTGCCCTGCGGCGTACAGCGTCTGCGCGATCTGCGACTGGCTCACGCCCAGCTGCGCCGCCTTGCCCTGCTTCACGCGCAACGTTACCTGCGGCGACACGGCGGTGTCGGTGCTGTCGGTATCGACGATGTCGGCGGTGTCCTCAAAGGCTGCCAGCACCTTCTTCGCCACCGCGCGACGGCCGGCGTCGTCCGGGCCGTAGACCTCGGCGACGATCGGGCTCAGCACCGGCGGCCCCGGCGGCACTTCCACCACCTTCACCCGCGCGCCGTGGCGCTTCGCGATGGCCTGCAGCGCGGGCCGCACCGCCAGCGCGATCTCGTGGCTCTTGCGACTGCGGTGATGCTTGTCGACCAGGTTCACCTGAATGTCGCCCAGCTCCGCCGAGGCGCGCAGGTAGTACTGGCGCACCAGGCCGTTGAAGTTGATCGGGCTCGCCGTGCCGGCGTAGGCCTGGTAGTCCGTAACCTCCGGCACCTTGGCGATCGCTGCACCCATCTCACGCAGCACTGCGGCGGTGTCTTCCACCGGCGTGCCCGGCGGCATGTCGACCACCACCTGGAACTCGCTCTTGTTGTCGAAGGGCAGCATCTTCAGCACCACCCACTCCATCACCGGCAGTGCGAGCGAGATCACGATCGCGCCGCCAACGCCCGCCCACAGCTTGCGCCGCGCCGATTTGCCGGAGTGCGGATCAAGGAAGGGCCCGAGCACCTTGCGGGCAAGCCCCATCACCTTGCCTTCTCGGGCTTCTTCGGCATGCGCCTCGCCGGCGCCGCCGTGGTGGGCACCCAACCATTTGTTGGCAAGCCAGGGCGTGACGATGAAGGCGATCGCGAGCGACAGCAGCATGCCCATGCTGGAGTTGATCGGGATCGGGCTCATGTACGGCCCCATCAGCCCGCTGACGAAGGCCATCGGCAACAGCGCGGCGATCACCGTCAGCGTCGCGAGGATGGTCGGGCCGCCGACTTCATCCACCGCCTGCGGAATGATCTCCCACAGCGGTTTGTCCGGCTCTAGCGCGCGGTGGCGATGGATGTTCTCGACGACCACGATCGCGTCATCGACCAGGATGCCGATCGAGAAGATCAGCGCGAACAGCGATACCCGATTCAAGGTGAAGCCCCAGGCCCAGCTCGCGAACAGCGTCGCAGCCAGGGTCAGGATCACCGCCGTGCCCACGATCGCCGCCTCTCGCCGGCCGAGCGCGAACCACACCAGCGCGATCACCGAGGCAGTGGCGAAGGCGAGCTTCTGGATCAGCTTGGTGGCCTTGTCGTCGGCCGTCTGACCGTAGTTGCGGGTCACCGTCAGTTCGACGTTCGACGGCACGAGCTGGTTGTGCAGCGCCTCAACGCGCTGGATCACAGCGGCAGCCACGTCCACCGCGTTTTCACCCGCCTTCTTGGTCACCTGCAAAGTTACTGCAGGGAATTCCCCGGCGGCCTTGCCGGTGACGCCATGCCACACATAGCGGCCCGGCATCGGTGCGCCGGCCTCGACGCGGGCGACGTCAGACAGATAGACGGGCCGCCCATTGCGGCTGCCGATCACCACTTCCGCCACTTCGCGCGCATCGGCCAGGTAGGTGCCGACCTCGACGCGCAGCAGCTTGCTGTCCGCTGCCAGCTCACCGCCCGGCAGCACCAGGTTGCGCGCCTGCAAGGCCTGAGTGACTTGACCGACCGACAGGCCGACCGCCGCGAGGCGATCGGCATCCAGCCAGACGTTCACTGCGTTGCCGGGGCCGCCGAGGGTGCTGACTTCGCGTGTGCCCTTCACCCGCTTGATCTCGGCTTCCAGCGCATGCGCCACGCTTTCGAGCTCAAAGGCGCCGGCGTCCTGGTCCTTGGTCCACAGCGTCAGCGCGACGATCGGCACGTCGTCGATGCCCTTGGGCTTGACGATAGGCTCCATCACGCCGAGCCCAGCCGGCAGCCAGTCGCGATTGCTATGCAGGGTGTCGTAGAGGCGGACCAGCGCTTCGGTGCGCGGCACGCCGACCTTGAATTGCACGGTCAGGATCGCAACGCCGGGGCGAGACACCGAGAAGATGTGCTCGACACCGGCGATCTGGTCAAGCACCTGCTCGGCCGGCCCGGCCACCAGACGCTCGACGTCGGTGCTCGATGCCCCCGGGAAGGGGATCAGCACGTTGGCCATCGTCACATTGATCTGCGGCTCTTCTTCGCGCGGCGTGATGCCCGCGGCGAAAACGCCGAGCAGGAACAGCACGAGGGCGAGCAGCGGCGTGATCGCGTTGCGCTGGAACAGTGCCGCGATGCGGCCGGAAATACCCAAGCGCTTGTCGGTGTGGCTCATTCGCTCACCCTCACTTCGCTGCGGCCGCAATGGCGGCCTTGACGGGCTCCAGCGCCACCGATTCGCCCGCCTTCAAGCCCGCCAGCACCTCGACGCGGCCCTCACCCAGGCGTTCGCCCAAGCGCACTTGTCGTTGCTGAAAATGCCCGTCGGCGGTCTTCACATACACCGCGTTCAGCTCGCTGCGCTTGAGCACGGCAGCCTGCGGAATCGCAAGGCGCTGCGCATCACCGAGTACAAAGCGGGCCCGCGCGAACTGGCCTGGCGCGGCGCCCGTCGATGCGGGCAGATCGACGCGCACTTCCGTCGTACGGGTCGTCGGGTCCGCGGCCGGCAACACCGTGGTGCGCACACCGCTGAGCACCTTGCCGCTGATCTCGATTTCCGGCGTGGCGCCCTTCGCCAACGCCGACCGCACCGCCGCCAACTGCACCTCAGGCAGATACACGACTGCGCGCAGAGCACCAGGCTGGAAAACAGTCGCGATCGGTTTGCCGGGCATGGCCATGTCACCCGCCTCGACATGCGTCGCGGCGACAATGCCGTCATACGGCGCAACCAGCACCGTGTTGCTGCGGCTTGCACTGGCGGCACCAACACTCGCGCGCATGGCGTCGACCCGCGCACGCAACGCCTTTACCTGCGCCTCGTTCTGCTCCACGGCCGACGGGCTGACAAAGTTCTGTTTCGCGAGCGTCTGGCTGCGCTTGAGGTCGAACTCGGCCTTTGCGAGGTTCGCCTGTGCTTCGGCCACCGAAGCCTGGATCGCGGCCTCGGCGGCGCCCAGCTCACGATCGTCGATACGCGCAATCAACTGGCCTGCCTTGACCCGGTCGCCCGCCCGCACCGCGAGCTGCAGCACCCTGCCCTGCACCTGCGCGGCTAGTACGCTCTGCGTGACCGCCTGAATCGTCGCGTCGGCCTGGTACATCCCTGCCGAGCTTGATCGCACCACGGCGGCAACCGGCACCGCGTCGGCCGCGACACCCGCGAAGCTCACGCCCCACACCAGCCAAAGCAGATTTCGGATTTTCATTGCAGCTTGTCCTCGTTGAATTCTTCCAAGTCTGCTATCAATATATAACCACAAAGCGATTTATTCAAGACTTGTTCGCTTGATAACCACTGGGATATATTAGAGGCAAGAATTCGATGATGGATAAACCCCCAATGGCTTTACCCGAGCAAGCTATCGACCGTGTCGCGCTGTATTTCAAGGCGCTGTCGGACCCAACCCGCCTGCGGATCCTCAACGCCCTGCGTGAGAACGAACGCTCGGTAGGCGAGCTGACGGACATCGCGCAATGCAGCCAGGCCAACGTCTCAAAGCATCTGCGCGTGCTTTCCGACGCTGGCATCGTGGCCCGCACACCACGTGGCACCACCACCGTAATCAGCGTGGCGGACCCGGCCATCTATGACCTGTGCTCGCTGGTTTGCGACTCCGTCGCACGGGAGCTGGAAAAAGATCTGGCCTTGCACCAAGCCCTCACGGCGAATCGCAAGCCGGCCGGGTGACGTAGCTAGGGGTTTGCGCGCCGCCAAAATAAAACGGGCACCCTGAGGTGCCCGTTTTCATGTGCAGTGCAGAGTTCAGACTGCGTAACGACGCAGACGCTGCGAGAACTCTTCGAGCTGACGGATGCCGCTCGCCTCCGCGCGCGCGCACCAGTCCTGCAACTGTTTCACCAGTTGCTCACGCGATGCACTGGAGCGTGCCCAGATCGCGACCAGTTCCTGCTTCATCGTCACCAACTGCTGCAGGCGCGGGCTGTCGGCCACGGCCTTTTCAAACTGCTGCTGCAGCTTGGCGGGGAAGCCTTCGGTGCGCTCGGCGGCCAGCCAGCGACGCAGTTGCTTGAGATCGATCTTGCTCTCGCTCTGCGCAAGTTTCGCCATTTCCTCACGGTACACATCCTTGAGGCTGTTCGCGTAGCGACGCATCACGTCGTAGCGGTGCGTAACGATCGCCTGCAGCGTCTCGAGGTCGACCATGTTCTTGGCGTCTGCGAACTTCGGCTGCGGAATCGTCTTCTTGACCTTGGCCAGCCCCAGCATCTCCATGATGCGGATGTACATCCAGCCGATGTCGAACTCGTACCACTTCGACGACAGCTTGGCCGAGGTCGCAAAACTGTGGTGGTTGTTGTGCAGCTCTTCACCACCGATCAGGATGCCCCACGGGACAAGGTTCGTGGAGGCATCCACGCAGTCATAGTTGCGGTAGCCCCAGAAGTGCCCCAGGCCATTGATGACGCCGGCCGCCCAGAACGGGATCCAGATCATCTGCACGCCCCACATCACCGCACCCGGCACCACGCCGAACAGCGCCATGTCGATCGCCAGCATCAGCACGATGCCAACCTTCTGGCCCGGCGTGTAGATGTTGCGCTCCATCCAGTCGTCCGGCGTGCCATGGCCGTAGCGCTCCATGGTGTCCTTGTTGCGCGATTCCTTCACATACAGGAATACGCCGCCCCACAGCACACGATGGATGCCAAGGATCTGCGGGCTGTGCGGGTCTTCAGCGGTTTCACACTTGGCGTGGTGCTTGCGGTGAATCGCCGCCCATTCCTTGGTGACCATGCCGGTCGTCATCCACAGCCAGAGCCGGAAGAAGTGGCTCGGAATGGCGTGCAGATCGAGCGCGCGGTGTGCTTGGTGGCGGTGCAGGAAGATGGTGACCGACGCAATCGTGATATGCGTCAGGCCCAGCACTACCAACACATAGCCCCACCAGGGCAGGTCGAAAATTCCAGCAAACATCAAACGTTTCCCCTCAGGGTTGTGTTTATAAGTTATTGATTTTATGCGAAGTAAAGGCGACGCGCCATGTCAGCGAATCACCGGCCCAGTCTCAAGATAACGGGTTCAGGCCGCGCCAGCTTGAGCGATCGCGGCTGGCGGCACCTCGGCGGGCACCGGCCCCACCACGCGAACCTCGCGCTGCGGGAAGGGAATCTCGATGCCCTCTTCGCGGAAGCGGCGCCAGATCTCGCGATTGATATTCGACTTGATACCCATGGTGCCCTGCAGCGGGTCATAGATCCACAGGCCCAACTGAAGGTTGATACCGCTGTCGGCAAATGCCACAAGGTGAGCCACCGGCGGGGGATCCTTCAGAACCCGATCACCACCCGCCGCAGCACATTCGACCAGCAAGGCAAGCGCCCGTTCCACTTCACAGCTATAGCTCACCTGCACCGGTATGCCGATCCAGACATTCTTGTCGGCGTAGGTTTCGTTTTGCACCACCGCGCCGATCAGGGTCTCGTTCGGCACGATCACGTTGATGCCGGTCGGTGCGCGCAGCACCGTGTAGCGGGTGGTGATCTGCTGAACCTCACCACGATCAGCACCAACTGAGATCATGTTGCCGATGCGGATCGAACGATCGAGCAGGATGATGAAGCCCGAAATGTAGTTGGCTGCGATCTTCTGCATACCCAGGCCGATACCCACGCCCAGCGCACCGGAGAAAACCGACAGCGCGGTGAAGTCCAGCCCGACCAGCGACATCGCCGCAATCACGCCGACGAATAGCAGCAGCGCCCGCGACACGCGGGCCAGCACCGCCTGAACGCTGCTGTCCATGCGGCGCGAAGCCATCAGGCGGTCTTCGATAATGCCGGCCACCCACATCGCAGTCACGATGGTCGCTGCCGCCGACAAGGCGCCATTGATCAGCATCCACAGCGATACCTGCTGCTTGCCCATGTGCAGGCGCATGCTGTCGAGCCAGTCAATCAGCTCCGGCAGCAGGCCGAGCAGATCCAGCGCAACCACCGCCCAAACCCCGACCGCGATGTAACGCTCAACGCCCTTGAGCCAGGACGACTTGAAAAACACCTGGCGCAGCGCGACTTCAATCAGGCGCAGCACACAAAGTGCAAACGCCAGCTGCATCGCAATGCCGACTTCGGTACCACGATACCCAGCCAAGCGGAAGCCTGCACGCGCGACCAACAACAACAACACGGCCCCGAGTGGCCATGCAACAGCGCGGATCAGCCGCGCCATGGTGGTCGGAGCCGAAAAATGGGCAACTACGCGCCGGGCAATAAAGCCGGAAACCACCAGAATCACGACCACGCTCAACAGCTGCAGCTGGGAGGCGGTCGTAGAGAGCTCTGCAATGACAGCCTGGACGGCGGCAATCAGGGCGTTACTGGCCTGTTCGGTGCTTTCCGGTGAGCTCATTCAACCCGCTCCATCGCCACCGCGAAGAAACCATCCGTACCGTGCTCGAGCGGGTCGAGTCGCAAGCGTTCGCCACAAGCGAGTTTGATTCCCTGGGTGGTCAGCACATCTTGCGCCGACACGATGCGGAAGCCCGGGTGCGCAGCGAGGAAGGCGTCGACGATGGCGTCGTTCTCTTCCGGCAACACGCTGCAGGTTGCATAGACGAGACGCCCGCCCTTCTTCAACAGACGAGCCGCGCCCGACAGGATCGACAACTGCTTCGCGGTGAGTTCTTCGACCGCCACCGGCGACTGCCGCCACTTCAGATCCGGGTTGCGCCGCAGCGTGCCGAGTCCGCTGCACGGTGCATCGACCAGCACGCGGTCGAGTTTGCCCGCGAGGCGCTTGAGGCGCGCGTCGTTCTCATGCGCGATGGCCGAGGTATGCACGTTGGAGAGCCCCGAGCGCGCAACCCGCGGTTTCAGGCGCGCTAAACGGCGCTCGGCAGTGTCAAACGCGTACAGGCGGCCGGTCGAGCGCATCAGGCCACCCAACAGCAGCGTCTTGCCACCGGCGCCGGCGCAGAAATCCGCCACCATCTCGCCGCGCTTCGGCGCAACGAGGAAACCGAGTAGCTGGCTGCCTTCGTCCTGCACCTCGATCGAACCGTCGAGGAACAGCGGGTGCTTCGCAAGCGAAGGCTTTTCGGCAAGCCGGATCGCCAGCGGCGAAAACTGGCCAGCCTCGCAGTTGATGCCGTCGGCGCGCAACTGCTCGATAACCTCTTCGCGCTTGGCCTTCAGCGGATTCACCCGCAGATCGAGCGGCGCCGGGCGGTTGAGCGCTTGCGCCAGGCGCAGCGCACGCTCTTCGCCATGCACATCGGCCAGGCGGCCGGCGAGCCAGTCCGGCAGGTCAGCCTGCTCGGCGTAGCTGAGTTGCGGCGCCGCGGCAGCCTGGCGCTCGGCCAGCCAACGTTGCTCGGTCGCGGACACCACTTCTTCGAGCTGGCGCGAGGAAATCCCCTGCACGCGGATCAAGGCAGCCAGCAGCAGACGCCGGCCGGTTGCACGATCGCCGCACCAGGCTTCGAGCCGGCGACGGTTGCGCAGTACGGCATACACCGTCTCCGCAATCACGCCACGGTCTCGATGCCCCAAGGATTTGTGCTCGCGGAAGAAGCTCGACAGTACAGCGTCGGCCGGATGCTCGAAGCGCAGCACCTCGGACAGGACTTCAGTGGCCTCGTCGAGGCGGTTCTTGGTGATATGCATCATCAACCCTTGTAGGAATCGTTCACTTCACGCGAAGGCAGGATATCCGCCTTCACGCCATCCAGTTCGATCTCGCGCGCGATCTCGTCCACCACATGCCCCTGCTTGCGATCATCCACCCGGATGCGCACTGGTGCATTGCGGTGCTGGCGCGAAAGCCATAAATCCACAACGAACTCGCCGTTGCGCGCCTCGCAGTGGAAATGGCGCGTTTCTATACTGCCCCAGGGCAATCGCAGCAACTCGTTGGCCACCTGGCTCAGGGTCGCTTCCGCGCCCCAACGCCCCCCGACGACGTAAAGCGACATGCTGGTCACGCCATCGGGCTGGAAGGCCAGATGATGCGCAAGGCTCAGGATGTCTTCTGCCATGCCCTCAAACGCCACTTCCCGAACACGATCCGGGCGCGACAGAAACACCTTGCGCTGCGCCCAGTCAAACACCGCATGTGACTGCTTGCCGTTCAGATCTTCCTGAAAACCGGTCGGCGCCAGCCCCTCCGGCCCCACGCGCCCCTGGCTCTGCTGCACACCGTTGAAGCGCTTGATCAAACGTGCCAGGCCCACGGTCGCCGCATCGCTGCGCATCGTGTAGCGCTCACCGTCGTGCGACCAGGTGTGGATCATCTCGCCCACCTCGATCGTCTCGCCGTAACGCACCTGGAAGCGGATCCGCCCCTCGCGCGGCCATGCCTGCGTCGCCGCCGGATCCACCGATACGGGAATCGGGTCTTTCGGCGCCTCGGCCACCTCGGGCGCAGCAGGCACATCCGACACGGCCTCCGCCGCGCCCGAAGGTTTCGGGGATTCCTCCGCCACCTGCGCAGGCGGCACCGACGCCTGAGCCCCTTGCTCCCGCGGCACTGCCAGCGTGCGTTGCGCCGGCGCGCTGCGCGCCGGTTTGACGTGCGGACGCGGGGCTGCCTCAGGCAGTTTCTGCGGCTCGGCGCGCGCGACCGAAGTCTTCTGCACAGGCGGCAACTGCAGAGTCGCCTCGATACGCACCGGCTCCGCCACCACCGACAGATCCCACCCAGGCGCGGACAACAGCAGCAAGTGCAGCAGAACTGATGCTGCAATCGCCAGCGGCAGCGGGCGCATCCAGCGCCGGCGCCATCGCACCAATCGGTTCGCTTCCTCAGGCATCCGGCAACGGCACGATCCACCCTTCGCAGGGCAGACGGGCATCGGTTACCGTCACGCGATTGCCGTCCACGCGCAAGCGCCCTTCCACAAACCAGCGCACCGCCTGCGGATAGATGATGTGCTCTTGCGCCAGCACCTTCTCGGCCAGCGATGCCTCGGAGTCGTCCGCACTCACCGCAACCGCCGTCTGCGCGATGATCGGGCCGCAATCGAGTGTCGGAGTGACGAAATGCACCGTGGCGCCATGCAAGCGCACCCCGGCCTCGATCGCCTTGCGGTGCGTATGCAGGCCGGGAAAGCTCGGCAACAGCGACGGATGGATGTTGATCATGCGGCCTTCGTAGCGCCGCACGAAATCATCGCCAAGCACGCGCATGAAACCGGCCAGCACGACGAGATCCGGCTCGTGGCGATCGATCGCTGCGGCCAGCGCCTCATCGAAGGCATCGCGATTCGCGTAGCCAGTATGGTCGACCACCTGCGCCTCGATGCCCTGCGCACGTGCGAAGTCCAGCCCCGCAGCCGTTGGCTTGTTCGCGATCACCGCCGCAATCATCGCGTCGGGAATCGACGCACGGACGATGGCTTCCATGTTGGAGCCACGCCCCGAAATTAGGATAACGAGTTTCTTCATGTCAGAAATGAAAAGGCCGGCCGGGTTTGCCGGTCGGCCTCCTAGTTTAACCCGCCGCGGCGGGGCAAGGTTCAAGCGACGGCGCGACTGGACAAACGCCCCTTGATGTAGCCGAGCGCCAGCGGGATCAGCGAAATGCCGATGATGCCCACGATCACCAGGCTCAGGTTCGCCTTCACCCATGCGAGGTTACCGAACCAGTAGCCCGCCAGCGTCAGCGAGAAGATCCACAGGCCACCACCAAGGATATCCAGCGGCAGGAAGCGCCGATAGGTCATGCGCGCCACGCCCGCAACGAACGGCGCAAAAGTCCGCGCGAGCGGCATGAAACGGGCAATGATGATGGTCTTGCCGCCGTGCGTCTCGAAGAACGCGTGCGTCGTGTCGAAGGCCTTGCGATTGAAGAGCCGAGAGTTCTCCCAACGGAACACCCGCGGCCCGATCCAGCGCCCGATCCAGTAGTTGCAGTTATCCCCCAGCACCGCGGCCGCAAACAGCGAACCGGACAATACCGCGATGTCCATACCCCCGGTTGCAGCCAGCGCCCCCGCGACAAACAGCAACGAGTCCCCCGGCAGAAAAGGCGTCACCACCAAACCGGTTTCACAGAACACGATCAAGAACAGGATCGCGTAGATCCAGGTGCCGTACTGCGCCACCAGAATGGCTAGGTGCTTGTCGAGGTGCAGCACGATATCGAAAAACTGAACGAGCAAATCCATGCGAACTCCAGACCATCGGGGGGAACGCCGCACTGCAACATCAGTGGGCGACGCGCAGGGTAGCACACCAAAAATGCTGCTCGCGCCGCCGGCAAACCTCGGTGTGATCAAAGGCGCTTTACCCAGACTGCAAATCTTCGTGTCATAGAACAATCGCCGATACCCGCAACGCTGACGCAGGCATAGAATTTTGCGCCATGAAACACGCGCCCAACATCCACGACCACGAAACCGTCATGCCGGCACCCACGTCGGAGACCGTGGATACTGGCACCCCCACCCGCCTGAAGATGCCGCCGCGATGGATTCGCGCCGATCGTCACTGGTGGCTGCATCTCGACCACGGCGGCGTCGCGCGTGAACGCGATGGCACCTGGTTTGGTTACCCGCTCGGCTGGACAGATGCCCGCCGTCTCGGCCCGTACCAGAACGCGCTGCTCGCCGCCCAGGCGGTGGAAGCGGCCGAACCGGAAGAACAGACCTCCGGCCACCGCGCCAAGCCCTGAAAACAAAGCGCTTATTTGATTCGTGAGCGCCTGACGTGCCGGGACCGCGTTCGAGCGCTCATTTTTACCTCAGAAAAAACAAAAGGCCCAATCCGAAGATTGGGCCTTTTGCCTGAATAGTTGGTACACCCGGAGCGATTCGAACGCCCTACCCCCTGGTTCGTAGACAGGTAAAAGTCCGTCCAGCCAAATCCACCCCATCCCTCGACAACATCAAAAACACCCGTATTTGTTGGCTTAAGGCCGATTGCATCGTCCACCTCTGTCCGGCAGAATCCCGTAAGAGCCAGCACCAAACAGGCACAGTACAGGCACAAACAGGTACAAGGGTGGCGCACTATGGGCAATATCACCGACAAAGAGCTGAAGACGGGGCCCGAGGACGGCAAAGCGTCAAACTGGCTCACGGACCCCGGCACCAAGGGGACCGGGCGCCTCACCGCCCGCATCACGCGCGGCGGCGCTGCCGCGTTCTACTTCCGATACAACGATGCGGAAGGCAAACAGGACCGCTATCCAATTGGCAAGTACGACCCGAAGGGAGTGCATGGCTTTACGCTGGCGCAGGCGCGAGCCAAGGCCGGCGAGTTGTCGAAGCTTTATCAAAGCGGCGTCAAAAATGTTCGCGATCACTTGGAGCAGATCGCGCGGCTGGAACAAGCCCAACGCGAGGCCGACGAGGCAAGGCACCTTGCCGAGCGGGCCGCAGCGGCGGCAGAACAGCAGCGCATTGCCCGGCGCCGCACCGTTGAACAGGCCGCCCGCCACTGGTTCGCGGCCCCCGGCAAGCGCAGCGGTAAACCCAAAAGCGACGAACTGATCCGCCGCTTTGAGCGGGACGTGTTCCCCAAGATCGGTGCCTTGGCGCTGGCCGATGTCACGAAGGGCTCCGTGCGCGAACTGCTGGCCGCTATCGAACAGCGCGGAGCCCTGGTTCTCGCGCGCCACATGACCGCCGACCTGCGGCAGTTCTTCGATTACTGCGTGGGTTTCGACTGGATCGAGGCCAGCCCCGCCGCCGCGATCAAACGCACCGATATTGGTGCCAAAGCCGACGAACGCGAGCGGGTGCTGTCCGATGCTGAAATCCGAGCCCTGCCCGCTGCACTCAGGGCCGGCAAACTGCTGAAGACCACCGAGCTATCCATCTGGATCATGCTGACGACGTGTTGCCGTGTCGGTGAAATCACGCAAGCGCGCTGGGAGCACATCGACCTCGAAGCCCGCACCTGGACGATTCCGCCAGAAGTTGCCAAGAACGGGCGCGAGCACGTCGTCTATCTATCGGACTTCGCCCTACGCTGCTTCGAAGAGCTGCGCCCCCTGTCAGGCGCTGTCACCGACGACGCGGGCCGACTGATTCCATCGCCGTGGGTCATGCCCGCAAAGCACCACGACCAGCACCTATGCGTGAAATCCATCGCCAAACAGATCGGCGACCGCCAGCGGGGCGACCGGGGCGCCATGAGCAATCGCACATCCAGCACTGATGCGCTCATTCTGCCCGGAGGCAAATGGACACCGCACGATCTACGTCGCACAGGCGCCACGATGATGGTGGCGCTAGGCGTGCTGCCGGAAGTCGTCGAACGCTGCCTGAACCACCTTGAGCAAAACCGCATGAAGCGGATCTACCAGCGGCACGACTACGCCCGCGAAATGCGCGAAGCCTGGCAAATGCTTGGCGAACGGATCGAACTACTGACCAGCGCCGCCGATAACGTGGTGACGCTCAAGAACCGGGCCTAACTGTCTCAGGCGAAGCGGACCGCTACGGCGCCAGCTAACCTGGCAGCTCCACCCTGCTGGGGAGGGGCGCGTTATGGCGCAATACGAGGCTGACGGGATGACGCGCATCGGCACTCTGGTAATAGCACCGAACGCGGGAATTGCACGCGAAGCACATGCCTTCCGGGTTGATTGCCTTAGACTGAAGATGTATCGCTTGAACCGATCATGTCGGCGACAGTAGGCGTGGCCGAACCTTCGTGATGCAGCAGTAATGAAATCAATGCGCGCACAGATAGGCATAACCATGGAACTGAAAATCGGATACGCGGACTTCAGGGCACTCACGGACCTCACCCCGCGAGAATTGAAAGAAGAATGGCTAGAACTTCGGGCTGACGGGGTCTACAAGATGGTAGAGCCTCAAGACTCAGAGCTGACCGGAGCCGAGGCAGCTGGCCTGACGTCTCATCCAACGGGAAATCTCCTTGAACCCGCCTTGCAGTTTCCTTGCACGCTCAAGGAGCTAAAGCGATTCATTGCAGATGAAGGGCTGACGGGTCAAATCGACGCGTTCGTGATGGCGGATTGGCTGATGAAACACGCTTTCATGACGCACCGTGATACCCCTCGCGGCACAGAGCAATCCTCAAACAGTTTGGTCGATAGCGACGTCGCCATAAACAAACGAGCCGAAACCACCTTGCTAAATATCATCGGAGCGCTGCTCTCAATCATGCTCAGCAGGACACCGGGGGGCACACCGCAGTCGGTATTCAAAAGCCAAGACGCAATCGCCGATGCGCTAGTTGCGCACCATCCAAATGTACCGGGAATAAAACTTCGAACGCTGCAAGAGAAGTTTGCGGCCGCAAGAAAAAGTCTAGCCGCATCCTGAGCCGATACCGCAACTGCGGTGGCCTCCGCCGCAATTGCGGTGATTCGCGCCGCCGGAAGAAGGAGGATGCACCCGTCTTAACTTGGACAAGGACGGATGCAATGAACCAACTACCTGAAACCGGTTTTCTGCGCCTACCACAGATCATAGGCAACCCCAAAGCAGAGCCGCCAATTCCCCCGATCATCCCGGTGAAGAAGTCTTGCTGGTGGGATGGCGTCAAATCAGGCCGTTTCCCGAAGCCCGTCAAAATCGGAAACGGCCGCTCAACCTTTTGGCGCGTTGAAGACATTCGCGCCCTCATCGCAAGGGCTTGACGGGGGCGGGCATGGAGAAGAAAAACGCCCGGCTGACCGAAGCCAAACCGAGCGCGAGCGACAGCGCCATTTTCACCTCAGCTTGCGACGCAATCAAGGCCGACTTGGAAGCCGGCAAGGCAGTTCAGCTTATTGACTTTGACGCGGAGCGCCGCCCATTCGCGGTGGCGGCAATCGCCAAACTCCGCGACGAACTGCCCATTCGCTGCGGGTGGCACACCATCCGCGAATCCCACTTGAGCGAAACCCGATTGCGCGCCAAGCGGTACAGCATCGACGGCACCCACCTGAACAAAGGAGGTGCGCAATGATTGCGAAAATCGAGCGCGCCGTTTGGGTTTCGAGTTTCAGGCTGGAAGAAGCCCGCCAAAGCGCAGCAGCAAACGGGCAACTATGGAAACAGGCCGGCGCCTGCATCGTGCTTGCGCTGTTGCGGATCGGCGGCGCCTATGTCTGACGCCATCGCACAGTTCCGCACTGCAATCAGCGCCGCCGGTCTTACGCCCCCGGATGAAATCGAGACCGACGGCCAGCTTCGCCGCTTCGCCAGCAACGGCAAACGCGGCGACGATGCCGGATGGTATCTCTTGCACGGCGACGGCATCCCCGCCGGCAGTTTTGGCGACTGGCGAACGGGTTTCACGCAAACATGGCGCGCGGACATTGGCCGCACGCTTACACCAGGCGAGGAAGCGGCGCACCGCGCCAAGGTGGCTGCAATGCGCCAAGCCAGAGAAGCCGAGGAAGCCCGCCGCCAGGCTTCCGCCGCATTGCGTGCGGCCGATGAGTGGAACTGCGCCAGCGCCGCCCCGGCGGACTTTCCGTATCTCGCCCGCAAGGGAGTGAAGCCGCATGGCGCACGCTTCAAGGATGGACGCTTGCTGGTGCCGATGCGATCCGACGGCGCCCTTCATTCCCTGCAGTTCATCGCCGCCAACGGCGAAAAGAGATTTCTGCCGGGTGGCAAGGTCAAAGGATGCTATTTCAGCATCGGCAACCCACAAGGCGCGGCGGCGCTGTGCATCGCCGAAGGTTTCGCAACCGGCGCGACGATCCACGAAGCAACAGGGCTCCCCGTCGCCGTTGCGTTCAACGCGGGAAACCTTGAGCCGGTGGCGCTGGCCTTGCGGGCGAAGTTCCCCGACTTGCGGCTGATACTTTGCGCCGATGATGACAATGCGACGGAGGGCAACCCTGGCAGGGCGAAGGCCGCGCAGGCGGCGCGCGCCATCAGCGGGTTAGTTTGTTGACGCTCGTTGAAAACTGACCAGAAAAGCGAGGTAGTGCGCGCTGAAAATTGACCAGGGTGATTAACTCGTCTGCTCATTTTTTGAGCAGGATTTTGGAGATGATCACCATGAAG